>JAMOVQ010000141.1 GCA_027067575.1 Thermoanaerobaculia bacterium | reverse complement strand
CGGGGCGCGGAGCGCGACCGCCTCGGTACTCTCGTTGCCGTCGGTATCCGTCGCCACGATCGTGCCGGAACCCTCCTGGGCCCCCGCTGCGACGGCCACGTGGAACGTCCAGCTCGTGTCCCCGGGCACGCCGGTGGTGGTCAGGATGAGCCCGGTGGACGACGGGTCGAGCGCCACGGACTGGATCCCCGAACAGTCGGTGACGACGCCGTCCGCAGCGGTCCCGGCGGGCTGGAGGTCGATCTCCGGCGGGAGTGTGGCGTTGCAGTCGTCCACGTCGTCGGCGATCCCATCGCCGTCGGCGTCGGTCATGACGTACAGCACCGCGCCGTCGTGGTCCGAGGCTCTCAGCGGCGTGGTGGGGTCGGCGGCCAGCGACGCCGGCGCGTCGGCCGAGTGCCGGGCGTAGGCGAAACCGCGCACCCAGTCGCCGAGCGTCGCGGCCGTCAGGATGTGGTCGATCGCCTCGGCCGTGCCCGACGAGACGTACGAGTACCGGTCGGCGGCCGGCAGGTCGAGGGTCCGGTCGGCGAGGTCCGGGTCCACCAGGTCGGGCGACGGGATCAGCGCGCCGGCCGGGTCGGGGTCGCCCTTGACGATCCCCACCACGTCCACGTACCCGTCGGTGAACTCGAATGCGTTGAAGTCGCCCGCCACGGCGATCCGCTCCGCGGGGTCGGCGGTCTGCCGGGTCTGGAGCCAGTCGGCCAGCCAGGTGGCCTGCTCGTACCGCTTCTGGCGGGCGAAGGCGCCGCCGTCCCCCTCGATCCCGAGCCGCGAGCGGAAGTGGACCCCCACCACGGTGATGGGGAACGGCGCCCCGTTGGCCACGTAGGAGCCGGTGAGCACCAGCGGTGGCCGGGACCAGGTGTCGTAGGTGTTGCCGGCGAAGGTGAAGGTGGCCGACGCGCCGATCTGGGTCACCGAGTCCACCTGCACCGTGTCGCGGACGAGCAGCCCGATGTCGATGCCGCCGGGATCGTTCCCCTCGCTCAGGTACGCGGTGTAGACCACGGCCGGGTCGTCCGCCTGGATCCGGGCCGCCAGATCCCGGAGGACCTGGAGGTTCTCCGCCTCCTGCACCACGAGGACGTCGGGCGAACGGAGCACCTCGCGGATCACCAGGGAGAACTTGGCCAGCCGGTCCTCGTACTCCTGGGTCGTGGGGACCGGCTCGTTGATCGACGGGTCGTCCACGTCGTCGAACAGCCGGTAGAGGTTCTGTGTGCCGATGGTCAGCTCGCCGGCCACCCGTTCCCGCACGGGAACGGCCTGGGGCTGGCCGGTGAACGAGAACGCCGTGGGCCACACCTGGTAGTCGCCGAACGAGTAGCAGAACGGCCCCGCCGCCGTCACGGCGGCTCCGGCGGGCACCGCGGCGGTGGCGCCGTCGAGGGCGCCGGGCTTGACCTCGAAGATCTCGGGGTTGCCGTCCCAGACGGGGAGTCCGGGTTCGCCGGGGTACTCGATCCCGGGCTCGCGGTACGCCCGCTGGCCCGAGGCCACCACGGCCACGTCGCCGTACCGGTCGGATGGGCCGCTGGCCGTTCCGCTGAAGGAGACCAGCATCCCCTCGTACCGCTCCTTGGCGTTCTCGGGCTGGGGCTGGTCCGGCGAGGGGTCCGTCTCGTCGAACACCACGGGCTGGGGGAGTGTCCCCGTTCCTGTCACCGTCACGGTGGGGTTCGCGCTGAACTCGGTCATCTCGTAGTACTCCACCACGAGCCCCGTCACGTCCACCACGTCGCCCACCGAGACCGCGGGCGTGCCGCCGGTGTAGACGTAGATCCCCTCGGAGGTCTCCGGATCGCCGTCGTCGGATCCGTCGGGTGTCTGCATGAAAAACCCCTGCCCGCCGACCGCCGTGACCACGTTGCCCGTCGTGGTGACGGTCTGGTTCGCCCACGGCGAGGCCATCCCGCTGCCCTGGATCGCATGGATCCGCATGTCGGCCGGAGGCGTGGCGCACCCGGAGAACCGGGTCCCGTCGATCCTGTGGCCGGGCGAGAACAGCACGCCGTTCGAGCCGGTGGCCGAGGCGTGCTGGACCCAGGAGGTTCCGGTGACGTCCGGGTCGAGGGTGATGGACTGATTGTTTCCGGCGATGCTGCCGTAGTCGACGCTCGCCATGACGATCCCGTCGGCCGTGGCCAGGGTCACCGTGTCGCCCGAGTTGTTGAGGCCCAGCGCCCCGGTGGAGGCCGTCTGGGCCACGGCGCCGCCGAAGTCCGCCAGCAGGGCGCCGCCGCCGAACACGACGGTGGCGCACCCGGCGGGCACCACGGTGCCCTGGGGGAAGACGTGGCGCACGCCGTACCCGTCGGAGAGGGTCCAGCCCGAGACGTCCACGTCGGAGGAGGTGGCGTTGACGATCTCGACGAACTCGTCCTCCACCGTGTCCGCCGTCCCGTCGCCGTTGGCGTCGCCGCTGGTCGCGTCGGGGTCGGCGTTGATCTCGTTGATCACCCAGCCCGTGGGCTGTCCGTCGCCTGGCGTCGGCGCATCGCTGGTCCAGGTGACCGACAGGTTCTCTGAGGTCTCGTCGTGTCCGTTCACGCCGTTGCCGCCGCTCTTCGTCTCGGTTCCCTCGGTGGGATCGACCCGCTGGAACGAGCTGCCCGAGGCGTGGGCGCCCGTGGCGACGACGTCCTGGTCGGCGATGGGTGTGTCGTCCAGGTAGGTCGAGGGCGTGGAGTCGGCGTCGGGCCCGTCGATGGAGACGCCCGTCTTGTCCACCGCCTCGGCCTTGTCACCCCATACGGCGATGTCGATGTCGGTCACCAGATCGCTCTCGCCGTCCCAGTAGTAGAGGACGACGATCTCGCCGCTGTTGGCCAGGCCGCCCTGGCCGTTGATCGATCCGGGCAGCGCCTCCCGCATGTCGGGGATCGAGTCGGCCGTGGAGCCGTCCTCGTACAGCTCGTACGTCGGCGCGACGCCGTAGGTCGCCTCGAAGTCGTCGGAGCCGGCGATGGCGATGGTCTGGGATTCCCCGGGGGCGATGGTGGCACCGGTAGGGAACCGGGCGTGGAAGTCGCCGTACCCCCCGCCGCCGGCGTCGGAACCCGTGACGATGTTGTAGTAGTACACGCCGCCCGATGCGTAGGTGGCGTCGGTGACGTAGTAGTTGTCCAGATCGATCGTCTCGGTGGTCGGGTTGTGGATCTCGATGAACTCGCCCGCCGTGGGCGTCACCACGATCTCGGAGAGCAACAGGACCTTCGGCGGCTGCACTGGCACGCCGGCGTTGGGGGACGGCGTCTTCTCGGCCCAGGTGTTGGACAGGTCCTCGGAGGTCTCGTCGTGGCCGGTCAGGCCGTTGCCCCCAGTGCCGATCTCCGCCCCTTCGTCCATGTCGATTCGCTGCCACGAGCTCCCCGTGGCGTGGCCGCTCGTGGCGATGACGTCCTGGTCGGCGATGGCCGTATCGTCGAGGTAGGTCGACGGCGTGGAGTCGGCGTCGGGCCCGTCGATGGAGACGCCGGTCTTGTCCACCGCCTCGGCCTTGTCGCCCCACAGGGCGTAGTCCAGGTCCTGGACGAGGTCGGACTGGCCATCCCATGTGTACAGGATCACCACCTCGCCCGAGTTCGTCAGCGCGCCCTGGTTGTTGATCGAGCCCGGGAACGCCTCGCGCATGTCGGGGATCGAGTCGGCCGAGGCGCCGTCCTCGTACAGCTCGTACGTTGGGGCCACACCGTAGGTCGCCTCGAAGTCGTCGGAGCCCGCGATGGCGATGGTCTGGTACTCCCCTGGGGCGATGGTGGCGCCGGCGGGGAACCTGGCGTGGAAGTCGCCGTACCCCCCGCCGCCCGCCGTGGAGTTGCCGTGGACGATGTTGTAGTACACGGACGACGTGTGGTAGGTCGCGTCGGTGACGTAGACATCGGAGAGGTCGATGGTCTGGCTCGTCGGGTTGTGGATCTCGATGAACTCACCAGCCGTGGGCGTCACGGCGATCTCCGAGAGCAAGAGCGTCGGGTCGCCGGGACAGGCGTTGGCCGCTCCGGGCGTGTCGTCGCCCGCCGCCGGGTCGTACTGCCCGATCTCCCACCCGGAAGCGCACGTGAAGACGTGGGCCGGCACGTAGCTGCCGTTGGGCCCCACCTGCTCCGAGCAGTAGACGAGATCGCCGGAACCCACCGTCTCGATCAGGGCGACGCAGTCCTCCACGGCCGTCCACGGCGTCACGTCCAGCGTGCCGTCGTCGTTCGTGTCGAGGTCGTCACCGTTGGAGCCTGTGAACCCGGAGACGAGTAGGTGGGTGACGTTGTCCGAGTTCTCGAAGTTGAGGGACGCCGTGAGGTCAGCGGTCCCGAGCGAGAACGTGGACTCCGCAACCACGAAGAACCCGCTGGCGGGCACGGTGTGCCCCGACAGGTCGACCACGGACTCGATGACACCGGAGCCCCCGGAGCCGTCGCCGATCACGAGGTACGTCAGGCCGTCGAGGGAGGTCCCCGCCGGGGCCGCCAGCTCGAAGTACTCGTCGGTGTCCGATCCCGGCTGGTCGATCCGGAGCTCGGACAGGGTGGCGGTCTGGGCCGCGGCCAGCGCCGTCCAGAGCACGGTCCCGCCGAGCACCACGAGTGTCGTCCACCGGTTCCGCTTCATGGTTCTTCCTCCCCCGAACGATCGGTCTCGCCTGTGGATCGATTCGGTATGCGAAGGATACCCACCCGCCCTGTCCACTGCAACGGCGGAGCAGGGTTGCCGACACCCACGCAAGGCCGTTGCGCTGTGCCCTAGCGAGCTCTCCACCCGAGGAGGAAAGGGGAGCGCGGGGGCCGGGTGCAGGGTCACTTCACGGCGCGGCGGTTCGCCGCGGCCTCCGTTTGCCCTGGGACGGTCAGCGCCGGGCGTGCCGGGGCAGCTTCTTGAGCCGCTTGCGGATCCGCCGCGCGTCCTTCTTCCGCCCCAGCGCCTCCAGGAGCCGCTGCTGGCGCTGGAGGAGCGGCACCAGCGAGGGGTCCTGCGGACCCTTCGCCGCCTCGATCGCGGCGATGAGCTCGCCGTTCGCCTCCAGCGCCTCCTCCCGCCGCCCGGCGGCCTCGAGCAGCGCCACCCGGCCCTCGTGGACGTCGGGCGCGAGGGCCACGCCGTCGCCCAGCGCCCGGAGCCGGTCCAGGGCCCGGAGCGCGGCGCCCGTGTCTCCCTGCATGGCGGCCACGCGGACGAGGCGGTCGAGGGTGAGGGCCCGGTCGGCCGCGGGGGCCCCGGCCTCGTCCTGGGCTGCGGCGAGCAGCTCGAGCCGGGTCCGGGCCAGGGCGACGGCCGGATCGGCCGGCGCGACGCCCACGAGGTCGGGGAGGGTCAGGCCCATCCGCCGGGCCCCGTCCCAGGCGGCGTCGGCCAGCACGCCGAGCGCCTCCAGCCGGGCCTGGGGGCCGGCGCCGGCGTCCAGCGCCCGCTGCGCCAGCCGCGCGGCGGCGTCGGGGTGGCCGGCGGCGCGGGCCACGCGCGCCCCCTCGAGCAGGATCTCGCCGGGGCGGGGCAGGTCGTCCTCCGTCGAGGCGGCGGCGATCCCCGCGGCCCTGGCGAGGAGGCGCTCCCCGCGGGCAGGGTCGCCGGCGCGGAGCTCGAGCCCGCCGAGGGTCCGGAGCGCCGCGACGCGGTCGGCGTCGGCCGGGGTCCCCGCGTCGAGGAGGGCCACGGCCCGCCGCTGCCGCTCGAGGGCCTTCGCCTCGTCCCCGGCCAGCACGTCCATCCGGGCGAGGGTGGCGAGCACCTCCCGCAGGGCGTCGGGGTCCGCGCCCGGGGCGCTCGCCGCGAGGGCCGCATACCGCTCGAACGCCTCCCGCGCCGTGGGCACGTCGCCGCCGCGGAGCGCGGTGCGCCCCACCGCGGCCAGCGGGTCGAGGAGCTCCGGCGAACCCTTCCCGGCCCGCTGCTCCACGGCGGCCAGGAGGAGCTGGTACGTCGCCTGGGCCTCGTCGTTCCGGCCCTCGTGCTCGGAGAGCCTGCCGAGGTCCTCCAGCGTCCGCTCGAGCCGCGGGTCGCCGGGCGGGAACCGGTTGGCCAGATCCAGGGCGGCGCGAAGCTCCGCCTCGGCCTGCCGGAGCCGCCCCACGGTGAAGTACCACTCGCCGTTGCGGATCCGTTCGCTCCAGTCCGGCTCCCCCGCCATGGAGGCGGCGGCGAGCGCGAAGACCAGCGCCATCGTCGACCACCGCAGGATGCGTCGTGCCACGGCTCTCCCTCCCCTGTCATGATGGTACACGGCGCGCCGGGCCGGTTTCGTCGAGCGCCTCCAGGAGCGAGCGGACCCACCGCGCCGCTTCACCCCGGCCGATTCCAGCTGCCTGCAGCGCGGGGCCGGCGGCCTCCAGCGCCGCGGCGGTCACGGCCTCGGGATCGGCAGTCCCGTCCTCGGGGAGGACGCTTCCGGCCCGCAGGTGCGCCTCGAGCGCCTCCCGCTTCCGGTACCGTGGCAGCGTCCGGACGGCCGCGACGAACGCCTCGGGGTCCCGGCCATGGCGCTCCACCAGCTCGAGGAGGGCATCGCGGAACGTCGGTGTCAGGGCGCCGGCCTCTTCGAGATCCGCCACCGTCACCGGCCGGCCCCGTCCCCGCCGCCAGGCATCGAGTACTGCCGTCGCCAGCGCGGCCCGGGCCTCGAGCAGGGCGGCCTCGGTCCCATCCAGCGGATCGGCCGCCGTCCCCCGGACGCTCCGCCACGCTCCGACCCGCTTCAGTCCGGCCTCGTGGAGGCGGTAGGCCGCGTCGTGGCGGTCGGCCAGCAGCCATGCCGGCGCCCAGGCGTCCACCGGCTGCCACGGGTCGGGCGCAGGGATCCCCGCCCGTTCGGCCCACGTGGCGACATCCTCTCCCGGTGCGGGCCGCGGGGGGGGCGGGGCCGCCTCGGGCGCGCGCGCCAGTGTCCCGTCCCGAGCGGTACGCCCGATCCGGGTCACCACCGGTTCCGGGAGCCCCGCCGCGGCCAGCGCCTCCCGCCACCGCCCGGGCTCGGCGGGGTCGGCGGTCAGGACGATCACCTGCCGGCCGGCCGCCGCGACCTCTCCGAGCGTGGCCGCGATCTCCCGGAACCGGCCAGGGTCGGCGGTGGAGAGCGCCTCGTCGAGCACCACCGGGATGGGGTCCGCGCCGCCTTCCAGCGCCTCCAGCGCGGCGAGGCGCACGGCGAGGAGTAGCTGGACGCGGGTGCCGTCGGACAGCTCGCCCGGGCTGCGGAGCTCGTCCAGCGCCGTGTCCCGGGCCCGGAGTGCGCCGTCCGCCGCGACCTGGAGCTCGAACGCCCCCCGAGTGAACCGCCGGAGCCATTCCGAGGCTCGCCGGAGAACGTCCGGCGCGTGCTCGCGGGCCACGGCCTCGCGGGCGGATTCCAGGACGAGCCGGACGAGCGCACGCCGCATCCGGGCGTCCCGCTCCCGGACGACGGCCTCCGCCGCGGCGGCAGCCTCAGCCCGGGCCTCCTCCAGCGAGGAGCCGCGCTTCATCGTATCGATCCGTGCCCTGATGGCGGCGATCTGCTCATGCAGCGTGTCGGCCTCGGAAGCCTCCTTCTCGAGCCGGTTCGCCATGGCCTCCGCCTCCGCCGCCTCCACCGTCTCCGGGGCGAGCCCGAGCCTCTCGAACCCTCCACCCTCGCGAATCCGCTCCTCCGCTCCCGTCAGCTCGCCCCGTGCACGCTCCAGTGCCTCCCGGATCCTGGCGTGTTCGCCGAGCGCCTGGAGGCGGATGCGGAGTGCGGCCACATCCCCTGCCGGCAGGCCGACGGCCTCCCAGAACGCCGCGAGCCGCGTCTCGGCCTCTCGCAGGCGCTTTTGCTCCCTTTCGAGCCGGGTTGCGGCCTCCCGGTGGCTCTCTTCGAGCCTGGCGAGCTCCTTCACCCGCCGCTCCAGGGCGTTCACTGCCTCCACCGCCCCGGCGGCGTCTCCAGGTTCTCCGGCCCCGTGGATGCGGAGAAAATCGGCGAGCTCCGCGAGGACGGCCTTCGACGATGCCTCCAGCTCCGCGAGCTTCCCCTCGAGGGCGGCTCGTTCTGCACTGGCCTCGTGCCACCGTTCCATCCGCCGGGCACGGTCGAGCAGGACCAGATCAGGCAGGCTGGGATCGAGTCCGGCCGCCTGCGCCGCACGCGCCGTGGCCTCGCGGGCGCTGACGAGCGTGCGCCGGGCCGCCTCCTCGTGCTCCCGTGCCTCCTCGGCCCGGCTGCCGGCCTCCACCGCCGCCGCGATCCGGGACGCCTCGGCCTCTGCCGCCCCCGCAGCGTCGGCGACGGCCCCCTCCTCCCACGCCGCCGGAGCGACCCCGAGCCGGTCAGCGTGCTGCCGGGCCTCTTCCCGGTCCTGCGCCGCACGCCACCGATCCACGGCTCCGGCCGCAGTCCACGCGGCCCCCGCTGCAAGGAGGGAAGCGGCCGCGGGGAGCAGATCGTCCGGGAGGGTCCCGGTGATCGCGGCCACCGCGGCCACTGCTCCAGCCGTCAGCAGGGTCCAGCCGGGCCACAAGGGGATCCGTCCGGGGGCGGCGGCCAGCCAGCGCCGGAGCGCCAGGGCTCCCTCCCGCAGCCGCCGGACGGCCTCGGGGTCGGCCTCCCGCGCGGCGGCGGACCACGCCCGCGCCAGGGCCTCCCCGGCGGCGACTTCGGCGGCGGCCTCCTCCCGGTCCGCGAGGGCCGTCTCGAGCTCTCCGATCCCGGCGGCATCGAGCGGGACGGGCTCTCCGGCGAACAGCCCACCGGCGGCGTCCCGCGCCCGGGCGGCCGCGCTGGCGAGCTCCATCCGCAGCGACGCCAGCAGGGAAGCGGCTTCCCGGAGGCGGCCGGCGCGGTCTTTCCACGAGTCCAGGACCCCGATCGCGGGCGACGGGCCCGGGAGCCGGGTAGCCTCGAGTGCCTCACCGATCCTCGCCACCTCGCGGGTGGTCTCGTCCACGGCCTCGCGGGCCTCCTCCCGGTCCCGCTGGAGCTCCCGGAGCCGGGTCTCCTCGTCGCCCGACAGCCGGTCGAGCTCCGGCGGAAGCCCGGCGGCTTCGGTCCGGAGGCGGGCGATTCGTTCCCTTACCCGGGCGAAGGTGGCGGCCTCCCGGGCCAGACGGGCCCGGGAGGCCGCATCGTCCGCTGCCTCGAGGCGCTCTTCGAGCTCCGGAAGCCGGTCCTCGTCCGCTGCCAGCTCCCGGAGCTCTCGCTGGAGGCGCCCGGCCTCCCGGACGGCCTTCTCGTGGGTCCCCTGGACGGTGCCGCGGCGGGAGTCCAGCGGGGGCACGGCGGCCAGTGCGGCCTCCAGGTCGTACCCTCCGGCCAGCTCGATGGCGATCCGGCGGGCGAACGCCATCTCGGCCTCGCCCGCCGACAGGAGCGCCGGCAGCCCGAACCGCGCGGCCCGCCCTGCCTCCGGACCGGGCAGAGCCGGGGCAGTACCGTTCCAGGTGACCCGGCCCCACCGCAGGACGGCGGTGGCCTCCCCGGCCGCCGTGCGGAACCGGACCTCCGCCGCCATCCGGGCGGCGGCTTCCTCCGGCCAGAGGGCCCCACGGAGGGCCCGGGCGAGGGTGGATTTGCCCGCGGCGTTGGGGCCGGCGATCACCGCGACCGGGGCATCGAGCCCGTCCGCCGCGACCCCGTCGGGCAGTCCAGGGGCCTCCCGGACATCGATCCGCACGACCCTCACGGCACGTTCTCCCCACGGCGGTGTTCGAGCAGGAGGTGGAGCGCCTCGCGGGCCGCCTCGATCAGCGCCTCCCGGAGATCAGGGGCCGCCGGCGCGCCGGGCGGGCTCCACTTGTCCGCGAGCCACGGCGCCACGGCCCGCCGGGCGCGGGCCAGGAGCTCCGGAGGGATGTCGCCGGCTTCCAGCACCGCCAGGAGGCGGGCGATCTCGCCGGCCGGGGTCGGTTCCTCCCGGAGCCGTGCGAGGTCCACCATGGGGAGTGTCCCATCCTCGATCCGTTCCACGAGACACGGCACCTCGGCCACGTGGAAGAACCCGGTCCCACTATCGAGGAGCGCGGCGATTCCGTCCCTTCGGCCGACCCTGCCCCGGAGCCTGACCCGGATCACCACGGCCTCGAGCCACGGGCGCGCGGCCCTGACCTCCGCCCCGAGGCGCGCCTGAGCCGCCGCGCGTACGGCGTCCATCACCGCGTCGGCGTCCCGGGCATCGTCGAGGACCACATCCACCGTCTCGAACCGGACGGGGGACAGGGGCACCATCCGGAGGCGCACGCCGCCAGGAACGGCCTCCAGCTCCCATGCGCCGTGAACGCCGGGCTCGCCCGGATCGAGGGCCGCCAGGGAGCCCAGGTACCCCAGCGGGCGGGCTCCGTCGAGGCGGTCCGGGGTGTGGATGTGGCCGAGGAGCCATGCATCGGCGCCGGCGTTCTCGAGCCGCCGGCGGTCCAGTGGGGCGTACGGGGAGCCCGGCCGGTCGAGATCGCCGTGGACCACGCCGACGATCCGCGCGCCGGGCGCGGCCCCCGCCACGGCGTCGGCCAGTCCCGGGTCGGCCGAGGGGTCCTCCTCCACGGTGTGGTCGGGGAACGACCACCCGACGATCTCCAGGGGCGGGTCGCCGGGAACCGCCCACCGCTCCCACCGCCCCCCCTCGCCGAGCAGCCGTACGGCCGGCAGGCGGGCGGCGAGCCGGGGCAGGGCGTCCCAGTCGTGGTTCCCCACCACGGCGGCGAGGGGAATCCCCGCCCCGAGCAGCGCCCGCGCCCCGGCCTCCAGGTGGCCGAACGCCTCGAACCGGTCCCGGTCGAGGTCCACCACGTCGCCGGCCAGCACCACGGCACGGACACCGCGCTCGATGGCGTACGCGACGGCGTTTCCCCACGCGGCCGCGGCGGAGAGCGCGTGGGGGCCGACACCGGCCACGGCCAGCCGTTCCGCCGGCAGCGGCGGCCTGCGGCCGAGGTGGAGGTCGCCCACGAACAGTACCGGTCCGCCCATCAGTCGCTTCCCTCCGAACGGTACCACGGCGACGGGGGTACAATGCTCCCCATGGATGCGATCCGGCGGGTCGGTGTCGTGCTCAAGGGCTCCTCGCCCGAGGCCGTAGAGCTGGGACGGCAGCTCCTCGTGGAGCTGGAGCGGCTGGGGCTGGAGGTCGTGCTGGACGCCGAGTCGGCACCCGCCGTGGGCCGGCCGCCCGGCCCGGAGCGCACGGCGCTGGCCGCCGGGGTGGACCTGGTGGTGGTGCTCGGCGGCGATGGGACGCTGCTCTCGGTCACCCGGGGCGAGCTGGGGACGACCCCAGTGCTCGGGATCAACCTGGGGACGCTGGGGTTCCTGACGGAGCACCGCGCGGAGAGCCTGTTCCCCGTCCTGCACGAGGCCCTGGAGGGGCGCGCGGTGGTCGAGGAGCGGGAGCGGCTCGAGGTGACGGTGCTGACCCCGGGCGAGGAACCGGTCGTCCGGCGCGCACTCAACGACGCCGTCATCAACAAGACCGCGCTGGCGCGGATGATCGTGCTCTCGGTCCACGTCAACGGCGAGTTCGTCAGCCGGTTCCGGGCGGACGGCCTGATCGTGGCGACGCCCACGGGCTCCACGGCGTACAACCTCTCCGCCGGCGGGCCGATCCTCCACCCGACGCTGGACATCATGCTGATCACGCCGATCTGCCCCCACACGCTGACCAACCGGCCCATCGGCATCGCCCTGGACTCCGTGGTGGAGATCCGGCTCGAGAGCCTCTCCGAGGAGGTCTACCTGACGCTCGACGGGCAGGAGGGGTTCCCCCTGACGCCGCGCGACCTGGTCCGGATCCAGCGCCACGACGAGCCGGTGCGGCTGATCCACGACCCGGCGACCTCGTTCTTTCAGGTGCTCCACCACAAGCTCAAGTGGGGAGAGCGCGGCGGGTGAGGTACCGCCACCTGCGGCGAACCCTGATCGCCGCGCTGGCCGGAGCGGCGCTCCTCCTCGGTCTCCTGGTCGCCCTCCAGCGGGCCGCGGGGAGCCCCGCCGTGGCGGCGGTGCTGACCCACCGGCTGGAGCGGTGGATCGGCGACGCCACCGGGGGCGACGTCACCATCGGGCACACGGCCCTCTCCATCGTGCCGCTCCGGCTCGAGCTGGGGGCCGTGCGGGCGGGGTTCCCGGGGTGGGAGGTCACCATCCGGCGCCTGACGCTCTCGGGCGCGGCGTTCCGGGCGGCGCGGGGGCGGCTCGACCTGGGAACGGTTGTGGTGGAGGGGGTCCGGCTGCGCGCGTCCACCCTGCCGGTGCCCCACCGGCGCGCCGGGCCGGGCGGCTGGCTCCGGGTCCGGGTCGGGCACCTCGAGCTCCACGACGTGCTCGTGGAGGGGCTCCCTCTTCCCGGGAGGCTCCGGCTGGACGCGGGTCCGGTCGAGGCCGGCTGGACCGCGACGGGCGGCCCGCCGCGGGGGTTCTTCCGGAGCGGCCCGTTCCGGCTCGAGATCCCGGCGATGGAGCCGGTGCGAGGCACCCTCGCCGCCCGGCTCAGGCTGGAGGACGGCGTGGTGGTCCCGCACCTCGTCCTCCGCTCGGACCTGGTCTCGGGCGAGGGACGGGGCTCGCTCCGCGGCGGCGCCGTCTGGCTGGCGTTCCGGGGCTCCGGGCGGCTGGAGCGGCTCTCCAGGTCGCTGCACCTCGGCGGGCTGCTCGCCGGACCGGTCTCCCTCGACCTCCGGCTGGACACCCTGACCTCGCCGCCGCTGCACGTCCGCGTCGCCTCGCCCCGCCTGACGGCCTCCGGCTTCCCCGTGGAGGACCTGCGGGGCCTCGTCACCATCGGCCCGGACGGCCTCCACGCCCGGCTGGAACGGGCGCGGTACCACGGCGGGACGGTCCGCGGGCGGTACACCCTGGCGCCGCTGGGGCGGCCCTGGCACCACGGGATCACCCTCGAGGGCCGGGGCGTGGCGCTGGAGCCGTTCCTCGGCGACGTCCGGATGCCGCCGGTGGGGCTGGCGGGACGGTTCGACGCCTCGGTCTCGCTGGCGTGGAAGGGCCGGCGGATCCGGGAGGGGCACGGGACGGCCGACGTCACCGTCCATCCGGCGGCCGGGCCGCTGCCCGTGGAGGGCGAGATGCGTCTGGCGCTGGCCCCGCCCGGCGTCCTCCAGCTCGACGGCCGCGGTCTCGCCATCGGGCGGTCCACGGTGGACCTCCAGGGCCCGCTGACGCTTGGGGACTGGATCCCCTCCTGGTCGCTGGCGATCCGGACGCGGGACCTGCCCGAGATCGTCCGGGTGACCGATGCCCTCGTGGGCCGGACGGTGCTCCCAAAACGGCTCGACGGGGCGGGAACGCTCCACCTCGGCCTCTCCGGGCCGTGGAAGGCGCCCCACGTGTCGATCGAGGCGGACCTGGCGCCCCTCGTCCTTGCCCCCGTCGCGCTGGACCACGCCGCCGTGACGGCCACGGTGGCCGGCTCGCGGCTGACCATCGGGAGAGCCGTGTTCCGGATCGGGCGCGGCGGTGGGCGGGCGCGCGGCACCGTCCGGTGGGACCGGCCGGAGGACCAGCTGGCGCTCCAACTGACGGCGATGGGGGTTCCCCTGGAGACGGTCGGAGGGTGGCTCCACACGCCGGTGGAGCTCGAGGGGAAGGCGGCGTTCAGCGGAACGCTCGGCGGGAGCGTCGCGCGGCCCTCCGGGTCGTTCGCCCTCGGGCTGACGGGCGTGGAGGTAGCGGGGGTCCCGTTCGGGCACGGGTCGGCCCGCGTGGAGCTCGAGCGCGGCACGTTCACGGCGAGGGCGATCGCCTTCGAGGGCGGGGCGTCGGGCGAGGCGTCGTGGGACGTGGCGGGGCGGCGGGTGGAGGGGGCCCTCCGGTGGTCCGGGTTCGATCCCGGGGTGGTCCACCCCCTTCTCGCCCGGCTGACCGGCGGACACGGCACGCTGGAGGCGTCGGTGGACTGGCCGCTCGACGGTGTGGCGTCGGCGCGGGCCTCCATCCGGACCCCGGGCGCGTCGGTCGGGGTCCGGACCGGCGAGGACGGCGTCCACGCCGACCTCCACCTCGAGGGCGCGGCGGAGGGGGGGCTCGACCTCCGGAGAACGGCGGACGGGCTGGAAGGGGGCGGCTCGGTCCGGGTGGACGACGTCGGCGCGGTGCTCGACAGGCTCCTCCCCGGGCGGGGGATCCCCCTGGACGGGCGGGTGTTGTGCACGCTGGCGGTCCGGTGGCCCGACGGCGGGGCGCCGGAGCTCCGCGGGACGCTCGACCGCGTGGAGCTGACGCTGGGGGAACGGCCCGTGCGGCTCGTCCGGCCCGCCCCGTTCGTGCTGGAGGGGGACGGGGCCGCCAGGCTCGATGAGCTTCGGCTGGCGGTGGGGGGGGACGAGGTCGCCGTGGCCGTCGCGCGGGGTGCGGACGGGACGCTGGACGGGACCGTCCGGGGGACCCTCGACGGGCTCCTGCTGCGGCTCGTCCTGCCCCGGTGGGAGCCGGCGGGACGGCTGGAGGGCACGGTCCGGATCCTCGGGACCGTCACGGCGCCGCGGCTCCGGGGGCGGCTGCGCGTCGCCCAGGGATCGTTCCGGCTGCCGGGGAGCCCGATGATCGCGACCTCCATCGACGGCGCCATCGAGCTCGACGAGACCGAAGCGCTCCTGTCCGGGGTGCGGCTGAGGATCATGGGGGGCGACGCGACGGTGGATGGGACGGTCCGTCTCCGGGACGGGCGCCCCGTGCTCGCCCTCGAGGGGTCGGCCCGCGCCGTGCGGTACACGGTGCTCCCTGGTTTCGAGGCGCGCCTCTCGGGATCGTGGTGGCTGCGCGGCCCGCCCGACGGGCTCGAGCTCGGGGGCCGCCTGACGGTGGACCGGACGGTGCTCCGGCGGCGCGACGACCCGGCGACGCTGCTCCTCGAGTGGTTCGGCGGGGGGGGACAGGGCCGGCCCCCGGAGCGACCGCGGCTCGCACTCCACGTGGAGGCCGACCGGACGATCGAGATGCGCTCGCCGTTCGTGCACATCGTGGCCTCGGCCGTGCTCGACATCTCGGGGACGCCCGCCAGGCCGGGCGTCGTGGGCCGGATCGAGCTGGCAGAGGGGGGCGACCTGTTCCTCCGCGGCGTCCGGTACGAGCTCGACCGGTGCGTCCTGCTGTTCACCGACCCATCGTCCATCGAGCCGCGGATCGACCTCGAGGCGCGGACATGGGTCGACGTCTACGCCGTGACGATCCTCCTCCAGGGGACGCCCCGGAGCCTCCACCCGGTGCTGACCTCCGATCCCCCGCTCCAGGAGGCGGACATCCTCTCCCTGCTCTCCCTCGGCCGGAGGACGGGCCGGGAGGAGGAGGGGATGGGCGCGGTCCTGGCGTCGAGCATCCTGACGAGCCAGATCAACGCCGAGCTCGACCGGCGGGCCCGGTCGATCCTGGCGGTGGACCAGCTCCGGATCGACCCGTTCTCCGAGAGCACCACCGGCAACCCCACGGCCCGGGTCACGCTGGTCAAGCAGCTGGCGCCGAACTGGACCCTCGTGGTGCAGTCGAACCTCTCCTCCAACCGGGAGGAGGTGGTGATCAGCCGGTGGTACCTCTCCAGGGGGCTGTTCCTCGAGGCCACCCGGGACACCGACGGGTCGTACTCCCTGGACATCAAGCTTCGGAGGCGGTACTGATGGGCCGCCGTCCCGCCGCGGCGCTGCTCCTCGCCCTGGCCGTGGCGGCGCCGGCCGTGGCCGGCGGCGGGCGGCCCGTCACCACCGTCACCGTGGAGGCGGACGGGCCGGTCTCCCGCGAGGAGGTGCTGGGGACCCTCGGCCTCGAGGCGGGCGCGCCGCTCGATCCGGCCCGGTTGCGGCGGGGGGTCCGCGTCCTCTGGGCCCGCGGCCGCATCGACGACGTCGTGGTCACGAGCGAGCCGGACGGAGACGGGGTGGCCGTCCGTGTCCGGCTGTTCCTCCGCCCGCGGATCGAGTCGGTGGAGGTCACCGGCGTGGAGGGGCGGACCAGGCGGAAGGTCCGCGGCTGGCTGGGGCTCGTCCGCGGCGAGCTGTTCACCGCGGCGGCCCTCGAGCGGGCGTGCGACCGTGTGGTGAAGCGGCTCGTAGAGGAGGGGTACCCCGAGGCCTCGGCGGAGCCCTCCGTCGAGTACGACCCCGCCGCCGATGCGGTGCGGATCACGGTGGCCGTCGACCGGGGGAAGCCCGACCGCCTGGACAGGGTGGTGATCGTGGGGGTGCCGGACCCCGAGGGCGAGCTGGCGGCCGCCGCGGGGCTCGACGCCGGCGACATCCTGACGGCGCGCCGGATCGAGCGGGCACGGACCGCCGTCGAGCGGGCGCTGCGGCGCGAGGGATACTGGGACGGCGCGGTGACCGGTGTGAGGCGCCGGCGGACGGCCTCGGGGACCGTGCTGGAGCTCGAGGTCGATCCCGGCCCGCGGTGGCGGCTCGAGATCGCGGGTGACGAGGATGTCCGGCATCTGGTCCGGGCCGTCCTGCCCGACCCCGAGGCCGGCGACCTCCACCCCGACCAGGCGGGGTACGTGGAGCAGCGGATCCTCGAGGGTCTCCAGGCGCGGGGGTACCTCCTGGCCACGGTGTCGGTCCGGATCGGTCGGGAGGACGGGGCGCGGAGCCTGGCCATCGAGGCGAAGCCGGGGCCCCGGGTCCGGATCGAGGCCGTGCGGTTCCCCGGAGCCTCGGCCATCGCCCCCCGGGAGCTCCGGCGAACGGTCCGGGTCCGGCCCGGCAGGGTGGGAGGGTGGCGGGGCCGCCGCGTGACCGGGACGACGCTGGAGGCGGACCGGCAGGCGGTGGAGGGGCTCTACCGGTCGCGCGGGTTCGTCGAGGTCTCCGTGGACCCGCCGCGGATCGAGCCCGCGGAGGCGGGAGACCGGGTCCGGATCGTCTTCCCCGTCCACGAGGGCCGGCGGTGGCGGCTGAGCGAGCTCCGGCTCGAGGGGTTCCCGGTCGAGGTGCTGGCGGCGCTCGAGGGGCCGCTGCCGCTCAAGGAGGAGGGGCCGTGGAACCCCGGCGCCGTGGGACCGGCCCGCCAGGCGCTGGAGCTGGCGCTGGCCTCGGCGGGGTACCCGGACGGAAGGGTCGAGGTCGACGTGGACACCTCGCGCCCCGGCGAGGCGCGCGTGACGGTCCGCGCCGTACCCGGACCGTACGTCACCCTGGGAGAGGTCGTCGTGGCCGGACTGCGGACGACGGCGACCTCCGTGGTCCGGAAGATCCTGACCCGGCACGGGGTGGCCACGGGCAGGCCGTACTCGCTCTCCGCGATCCTCGACGCCCAACAGGAGCTGTACGAGCTCGGGCTGTTCCGGCGGATCGACATCGTGCCGCTCCCCGGGGAGGAGCGGGGCCCGCGGCGCGGCCTGCTCGTCCGGTGCGAGGAGGGGCGCCAGCGGTCGTACGTCCTCGGGGTGGGGTGGGACACGGACAGCCGGGCCCGCCTGATCGTCGGCTGGTCCCACCTCAACCTGCTCGGCCACGCCCACGCCCTCGGCGTCGAGGCGCGGCTCTCGAGCCGGGAACAGCGGTTCCAGGCGACGCTCCGGGAGCACGACGTCCTCGACCTCGGCGTGCCGGCCTACGTCTCGCTGTACAAGACCGAGGAGACCTTCACGTCGTTCGCCCAGCACCGCCGGGGCCTGTGGATCGACGTCGGGGACCGCCGCCGCAGGCCGTACCGGCGGTGGCTCCGGTACGAGTACCAGCGGGTCGAGCCCGACGCCCCCGACGACATCCTCTCCGAGCTGGAACGGCAGGAACAGCGGATCCGGATCGCCTCGCTGACGCCGACGCTGGAGTGGGACACCCGGGACGACCCGCTGGACCCGGGGCGAGGGGTGCTCGCCTCCTTCAGCGCCCAGTACGCCTTCCCCCTCCTCAAGGCCGAGGCCCACTTCCTCAAGCTCGACGGGCGGCTCGGGCTCTTCGGACCGTTCCTCGGCGGGACGGGCGCCCTGGGGCTTCACCTCGGTGCCATCCACCCCGTCGGGATCGGCGGGGTCGAGCCCGAGAACCTCAAGATCCCCATCGGCGCCCGCTACTTCGCCGGCGGCCGGGTCTCCCACCGGGCGTTCCCCATCGACCGGCTGGGCATCCCCGGTGAGACCATCGACGAGAACGGGAACCCGATCGGCGGCAACGCCATCGTCATCCTCAACCTCGAATGGCGGCACCCGATCCGCGGGATCGTCTCGGGGGTCGTCTTCCTCGATGCGGGCAACGTGTGGGCCGACCCCTCCCGTGTCTCGCCCGGCGACGTCCGCTGGGGCGCAGGGATCGGCCTCCGGATCCACACCCCCGCCGGCCCGCTGCGCCTCGAGTACGGCTCCAAGCTCGACCGGAAGCCCGGCGAGTCGCGCGGGGAGCTGACGTTCTCCTTCGGCACGGCTTTCTGACCCGGGGCGTTCCGCGGTGGTCTGCTGCGCGGCGGGATGCGGGCCCAGGGCCTTGCTCTTCCCTCCTCACGGCCTGCGACGGACCATCAGGTCCGCCTCGGCCGTTCGTCGGTCGAGCTGGCAGCCCTGACCTCCGCCTCCCGCCGCTCGCGACGACCACCGCGGAACGCCCCGGGTCCCGGGCCTGCTCCGGGACATGATGGGAGCCGGGGCCTTGCTCTTCCCTCCTCACGGCCTGCGACGGACCGCCAGGTCCGCCTCGGCCGTTCGTCGGTCGAGCTGGCAGCCCTGACCTCCGCCTCCCGCCCTGCCGGTCTTTCACGGCCGGGGAGGGCGCCTCGCCGTGAGGGATCGCCACGGCGGTACACCATGTGCCGGCAGCACGGCGGCCTCGCTGCCGGGGAACCGCGCCGCCGGACGCTGAAAGGATCCTGGACCGGGTCGAATGCATGGCCGGGGGTTGACCGCCCCGGGGGGGCGCTGTAGCGTTGGGCCGTTCATAGAGGCGGGAGGAACGGATGGTAGGAAAAGGCGATATCGTGGAGCGTGTGGCCGAGCTGACGGGGTACCCACGGACCCGGGTCGCCCTCGTTTACGAGACGATCTTCGAGCTGATGGCCGAGGCGCTCGCCGAGGGCGAGCAGGTGAGCGTTCCCGGGTTCGGCAGCTTCTTCGTCTCCGAACGGGCCGCCCGCCAGGGCCGGAACCCCGCAACGGGAGAGCCGATCACCATCGCCGCCTCGAAGACCGTCCGTTTCAAGCCCGCCAAGGGGCTCAAGGAACAGCTCTGATTCCGGACGTCTAACGGAGCTCCAGCCTGCGGCCGAGAAGGATCGAGAGCTGCTCCTCGAGGGTGAGAGCAGGTTGGCCGTCGTCGGCGGGTTTTCCCCAGGGCCAGTGGATGGGTTCCAGCTCCCTGGAGGAGAGCTGGAACCCGGAGCGAACCGCATGGGAGATCAGCTCCGGGCGCAGGCGCGGCCGGAACCCCATGGAGATCGCGACGCCGTAGGGATGGCCGACTAGACCGGACATGCCCAGCGTGGACTGGGCGTCGTTGACGGCCGCGGCGAGACGGCCCATCGGCGAGTTCCAGATCGCGAGCCGCTGCTCGGCAGCGGGCGAGAGGCCGGCGTCCACCGCGGCGCCGATGGCCAGGGCAAACCGGTCCCCGGCGACGCCCGGTGCTGCGAAGGCCGTCGCCACCACCGCTGCAAGGAGGATCGCCCGTCGCGCCGCGGTCCGTTTCCCGCACCCGTTCATGCCGCACCTCCGGCATCCAATGTATGCCGAAACAGGGGAAGAGCCAAGCGGTACGGCAAGGGGGCGGCGCAGCGCGCCGCCCCCCCGTGATGACCGGACGGACCGCCGAATCACTTGACCTGAGGCTTCACGGCGTCCCACTTCTTGGCGTAGACCTTCCCGGTCTTCTTCCGGAAGTAGATCGCAGCCGCCCCGCCGTCGCGCCGTGGATACAGCCACATAATGGCGCCCTTCTCCTCGCGACGGTTGCCGTAGTACGCCGGTCCGACGACCTCGGAGACCTTGTCGATCGTCATCCCCTTCTTGACGGCGTCGAACCGCTCCTTCGTGATGTAGCGCATCTCCTCGTAGCGGCCGATGGCCTCGGAGAGTTTCGAATAGGGTGTCTTGTCGAGGTTCTCGTAGTAGTTCTTCGCCGTGGAGAGGATCTCGATCGCCTTCTTGTAGTCGCCCGCCTTCCGGACGTGCTCAGCCGCGGTGACCAGAGCCTCCTCCGAGTAGATCTTCAGCGCCTTGTCCGTGGCCGGATCGTCGGGGAAGTCGTTGAGCGCCACGTTCAGGAAGTCCGCGAGCTTGTCCTGGAGCGTCTCGTAGTCCGAGTCGATCTTCTGCCGGAGCTGGGCGATCTCCTCGGGGAGCGTCTCCAATGCCTGCTTCTGCTCGGGGGTCAGCTTCCGCTTCGGCGTTGTCTGGATCGCCGCGAGCTCCGCCTGCTTCGCCTCGAGCTGGGAACGCAGCTCCTTGAGCGCGTTCCAGCTCTGCTCGATCACCCCGATCTGCTGGTCGAGCTGGGCCTTCTTCGCGGCGAGCTCCTTCTCCTCCTTCGATGGGCCACAGGCCACCAGAAAGACTGACAGTGTGACGAACACGACGAGCGAGGAAACGGTGCGATGCTTCATGGTACCTCCTCCGTTCCGTGTCACCGTAGCAAAAATCCTCCTTTCGGACAACGGATTCACACGGGTTTCCTTGACGACGGGCGTCCGGGATGGCGATAATGCCGCGAGTGACCGCGGGAGGCATCATGGAGCCGTTCGATGCGATCGTCAGCAACCTTGAGCAGGCCCAGCGGCGCGGTCTCGAGACGGTGACCAACCGACTCGATTTCGTGGTCGAGACCCTGCAGGAACTGATCAACGAGGCGACGTCCTCAGTCCGTGAGGCGATGCCCTCGAGCGCGGAGGAGCTCTTCCCCGTCGCCGAGGTGCAAACGGCCGTGGAGGCCGCCCGCGAACGGGTCTCTGAGCTGGAGGCCCGGAACGCGGAGCTCGAACGGGAGCTCGAGAGGGCCGGAGCATCCGGAGGCGAACCGGCGGGACCGACGGTGGCGAGCTTCCGCACTCTCGAGGCAGCCCGTAGCCAGTCCGATCTCCTCCGCGAACTCCTGCCGATGCTTGCGG
This sequence comes from Thermoanaerobaculia bacterium, assembly GCA_027067575.1. GTDB lineage: Bacteria > Acidobacteriota > Thermoanaerobaculia > Thermoanaerobaculales > Sulfomarinibacteraceae > JAMOVQ01. The sequence continues at coordinate 82,564 of JAMOVQ010000141.1, read as the reverse complement.
AGTGTGCAGGCCGGGCCGTGGTGCTGGTCATCCGGGACGGTCGTGTCAGCGCCTGGTCGGGGATCGGCTTCGCTGAGGCCGACCGGCTCCGGCACTGGTCTGGGGAGGCGAGCGCCTCTCCGGCGCTCGAGGGCGTCGCGGCCGACATGGTGCCGTACCGGTTCGACCCGGGAGAGGACCCCGTCTTCTCGCTTTGGCTGTCGGGGGAGCCCGAGGCGGCCGAGGCGCTCCTGGTGCCCGTGGTGCTCCGGGGCCGGCTCGTGGGCACGATCTACCTCGACAGGGTGGAGGGACACCCGTGGGATCCCGGGCGGGGACAGTTTCTCGTTGCGCTGGCCTGTCTGCTGATCGACACCCTTCCCTACCGCCAGACCGTGCCGTTCCCGCCCCTGGCGGACGTCGTCGACGTGGAGCCGGGGGATGCAGGTGGTGAGGGTGTGGAGGAGGCCGGCGAGGCGGTGCCGGAGGATTCAGAACCGCCCGCTCCGGAAGCGGCGCCTTCGGCCGAGCTCGAGGACGTCGAGGAGACGGAGAGAGTCGAGGCGGCGAAGTCTCCGCCCGAGCCCGAGCCCGAGCCCGAGCCCGAGCCCGAGCCGGAGGGGGCCGATCCCGAGCCGGAGGATTCCGAACCGGCCTACGACCCCTCGGCCACCGTGCGGATGGATGCTCCCGTCACGCAGCGCCCGGAGGAGCCGGTCCAGCCGGTCGTTCCTCCCCCGCCCGTGGAAACGGTGGAGGAGGCGGAGGAGACCGGGATCCCTCCCGAGCTGGAGCCGCTCCACGAGGAGGCGCGACGGTTCGCCCGGCTCCTCGTCTCGGAGATCAAGCTGTACAACGAGGAGGAGGTGGAGCAGGGCCGGGTCAACCACGACATCTACCGGCGGCTCAAGGACGACATCGACCGCAGCCGGGAGATGTACGACCAGCGCGTGGACCCCAGGGTCCGGGAGACCCACGACTACTTCCGGGACGAGCTGGTTCGCGTCCTCGCGGACGGCGATCCCGACGCGCTGGGCATGTGATCCGCGCCTCCGTTCATGGTCTGATCGCGGCGGCCCTCGTGGCCGCCGCTGGCTGTGGAGGCGGTACGTCCGGCCTGCCTGCCCCGGCCTCCGGGCTCGCGGGACGGGTTCTCGCCGATCCTGTGGCGGCTGCCGATGCCCTGGAGGCGACGGCGCCGGCGCCCGGTGAGGAATGGCTGCGGCTCCGGCTGCTCGCCGACGCACTGGAGGGGGCGGGCGCATCCCCCGAGCGGTGGAGCCGGCTGCTCGAGGCGGCGCCCGCCGGAGCGCTCCGGAGCCGCGCACGGCTCGGTCTCGCCCGGGCGCTCCTCGCGAGGGGACGGCGGGAGGAGGCGGCGGCGGTCCTCCGGACGGCGATGGAAGAGGGGGACGCCGCGGCCGCCCTCGAGCTCGCGGAGATCGTTCCGGAGGCCGGGCGCGACGGCGTCCTCCGGTGGCTCGCCGTCCACGATCCGGCGGCGCTCCGCGGGCTCGGTCGTCGGATCGAACGGCGGGTGGTGGAGACACTCCCCGCGGGCGAGCGGATCCGGCGGGCGGACCGCCTCGTGCGGGCTGGACGCCCCCGTCAGGCGTTGGCGGAGCTGCGGTCCGGCCGGTATCCGAAGCGGCTGGCTGCATCCCGCCGGCTGGCCATGGCCCGCGCTGCGCTCGCGGCCCGGCGCCCGGGGGAGACCCTTCAGACTCTGGGCCGGTTGCCCGGGCCGGCCGCCGCGCTGCTCCGAGCCCGGGCGTGGCGGGCCAGGGGATGGGGACGGTATCCGGGACCGGGCGCCGGAAGGGCGTTCGACCGGGCGCTTGCCGATGCCCGCCAGGCTGTGCCGGGGGAGGCGGAGCGGGAGGGAGCACTGGAGATCGTGCTCGAATGCGCCACGGAGACCAGCCGGCTGGCGGAGGCATGGGAGGCGTGGCGCCGCCTCGCCGCAGCAGGGTGGCATGGGAAACGCCGGGAATGGCTCGGCCGGCGGCTCGGCGTGGCCCTGGCGCTGTCCCGCGCATCGGGTCCGGTGCGGGCGCTGGAGGCCGAGCTGCCGGCCCACCGCCGCTGCCTCGCCTACTGGCTCGCACGGTCCACGAACGACCGGACGGCGTTGCGGCGGCTCGCGGCGGGTCCCGTGGCGGACCTGTACGCCGTCTGGGCTGCGCGCCGGCTCGGTTTGCCTCCGCCCCGGTTCGAGACACTTCCGCCGCTCGGAGCGTCCTCGCCACCGGCCGCCGTGGGCCGGTGGCTCGCCGCGGGGCGGCGCGACCTGGCCCGGGAAGTGTGGTGGTGGCGGGCCGGGGTTCGGGGGCTCGAGCCGCGGGAAGCCCTGGCGCTGGCGGCGATGGAGGCGGAGCGCAGGCCGGATCGCGCCGTCCGGGCGATCCGTCTCGCCTTCCCCGCCGTGCGGGAGGGCCGTCTCGACCGTGTGCCCCGTGACGCGCTGGAGCTGTACCTGCCACTGCGGTGGCGGAGGGAGCTCGAGGCCGCGGCCCGGGCCGCCTCCCTCCCCCCGTGGCTGCTCGCCGGGCAGGTCCGGCAAGAGAGCCTCTGGATCGCCTCGGCCCGGAGCCCGAGAGGGGCGCGGGGGCTGCTCCAGCTCCTCCCGGGAACGGCGCGGGAGCTGGCGCGGAGCCTCGGGCTCACCGTCACGAACCTCGAGGATCCCGCAATGAACCTCCGACTGGGCGCGATGGAGCTCGCCCGGCTCCGGGGGAACCTCGGCTCGCTCGAGTTGGCGCTGGCGGCGTACAACGGAGGGCCGGCGAGGATCCGGCGGTGGAGCCGTCTGCACGGGGATCCCGAACGGCTCGTCGAGGCGATCCCGGTTCTGGAGACGTACGGATACGTCCGGCGCGTGATCTTCCTGGCGGCCGGGTACCGGGCGCTCGGTCCGTGGAAGGCGTCAGGACGGGACGTTCCCCGAACCGCGACGGTGCCGGATCGCGTGGGAAGCGTTGCAGATCCTCCCGGAGCAGGCTGACCCCTTCGGTCTTCCGGCCGCCGGATTCCCCGTCCGGTGCCGCTCCGATCCAGGATCCGCCGACGTGGCCCCTGTCAGCTGCGGCGGCTGGCCACCCAGGAGGCCAGCGCCGCGAGGGTCCCGTTGCAACCCTCCAGAGCGGCCGCCTCCTCGACGAGTCTGTGCTCGAGTTCGTCCATCCGCTGCCGGGCCACCTCCAGGCCGTACACGGTGACGTAGGTCAGCTTGCCGGCGGCCTCGTCCTTGCCCGGCGACTTACCGAGCTCCTCGGCCGTCGCCGTGGCGTCGAGGATGTCGTCGGCGATCTGGAACAGGAGCCCCAGCCCCCGGCCCCACGCCGCGAGCCGCTCCCGGATCTCCCGTCCGGCCCCGGCCCAGACGGCGCCCGCCTCCAGCGAGGCCCGGATCAGGCACCCCGTCTTGTGGGCGTGGATCCGGTCGAGCCGTGCGGCGTGGGCGCCGTCGTCCACGGCGCCGGTGGCCTCCAGGTCCTCCACCTGGCCTCCGACCATGCCCGAGGCGCCGGCGGCACCGGCGACGAGTGCCACCACCTCGGCGCGGCGGGCTGCCCACGCCTCCCCGTGCGGATGGACCGCCAGGATCCGCAGCCCCTCGGTCAGAAGCGCGTCGCCCACGAGGATCGCCATGGCTTCCCCGTAGACCACGTGGACCGTCGGCCGGCCCCGCCGCAGGTCGTCGTCGTCCATGGCCGGCAGGTCGTCGTGGACGAGGGAGTAGGTGTGGATCAGCTCGATCCCGCAGGCGGCGTCGGTCACCGCGTCGGGATCGCCCCCCAGCGCGGCGCACGCCAGCCGCGCCAGGATCGGCCGGATCCGCTTGCCGCCGCCGAGCACGGCGTACCGCATCGCCCCGGTCAGCCGCTCGGGCCAGGCGCCCTCGGGCGGGAGTACCCGCCTCAGGCCGGCCTCCACGGCCTCGCGTTCCCGCTCGAGCACAGCCCGGACGTCCATCACTCGATCTCCACCTCGAGCGGCCCGGTCCGGGGGCCCTCCCCGTCCTCCTCGGCCAGGAGCTGCTCGACGCGCTGCTGCACGGCCTCCAGCCGGGCCCGGCAGCTCTTCGCCAGGGCCATCCCCTGCTCGAACAGGCCCAGGGCCTCCTCGAGCCCGACGCTGTCGTCCTCGAGCCGGGCCACGATGGCCTCCAGCCGGTCGAGCTGGTCCTCGAACCGTTCCCCGTTCCGAGCCTGATCGTTCATCACGAACCCTCCTCGCCATCGGTCACCGGGGGTGCGAACAACCCCGGCTGAACACCGGACGTCTTCGGCGCAGGACCTCCCCCGGCGCCCTCCCGCCTCCCCGCGGCCACGGAACGGAGCCGTCCGCGGGCGAGCACCGTCTCGAGCACCGTCCCGGGCCGCACGCGGGCCGGATCACGGAGGGGGCGGGGGTCGCCCTCGATGGAGGTGATGGAGTACCCCCGCTCCAGGACCGCCTTCGGGCTCAGGTGCCCCAGGGCCGCCTCGCCGCTTCCGAGCCGCGCCGCGGCCCGCTCGATGAGGCGGCGCATGGCCGCCTCGAGCTGCTCCCTGCGGCTGGCCACGAGCCGCCGCTGGGCTCCCGCCGCCAGGCGGGCCGGAACCCTCCGGAGCGCCGCCGCGGCCCGGTCCAGACGCGCCACCGACTGCTCCAGCTTGCGCTGGAGGAGCGGCGCGAGCCGTTCCACGCGGGCCAGGCGCTCGGCGAGCCACCGGACCCGCTGGGGAAGGCGCGCCAGGCCCGACGACCCCTCGGCCGCCTCCAGCCGGTGGCGGGCCACCGTCAGCTTCCGGTCGAGGGCCCGGAGAAGCCGTCCCCGGGCGTCGTCGAGACGGCGGACCTGTTCCTCGAGCCGGGCCACCACGATCTCCGCCGCGTGGGTCGGCGTCGCCGCGCGGACGTCCGCCACGAAGTCGGCGATGGTGAAGTCCACCTGGTGCCCGACCCCGGAGACCACGGGAACGGGGCAGTCCGCAATGGCCCGGGCCACCGGCTCTTCGTTGAACGCCCACAGGTCCTCCAGGGAACCGCCGCCCCGCCCGACGATCAGCACGTCGACGAGCTCCGATCCACCGAGGCGCCGGATCGCCGCGGCGATTTGCGCCGCCGCGCCCTCACCCTGCACCGCGGCGGGTGCCACCACGACGTGCAGCCACGGGAACCGGAGGAGCACCTTGAGCATGTCCCGGAGCGCCGCTCCCTGGGCCGACGTGACGATCCCGACCCGCTGGGGCAGCCCCGGCAGGGGACGCTTGCGGGCCTCCTCGAACAGGCCCTCGGCCGCCAGCTTCTTCTTGAGCTGCTCGAACGCCAGCTGGAGCGCGCCCTGCCCCTGGGGCTGGAGCTCGTCCACCACCATCTGGAACCGTCCCCGCTGGGCGTAGACCGTCAGGGAGCCGAAGGCGAGCACGGCCAAGCCGTCCTCCACCGTGAACGGGACGCGGGCGGCGCGGGAGGACCACATGACGCAGTCCATGGCGGCCTCCGCGTCCTTGAGTGTGAAGTAGAGGTGTCCCCGTGCCGAGGCCTTGGCGTTGGTCACCTCCCCCTCGACCCAGATCCCGGCGAACCGTCCCGACAGGACGGCGTTGACCTCGCCGATCAGCTCGGCGACGGAGTACACTTTCCGGCTCACGCCGCCTCCCCGGGGTGGAGGGCGAACGGCACCGCAAGGCAGGTCAGGGTCAGGATCCACACCTCGGCATCCCCCCAGTTGTACTCGAAAAGGCCCGCCACAGTGATCCCGGCCACCGCGAGGAAACAACCCGCCAGCGCTGGGAAGGTGTCCGGCCCTGCCCGGCGGAGTGCGCGCCAGGTGTGCCGGAAGAACGTCAGGAGGATCCAGGCGTAGGCGGTGAGCCCGAAAAGACCACGTTCGGCCGCGATCTGGAGCACGTTGTTGTGGAGGTGCGGCACGCTCCACCGGGGCGCGTCGTCCCGACGGTAGACCGGGTAGCGGCGTTTGACCATCCCGAGGCCCACGCCGAACAGCGGGTGGTCCTGAACCATCTGCTCCGCCGACACCAGCATGCACAGCCGGTCGTAGTTCGATGGCTGCCGGAGGTCCACGATGGAGACGAGCCGGTCGATGACCGGCCTTGGAAGCAGCGTCAGGAGTAGCACGGCGAGGAACGGATAGAGGAGAAACGCCCGGGGTCTCCACACCGCCGCGACGAGGAGGAGGCCCACGGCCAGTCCGACCCACGCGTTGCGGGTGTAGGAAAGGAGGAGCGCGGCGCTACAGACGACCGCGATGGGTACGGTCCACAGGAGACGTCGACGCTGCCTGGAAAACGCCATGTCCGCCACCAGCAGCAGCGTGACGATCAGCGTCCACCCCCCGAACGTCATGTAGTGGGTCGTCAGTCCCCGGAGCCGATGCTGGAGATCGGACGCGCCGTGAACGTACTGCCAGAGACCGACCAGGGACGAGGCGGCCGCGACGCCGGCGAGGAACCGGAGGAGCCGGTCCCACCGGGCGGGCGTCAGGAGTGAGACGGTCATCGGTACGAGGAGGAGCGTGGCCAGGTCTCCGAGCTCCATGAAGCTGATCCGCGGGGCTTGGGAAAAGACCACGGCGCCCAGCGAGGCGGCCACGTAACCCAGGATCGCCAGATGAATGCCCGCCCGGCGCCACCGCACCGTCCCGCGGCGGAGCGCGACGGCCCACGCGGCCGCTGCGGTGACAAGCAGACCGTTGGCCAGAGCGATCTTCACGCTGGCCGCCACTCCGGTACGGTGGGCACGGACCGCGAGGCGCCTGGCGGTGATCAGCTCTCGACCTCCCCGGGGGCGAGCGCCTCGTCCAGGAGCATCACGGGGATGTCCGAGACCACGGGGTACACCCGGCCGCACCGCGTGCACCGGAGCCCGGTCTCAACCACCGGCTCCTCGTCCTTGAGCTGTTCCCGGAAGTGCTCGACCAGCCGGGTGCGGACCGGCCCGGGGAGCTCCACCGGTTCGAGCGGCGCGTGGTCCTCCGGGCAGACAAGGATCTCCAGCAGCTTGGGGTCGATCGCCATCGTCGTGCCTCCGGCGCCCAGTCTACTCCAGACTGCGTTACGAAGAATGTCACCCGGTGGCGCGGTGGTGGAGGACCGGTGATGGGAGAGGCGCACGGCGCGACGGCTTCGGGGGCCGCGGCCCTTTACACGCAGGGAACCCGCCGGTACACTGCGGCGGGGTAGTTCACCGTCATGGCACACCAGATGGAAGGGGGAGGATCTATGGTCGTGGGGATCATCGGGTACGGTGCCCACGTCCCGCGGAGGCGGATTCGGGTGGAGGAGATCGCGAAGGTCTGGGGCGCCGACGCCCCGAGCTACAAGCGTGGCCTCAAACTCCACCAGAAGTCCGTCCCGGCGCTGGACGAGGACACCGTCACGCTGGCTGTGGAGGCCGCACGCAACGCGTTCGAACGGTCCGGCGGGGTGCATCCCGCCGAGGTCGGCGCCGTCTACGTCGGGTCGGAGTCCCACCCGTACGCGGTGAAGCCGTCGGGCACCATCGTGGCCGAGGCGCTGGGGATCGTCCCCGAGGTCCACATCGCCGACCTCGAGTTCGCCTGCAAGGCGGGCAGCGAGGGGATGTACCTGGCCCAGTCGCTGGTCAAGGCCGGCGAGGTCCGGTACGCCATGGGGATCGGCGCCGACACGTCCCAGGGAGCGCCCGGCGACGCGCTGGAGTACTCGGCGGCGGCCGGGGCGGCGGCGTTCCTGTTCGGGGCGGACCCGGACCGGCTCATCGCCGAGGTGATGGCGACCTACTCGTGGACCACGGACACGCCCGACTTCTGGCGGCGGGAGCACATGCACTACCCCCGGCACGGTTCCCGGTTCACCGGCGAGCCGGCCTACTTCCGCCACATCATGAGCTCGGCGCAGGGGATCATGGAGAAGGCCGGCCTCGAGCCGAGAGATTTCGCCTACGCCGTCTTCCACCAGCCCAACGGGAAGTTCCCGCTCCGGGTCGGCAAGCGCCTGGGGTTCACCATGGAGCAGCTCGAACCCGGGTGGCTCTCCCCGTGGCTCGGCAACACCTACTCCGGCGCCTCGCCCATCGGGCTGACGGCGACGCTGGACGTGGCGAAACCCGGCGACCTGATCCTGATGACCTCCTTCGGCTCCGGCGCCGGGTCCGACTCGTTCATTTTCAAGGTGACGGACCGCATCGAGGCCGTCCGGGACCGCGCTCCGCGCACCCGGCCGCAGATCGACGAGAACGTCATCCAGATCGACTACGGGACCTACGCCAAGCTCCGGCGGAAGATCCGCCTCGGCGAGTAGGGAGGTGATCATGCGAGACGTTGCCATCATCGGAGTCGGCATGACCGCCTGGGGCGAGCTGTGGGAGAAGTCGCTGAGGACGATCTGGACCGAGGCCGCCCTCGCCGCCCTGGACGACGCCGGCGTCGACCACGTGGACTACATCACCATCGGGTGCATGTCGCCGGGGCTGTTCGTCGGCCAGGAGCACCTGGCCTCCCTGCTCGCCGACGAGCTGGGGATGGCCGGCGTGCCGGCGGCCCGCGTCGAGACGGCGTGCGCCTCGGGCGGACTCGCCCTGCGGATGGGGCTCGCCGAGGTCGCCTCCGGGCTCTCGGACATCGTCCTCGTCACCGGCGTCGAGAAGATGAACGACGTGGACACGGCCGAGACGACCTACGCCCTGGGCACGGCGGCGGACCAGGAGTGGGAGGCGTTCCACGGCGTCACCTTCCCGGGCCTGTACGCCATGATGGCCCGGCTCCACATGGCGAAGTACGGCACGACCTCCGAGCAGCTCGCCGCGGTGTCGGTCAAGAACCACGCCAACGCCCTGCTCAACCCCGACGCCCAGTACCACCTCAAGCTGACGGTGGAGGACGTCTTGGGTTCCACCATGGTGGCGGACCCGCTCCACATCTTCGACTGCTCCCCGATCACCGACGGCGCCGCGGCCGTGGTCATCGCCTCCATGGACGTGGCCCGCGAGATCACCGGGGACCGGCCCATCGTCCGGATCACCGGGTCGGGGCTGGCCACCGACACCATCACCCTGGCGAACCGGGAGGACCTGACCTCCCTGCCGGCGGTCCGGAAGGCGGCGGAGCGCGCCTACGCCATGGCGGGCCGCGTCCCCGGCGACATCCACGTCGCCGAGGTCCACGACTGCTTCACCATCGCCGAGATCATGACCACCGAGGCGCTGGGGTTCTTCGAGCCCGGCCAGGGCGGCCCCGCCGCGGAGAAGGGGCTGACCGGGCACGGCGGGAAGATCCCCGTCAACACCTCCGGCGGGCTCAAGGCCAAAGGGCACCCCGTCGGCGCCACCGGCGTGGCCCAGGTCGTGGAGGTCGCCACCCAGCTCCGCGGCGAGGCGGGGCAGCGGCAGGTCGAGGGCGCGCGGATCGGGCTGACCCAGACCATGGGCGGTTCCGGCGGGAGCGCCGTGGTACACATCCTGGAGGTGGAGTCATGAGGTCCCCCGGACGTTCCTGGCGTGAGCACCCGCAGCGGTACCGTCTCGAGGCGGCGAAGTGCACCGGCTGCGGACGGATCCTGTACCCGCCGCGTGTGGTCTGTCCCGACTGCGGCGGCCGCGAGTTCGAGACGGTGACGCTCCCGCGGAAGGGGACGATCGTCACCTACACGGTGATCGATGTGCCGCCCACGGGGTTCCAGGGGCAGGCCCCCCTGGTCCTGGCGCTCGTGGAGCTGGAGAACGGCGTGCGGACCATGGTCCAGGTCGCCGACGTCCCCGACATGGACCGGCTGGCGGTCGGCATGCCCGTCAAGCTGGAGTTCCGGAGGATCAGCGAGGACGGCGAGGCCGGCCTGATCTTCTACGGCCACAAGGCAGTACCCGCCTGAGCGGGATCCCGTGGGATCCCGCCGATCCGGAGGAAGGAGGAGGCGGGCAGGGCGGGCTTCGGCCCGCCCGTTTCTCGTCTCCACACCGGCGAGGGGACCGTGTTCCCGCACATCCACGCATGAGCGATCATAAAAGCAACTGAGTCTCATGTTAGGATTTGTCCCCGCGGGAACCCCCGCGGGGAGGGGCCATGGAGCTCGAGCGGAACGAGTTCGACATCGTCGTGGTCGGCGGCGGCCCGGCCACCCGCATCTTCAACAAGTACATGCACCTCCTGAACCCGGGTCTGGAGACCCTCGTGATCCGGGACGAGGCGCGGATCGTCAACCACTGCGGGACACCCTACATCGTCGAGGGGACGATCCCCTGGGAGCGGGGGCTGATCGCCGAGGAGCTCGTGACGCGGTTCGGCACGCCGATCCTCGTCGAGCCGCTCGTCGGCGGCGATCCGGCGGCCCACGAGATCGAGACGGCCTCGGGGCGCAGGATCCGGTACCGGACGCTCGTGCTGGCCACCGGAACCGACCAGGTGCTGCCGCCGATCCCCGGGATCGAGCTCGACCGGGTGCTCAAGGTGCGGCGGACCGAGGACCTCCGGCGGACCATCGAGCGGCTGGCGGACGTCCGCCACGTCACCGTGCTCGGCGCCGGATCCATCGGCCTCGAGTTCGCCGTGGCGCTCCGGAAGCTGGGCCGGGACGTGACCGTGGTGGAGATGGCGGACCACGTCATGGGCGGACGGATCGACACGGCCATGGCCGAGGCGATCGAGTCGCACCTCGCCTCGCTGGGGATCGAACTCCTGGCGGGCCGCCGCGCGACCTGCCTCGTCGGTGAGGACAGGGTCTGCGCCGTCGAGGTCGATGGCGGGCGGCGGTTCGACACGGACGCGGTGCTGTCCGCGGTCGGCGTCAGGCCGATGATCGACTACGCGCCGGCGATGGGACTCGAGACCGCGCCCGACGGGATCGTCGTGGACCCGTACTTCCGCACGAACCTCGAGGACGTCCACGCCATCGGCGACTGCGTCCGTACGTTCTCCGTCGTGACGGGCGAGCCGGTCCCGGGCAAGCTGGGCTCCAACGCCGGGCAGATGGCGCGCCGGTTGGCGCTCAACCTTTCCGGATCGGCCCGCCCGTTCCCCGGCGTCGTCAACGCCGCGGTCACCCGGATCGAAGGGCTCGCGTACGGGGGCGCTGGGCTCTCGGAGGCCGATGCGGAGGCCGCGGGGATCCCGGTCCTCGTCAGCCGCAACACCTCGACGACGGAGTACGACAACATGCCGGGGACGCGGCCGGTGGAGGTCAAGCTGCTCTACCGGGCCGACGGCCTCGTGCTCGTCGGCGCCGAGATCCTGGGACCGTTCAACCCGGCGGGGTTCGTCGAGGTCGCCGCACAGCTGATCGAGCGGCGGGCGACCCTGGAGGACGTGCTGACCATGAGCTACTCCTCCCACCCCGAGCTGACGCCCAAGACCTCGAAGCCGTACTGGGTGTGGGGCTCGGAACCGTTGATGAGGACGCTCGCCCGGACCGGGCGGTTTCCGGAGCCGGCACGGAAGGAGGATGAGGCATGAACTGGATCGTCGCAGCGGTGCTCGGTGTGATCGTCGGAGCGGCCCTGACCGGATGGGCCGTCGTGTGGCTGATGCGGACCCGGATGGTCGTGGCGCGGAGAAGCGGCAGGAGCTTCGAGGAAACGTGCGAGGCCATCGAAAGGGTGGTCGGTGCGGCGAAGGGGTGGGGGTTCCCGATCCCGGCCTGGAACTTCTACGGGCGGTTCCTCGAGAAGGGGTGCGTCCCTGAGGGGTTCCGCAAGATCAAGGTCTACTTCGTCTGCAATACGAAGCTGGCCAGCGGCGTGCTCCAGGACACGCCGCCCATGGCCGGGATCATGCCGTGCTCGTGGGCGGTCTACGAGCTCGAGGACGGCTCCGTCTGGCTCTCGAAGATGAACATCGGCCTGATGGCGAAGATGTTCTCCGGCGTGATCCGGCGTGCCATGCAGCAGGTCGAGGAGGCCGATGAGCAGTTCCTCTCCGAGGTCCTGAAGCCAGGGACGGCGACCCCGGCCGGGGCGCCTCGGAATCTCGATTCCGAGACCTCCTGAGCAGCCTGTTGGCGGGGACGGGGTTCGATTGCCCCGCCCCGCCGGAGCCCTCCCTTCCGCGTACCGCCCTGCGGGCGGTCCCCCGCCGCCGGGAGAAGAGGCCCCCTGCCGCCGGACCGTCCGGGGACCCCATCCCCCGACGTCTCCTCGGATGGTGCCGTCCCCCGCTGCGGGTTCGAGAGATCCAACCTGGGAATCCGTGTCTACGGCCCTTGACAGCAGCCCCGGAACCCTCCATGATTGGGTGGACAGAAGTGGCTCAATTTGGCCTGGAGTGGACCTGACATCCTCTCCGGGGTCGCGGGCACGGGCCAGGGGGGACAGATGGAACGGTTTCGCGGGGGCTACCCGGCTTCGATCGACGCCAAGGGGCGTCTGAAGCTGCCCGCGCGTCTGAGGGAACAGCTCGAGGCCGGGTACGGCCGCGAGGTGTTCGTCTGTTCGTTCTTTCCCTGGGAGCTGCGGATCTTCCCACTGGCGGTCTGGGAGGGCTGGGAGGCCCGGCTCGACGATCTCAACCCGTTCGACCCCGTGGCGATGAAGGTCATCGAGCTGGTCAACTACGGCCAGCAGGTCGAGGTGGACGACCAGGGCCGGCTCCTGGTGCCCCAGCTCCTCCGTGAGACGGTGGAGGTGGACGGCGAGGTCGTGGTCTCCGGCCGGATCAACCACCTGGCCGTCACCAAGCGGGACCGGGCGGCCAAGCTGTTGACGAGCGCCTCCCTTTCCCAGGAGGAGCTGGTGACCCTTGCGAGGCCGGAGCGGTGAATGGGGGGCGGCGTTGCACACCGTCCACGTTCCCGTGCTCCGCGACGAGGTCGTCGCACTGCTCGCCCCGGCGGCGCCCGGACTCGTGGTCGATGCCACCGTGGGGCTCGGCGGCCACGCGGAGGCGCTGCTGGAGGCCGTCCCGGGGTTCACGCTCCTCGGCCTCGACCGTGACCCCCGGGCGCTGGAGCTGGCCCGCCGGCGCCTCGAACGGTTCGGCGATCGGGTCACCCTTCTCGAGCGGCGGTTCTCGGAGCTTCCCGACACCCTGGCCTCCATCGGCGCACCGCCCCCCGCGGCGATTCTGGCCGACCTGGGCTGCTCCTCTCTCCAGCTCGACACGCCGGAGCGGGGGTTCTCGTTCCGCCACGACGCCCCGCTCGACATGCGGATGGGCACCACGGGGCCCACGGCGGCCCAGCTCCTGGAGGAGCTGGACGAGGAGGAGCTCGTGAGGATCCTCCACGAGTACGGTGAGGAGCGCCGGGCGCGAGCCATCGCGCGGGCGATCGTGCGCCGCCGCCGGACGGCTCCCGTGGCCACCACGGCCGACCTCGTCTCGGTGGTCCTGGAGGTGCTCGGCCCGCCGCGGCGGGGACGGATCCACCCGGCGACCCGGACGTTCCAGGCGCTTCGTATCGCCGTCAACGACGAGCTGGGCGAGGTGGAGCGGTTCGTCGAGCCCGCCGCCCGCGCGCTCCGCCCCGGCGGCCGCCTCGCCGTCATCGCCTTCCACTCCCTGGAGGACCGCATCGTCAAGCACACACTCCGCAGGCTCTCGGGCCGATGCGCCTGTCCCCCCGGCGCCCCCGAGTGCCGCTGCGGAGCCGAACGGCTGGTGCGCGTCCTGACGCGGCGGCCCGTGCGCCCGGACGAGGCCGAGACGGGCGGCAACCCCCGCGCCCGGTCGGCCCGTCTCCGCGCCGCGGAACGGCTCCGGGAGGACGACCGGTGACCCGCCCGATCGTCCTCCGTCCCACGGGCCGGACTGCGGTCTGGCAGCCCGACCGCCAGTGGCCCCGGGTCCTCGCCGCCGTGCTGATGCTCGGCGCCGTGATCCTCGGTCTCCTGTTCCTCGTGGGCTGGCCCCGCCTTCAGACGATCGCCGTCCACTACGACCTGATGCGCCTGCGCGCCGAGGTGGAGCAGCTCCGCAGGAAGGAGCGCACGCTTGCCGTGGCGCTGGAACGGGAGCGGAACCCCTCGGCGCTCGCCCGCCGGGCCCGCCGTCTCGGCCTCGTGCCGCCGCCGCCCGGGGCCGTCGGGACGCCGCCGCCCGGGGAGGGTGCGCCGTGAGGCGCCGCCGCGTCCTCGCCACCGCGGCGCTCCTGGCCGTGGCGCTGCTCATCGCCGGAGTGCGGACCCTCCAGGTGATGGTTCTCCAGCACCCTCACTGGGCCGCCCTGGCCCGGCGGCAGCACCAGCGCGAGGTCAAGGCGCCCTCCCGGCGCGGATCGATCCGGACGGCGGACGGCTACCTGCTGGCGAGCTCCGTGGAGCGCGTGACGATCCAGGTCGATTCCGCGGCGCTCGATTATCCGGACCTGTTCGCCGCGGCGGCCTCCACGATCCTGGGGCTGCCCCGCGACACCGTGACCCGGCGGCTCCACCGCCGGTGGAGCTGGCTGGCGCAGCAGGTGCCCCGGGCCACCGGTGAGCGGGTGCGCGCCCTGGCGCCCCGGGCCGTGGTCCTCGTCCCCGACGCCGCGCGGGCGTACCCACTGGGCACCGTGGCGGCACCGCTGGTCGGGTTCGTGGGCCGGGAGGCCATGCGGACCGTCGGCCGGTGGGGGCTCGAGCAGCGGTTCGACGTCAGCCTGACCGGCACCCCCGGCACCATGCTCGCCGTCTACGACGCGGGCCGGCGGCGGCTCCAGCTCCGCCCGCTGCGGGAGGGGCACCCGGGCGCCGACCTCGAGCTGACGATCCTGGCCCGGCTCCAGGCATCGTGCGAGGCCGACCTCGAGCAGGTCCGGCGGTCGCTCGGCGCTCGCTCCGCCGCCGCCGTGGTGATGGACCCGTACTCGGGCGATCTCCTGGCCCTGGTCTCCCTGCCGTCGTTCGATCCGGAGCGGCCCGGGGCGGCAGGGCCCTCCCGCTGGCGGCTCCACCCGGTGCAGGACGCCTGGGAGCCGGGCTCCACGGTCAAGCCGTTCCTGGCCGCTGCGGCGCTGGCGGCGGGCGCCGTCCGGCCCGGAGAGCGGTTCGACTGCCACCGGCGGGGGATCGAGTTCGAGGGGCGCTGGATCCGGGACCACGCCCCGCCGGGCAGCTACACCCTGGACGAGGTGATCGTCCACTCCTCCAACGCCGGCACGGTGGCGGTGGCCGCGCGGCTCGGACCGGCGCGGCTCCACGACACCTTCGCGGCGTTCGGCCTGGGTCGGCGTCCGGGCCTGGGCTTCCCCGGCGAGACGGCCGGGCTCCTGGCGGGCCCGGCCGGCTGGTCGCGGCTGACCCCCGCCGGGTTCGGGCTCGGCGAGGAGCTGACCGTCTCGCCGCTCCAGCTCGCCGCGGCGTACGCGGTGATCGCCAACGGCGGATGGCGGATCCGGCCGCGTCTCGTCCGCACCGACCCGCCCCGCCTCGGCACGGTCCGCGTGCTCGACGGGGCGCTGGCCCGGCGGGTGGCCGGCATGCTGGAACGGGTCGTGACGGAGGGGACGGGGAAGGCCGCGGCGGTCCCCGGGTTCCGTGTTGGGGGCAAGACCGGCACGGCCCAGCGCGCCGTGGCCGGAGGGTTCGACGAGGTCCACCACGTGGTCTGGTTCGCCGGGTTCCTCCCGCTGCCCTCGCCCCGGGCCGTGATCGTGGTGGCGCTGGAGAACCCGGTCCGGGACCACTGGGCCTCGAGCACCGCGGCCCCCGCGTTCGCCAGGCTCGCCTGGAACACCATGCGGATCCTCGGCGTCCCGCCGGAGGGGTCCCCGGCCGTGGGGAGGCGCTCGTGAGGCTCCACGCCCTGCTCCCCCGGCTCGACGGCGCCCGGATCGTGGGCGACCCGGCCACCACGGTGACCGGTGCGACCCACGACTCCCGGAAGGTCCGGCCCGGCGACCTGTTCGCCGCGCTGCCCGGGCAGCACCACCACGGGCTCGACTTCCTGGCGCAGGCGCTGGAGCGGGGTGCCGCCGCCGTGCTGACCGACCGCGAGCCCGAGGCCGGCCCGCCGGTGGCGTGGATCGTCTCCCCCGCGCCGCGGCGCCACGCGGCCCTGGCGGCGTTCGGGATCGCCGGCGACCCGCAGGACCGGCTCGACCTCGCGGCGGTGACCGGCACCAACGGGAAGTCCACCGTGGTCGCGCTCCTGGCGCGGTGCCTGGAGGCGGCCGGCTCGCCGTGCGGTGTGTTCGGGACCGTGACCTACCGGCTCCCCGGCAGGGAGCGGCCCGCGGACCGCACCACGCCGGAGGCGACGGACCTCGCCCCGATGCTCGCCGAGCTCGAGACCGCCGGCGGGCGCGCCGCGGCGATGGAGGTCTCCTCCCACGCGCTGGCGCAGGACCGGGTGGCCGGGCTGCGGTTCCGTGCCGCCGTGTTCACCAACCTGACCCGGGACCACCTGGACTACCACGGCACCACCGAGGCGTACTTCCTCGCCAAGCGGCGGCTGTTCGACGAGCACCTCGCCGCGGGTGGCCACCGGGTGCTGTGTGTGGACGACCCGTGGGGCGCGCGGCTGGCCTCCGAGGCGTGGACCGGCGACCTGACGTACGGGATCGAGGGCGGCGCGGTGACCGCCGCGGACGTGCGGTACACCCTGGAGGGCACGGCGTTCCGGCTCGTGCTCCCGGGCGCCTCGCTCGGGGTGGCCACCCGGCTCGTGGGGCCCCACAACCTCCAGAACACCCTCGGCGCCGCCACGGCGGCCCTGGCCATGGGGGTCCCCCCCGCCGCCATCGCCAGGGGGCTCGAGGACGCCCCGCCGCTGCCCGGACGGCTGGAGGCCGTGCCCGCCTCCCTGCCATTCTCGGTCTTCATCGACTACGCCCACACGCCCGCCGGCCTCCGGGCGGTGCTCCAGGCGCTGCGCACGGCGGGGGCTCCGCGGATCGTGGTGGTGTTCGGTGCGGGGGGCGACCGCGACCCGGGCAAGCGGGCCCCCATGGGCACCGCCGCCGGGGAGCTGGCCGACGTGGCCATCGTCACGAGCGACAACCCCCGCTCCGAGGAACCCGCCGCCATCGCCGAGGCGGTGGCCGAGGGCGTCCGCTCTGCGGGCGCGGAGCCCGTCGTCGTGCTCGACCGCCGGGCCGCCATCGCCCGGGCGCTGGAGACGGCTCGCCCCGGCGACGTGGTCCTCGTGGCGGGCAAGGGACACGAGCGGGAGCAGATCCTCGCGGACCGGACGGTCCCGTTCTCCGACCACGAGGTGGTGCTGGAGCTCGCGGGGAGGGAGGAGTCGTGCGGATGAGCGCCGCCGCCGCCGCCCGCCTCCTCGGCGCCCGGATCGAGGGCGACCCCGCCGTGGTGCTGACCGGCGCCGAGGTGGACAGCCGCCGCGTGGGGCCCGGCGACCTGTTCGTCGCGCTCCCCGGGGAGCGCGTGGACGGGCACCGGTTCGTCGCCGAGGCGCTGGCGGCCGGGGCCGCGGCCCTCGTCCGGGAGGGCGCCGGGGTCGCCCCACCCCCGCCCGGCCGGGCGCTGATCGAGGTCGGGGACACGTTGGCGGCGTACCATGCCCTGGCGGCGGCCGAGCGGCGGCGCCGTCCCTGGCGGGTCGTCGCCGTGACGGGCTCCGTGGGCAAGACGACGGTCAAGGCGATGCTCGCAACGCTCGGCGGCGCCCGGTACCGGACCGGCGCCTCGGAGGGGAACCGGAACTCCACGCTGGGGCTGCCGGCGGAGATCCTCTCCCAGCCGGAGGAGGTGGAGCTGTTCGTCGCCGAGATGGGGATGAGCCACCCGGGGGAGCTGGGCGAGCTCGCGGCCATCGTGGCGCCCGACCTGCTGCTGTACACCCGGATCGCACCGGCCCACATGGCGTTCTTCCCCGACCTGGCGGCCGTGGCCGAGGCCAAGGCGGAGGCGCTGGCCCACGTGGCCCCGGGCGGGACGGTGGTCCTCAACGCCGACGACCCGTGGCAGGCGGGGTTCGCCGGGCGGGCCGGGAACGCCCGGATCGTCCGGTACGGCGGGGCGGAGGAGGCCGACGTCCGGCTCGTCGCCGTGGTGGAACGGGGCCTCGAGGGCAGCCGGATGACGGTGGAGGCCGCCGGGGAACGGGTGGCGTTCGACCTCCCGCTCGCCGGCCGGCACCAGGCCGCGAACTGCCTGGCGGCCCTGGCGGCGGCGTGGTCCCTCGGCGTCCCCCTCGCGGACGCCGCCGCGGCCGCCGAGACGCTCGAGCCCGCACCCCACCGCGGCCGTGTCCTCCGGCTCCCGGAGGGCGTGACGGTGGTGGACGACAGCTACAACGCCTCCCCCGAGGCGGTCCGCGTCATGCTCGACCTCCTGGCGGCGACGGCCGGCCGGCGCGTCGCCGTCCTCGGCGAGATGCTCGAGCTCGGCGCCCTGGCGGAGCCCGCCCACCGGGAGGCGGGGACCCGGGCCGCGGCCGCGGCGGACGTGCTCCTCGCCGTGGGGGGCGCCCCCGCGGAGGAGATGGCCCGGGCCGCCCGCCGGGCGGGGCTCGCCCGGGTGGAGCACCTGTCCGACGCCGCCGCCGCGCTGGAACGGCTTCGGGGGCTGCTGGAGCCGGGCGACGTGGTGCTCGTCAAGGGGTCCCGGGGGATCGGGCTCGACGCCGTGGTGGCCGGGCTGGCCGGCGGGGAGGGGGACGGCTGATGCTGTACTGGCTCCTCTATCCGCTGCGCGACCTCTGGACGCCGTTCAACGTCTTCCGGTACATCACCGTGCGGACGGGGCTCGCCGTGGCCACGGCGCTGTTCCTCTGCCTCGCCCTGGGGCCGTGGGTGATCCGGCGCCTCGCCGCGCTCCAGGTCCGCCAATCGATCCGGGAGGAGGGTCCGGAGCACCACCAGGCCAAGGCCGGCACGCCGACCATGGGCGGCCTGCTGATCGTCGGCAGCTTCACCGCGGCCACCGTGCTGTGGGCGGACCTGACCAACGGGTACGTCCTGACCGTGCTCGCCGTGACGCTGGCGTTCGCGGCCATCGGGTTCGCCGACGATTTTCTCAAGGTCCGCCGCCGCCACAACCTGGGGCTGACGAGCCGCCAGAAGCTGCTCCTGCAGGGCGTGGTCGGCCTGGCGGCCGCCGTGGCCGTCCGGTCCATCGCGTCGCCCGCCCCCCACGCGGGGGCGCTGGCGTTCCCGTTCTTCAAGGACGTGCTCCTGCCCCTCGGCGCGCTGTACCTGCCGTTCGTCATGCTCGTGCTGCTCGGAGCCTCCAACGCCGTCAACCTGACCGACGGGCTCGACGGCCTGGCCATCGGCGCCATCGGCGTCGCCGCAGCGACCTACACCGTCTTCGTCTACGTGGCGGGCCACTCGCTGCTGGCCGCCTACCTGCGGCTCGTCCCCGTCTCCGGGGCGGGCGAGGTGACCGTGTTCACCGGTGCGGTGGGCGGGGCGGCGCTGGGTTTCCTCTGGTTCAACTGCCACCCCGCCGCGGTGTTCATGGGCGACGTGGGCTCGCTGGCGCTGGGCGGGGCGATCGGGATCGTCGCCGTGGTGGCGAAGCAGGAGCTGCTCCTCGTCATCGTCGGCGGCCTGTTCGTCATGGAGGCGCTCTCCGTGATGATCCAGGTCGCAAGCTTCAAGCTCCGGGGTAAGCGGGTGTTCCGCATGGCCCCGATCCACCACCACTTCGAGCTGGCCGGCTGGACGGAGACCCAGGTCGTCGTCCGGTTCTGGATCCTCTCGATCATCTTCGCGCTGGCGGGACTCGCCACGCTCAAGATCCGGTGACGCCCATGAGGAAACGGCCCACCTCCGCGCTCGTCATCGGCCTCGGAGCCTCGGGGCTCGCCGCGGCACGCCTCCTAGCGGACAGCGGGAGCGCGGTGACGGTGACGGACCGCCGCACGGAGGCCGAGCTGGCCGGCGTGCTGGAGGCACTCCCGCCCGGCATTCGGACCGCCCTCGGTGGTCACCCGGCCGGTCTGCTGGACAGCACCGGGCTCGTGGTGACGAGCCCCGGCGTGCCCAGTGACGCGCCGATCCTCCTCGAGGCGCGGCGGCGCGGGATCGCCGTCGTGACCGAAATCGAGCTCGCCTGGCGCCACCGTCCGGACGCCCTCCTCGTGGCGGTCACGGGCTCCAACGGAAAGAGCACCGTGACGAGCATGACGGCGGCGATCCTCGCCGCCTCCGGGATCGACACGGCGGCTGGCGGCAACCTCGGCCCCCCCGCCTCGGAGCTCGTGCTCTCCGGCGGGTGGGACGCGTGGGTGCTCGAAGTCTCGAGCTTCCAGGCCGAGGCGCTGACCGCGATGCGCCCCGCGGTGGCCGTGTTGCTGAACCTCAGCCAGGACCACCTGGAGCGCCACCCGGACATGGAGGCCTACGCCGCGGCAAAGTACCGGCTGCTGGCGTTCCAGGACCCCGGCGACACCGCCGTGCTTAACCGGGACGACCCCCTCTCGGCGGCCGCCCCCACGGCGGCCCGGAAGCGGTTCTTCTCCCTTCTGAACGATGCCGACGGCGCCCTCCGGGATGACGAGCTCGTCGTGGACGGCGAGCCGCTGATGCCGGCCTCCGGCCTCGGCGTCGCGGGCCGCCACAACGCCGCCAACGCCCTGGCCGCCACCCTGGCGGCGCTCGCTGCCGGCGCGGATCGCGACGCCGCACGGGAGGCGCTCGCCCGGTTCGAGGGGCTGCCCCACCGCCACCGCGTCGTGGTCGAGTCCGGCGGCGTCCGGTGGGTCGACGACAGCAAGGCGACCAACGTGGGCGCGACCCTCGCGGGGCTGGAGGGGTACCCGCCCCGCTCGGTTCACCTGATCCTGGGCGGACTGGCGAAGGGGCAGGACTTCACGGTCCTCGCGCCCGCCGTCCGCAGGGCGGCGGCCCGGGTCTACCTGATCGGCCGGGATGCGGAGACCATCGCCGCGGCTCTGGGCGACGCCGCGCCGATCGAACGGTGCGGGACGCTCCCGGAGGCCGTCCGCAGGGCCCGGGCGGCCGCGCGCGCCGGCGAGACGGTGCTGCTGGCCCCGGCCTGCGCCTCCTTCGACCAGTTCGAAGACTACGCGGCGCGGGGCGACGCGTTCCGGGAGCTGGCGGCCGGAGAGGAGGTGGTGCCGTGCCGCTGAAGCACCGGTACGACCGGATCCTGATCGGTGCCGTGGGCATCCAGGTCGCCGTGGGCCTGGCAGCCATGGGTTCTGCCTCGTGGGTCATCGCCTCCCAGCGGTACCACCGTGCGCCGGCGTACTTCATCCAGTGGCAGCTGATGGCCGTCGCCGCCGGGCTGCTGTTCATGGTGGCCGCCATGCACCTTCGGCTGCGGCTCCTGCTGCGGCCCGCCACGGGCTGGGCCGCGTTGGGCGGTGCCGCCGCCCTCCAGCTCGTCGCGTACCTCCAGCCGCCGGTGGCCCACGCCCACCGCTGGGCAAACCTCGGCATCGTCTCCGTCCAGCCCTCGGTGCTCCTGCGGCTGGCCCTGATCGTGCTCGCCGCGGCGTGCCTCCCGCGGATCGCCGACGAGGGGTGGCTCGGGAGAAGGGCGCTCCTCCTGGCCTCGAGCGCCGTGGCCGCAACGGGACTCGTGCTCGGTGCGCCGGACCTCGGATCCGCCTTCGTCATCGCCACGGTGTTCGCCGCCATGACGTTCGTCGCCGGCGCGCCCGTGCGGCTGCTGGCCGTCCCGACTGTGGTGGGACTCCTCGTGATCGTCATGGCCATCGCCCTCTCGCCGTACCGGCGGGCGCGCGTGACGGCGTTCCTCCATCCGGAAGCCGCATGGGACGGTGCCGCATGGCAGACACGGCAGAGCCTGATCGCCCTGGGTTCCGGCGGCGTCGTGGGCCGTGGGTACGGCGCCGGCCTCCAGAAGCTGTTCTTCCTCCCCGAGCCCCACACCGACTTCGTCTTCGCCATCGCGGGCGAGGAGCTCGGCCTGCGGGGGGGGGCCGTTCTCATCGGACTGGCTGCGGTGATCGTGTGGCGGGGGTTCCGGATCGCCGTCGCCCTGCCGCAGCCCTCCCGCGCCCTCCTCGCCTACGGACTGACCGTGGCGTTCGCCCTCCAGGCGCTGATCCACGTCGGGGTGTGCCTCGGGCTCCTGCCGCCGAAGGGGATCCCGTTCCCGCTCGTCAGCTACGGCAAGACCGAGATGGTGATCTCCCTGACGGCGATTGGGCTCCTGCTCAACCTGTCGAAGGAGGTGCGGGCATGAGCCGGACGGTGCTGATCGCCGGCGGGGGCACGGGGGGCCACATCTTCCCCGGCCTCGCCGTCGCGGACGAGCTGGCCGCCATGGGCGTGGCGGTCCACTGGCTCGGCGCCCGCCGCGGCCTGGAAGGGAAGATCGTCCGCGGCCGGAAGATCCCGCTGACGCTGGTGGAGATCGAGGGGGTTCGCGGACGGGGGACCGCCGCCGCCGTCCGGGCGGCCACGGCGCTCCCCTCCGCTGTGGCCTCGGCCGTCCGGCTCGTCCTGCGGGAGCAACCCGCGGCCGTGCTCGGCGTCGGGGGGTACGCCTCCGCCGCGGGCGTCCTGGCCGCCGGGATGCTCGGGGTGCCGTGGGTGCTTCAGGAACAGAACGCGGTCCCGGGCTGGACGAACCGCTCCCTGGCACCGTGGGCCGACCTGATCTGCTGCGGGTTCGAGAAGGCTGTCGCGGCGTTCCCTTCCCTTCCGGCGGAGTGGAGCGGGAACCCCGTCCGGGCCGAGTTCTTCCAGGTGGGACCGATGGTTCCTCACGACCCCCACACGGTGCTCGTGCTCGGTGGGAGCCAGGGCTCGCTCTTTCTCAACCGGACCGTTCCGCGGGCGCTGGCCGAGGTCGTCCGCGGGGGACGGCCCCTCTCGATCCGCCACCAGGCCGGTGTGCGGTGGGAGGAGGTTGTCCGGACGGCGTACCGTGACCTCGGGCTCGAGGCCGAGGTGGCGGCGTTCCTGCCCGAACCGTGGAAGGCGCTGGAGGATGCGGACCTCGTGGTCGCCCGCGCCGGCGCGCTGACCGTCTCCGAGCTCGCGGCGGCCGGGCGCCCCTCCCTGCTGATCCCGTTCGCCGCCGCCGCGGGGAACCACCAGGAGCACAACGCGCGTTCCCTCGAACACGCTGGCGGTGCGCGGGTACTGACCGAGGCCGAGGCGAGCGTCGCCCGCGTCGCCCGCGAGCTCGATGCGCTGCTGGCCGATCCCGCTGCCCTGGCCACCATGTCCACCCACGCGCGATCGTTGGCCCTGCCCGGGGCGGCCCGGCGGATCGCCCGCCGTCTCCTGGACGTCGGGGGTGTGCCATGAGGCTGGGCCGGTTCCGGAGACTCCACCTTATGGGGATCGGCGGCGCCGGGATGTGCGCCCTGGCCGAGCTCGGACTGGCGTCGGGGCTCGAGGTCTCCGGGTGCGACCTGGAGGCCTCGGCACGGACCGAGTGGCTCGTCGAGCTCGGCGCCAGGGTGCTCCTGGGCCACGCGCCGTCGCACCTGGACGGTGTGGACGCACTGGCGGTCTCGGCGGCCGTCCCGGAGGACGAACCGGAGGTGGCCGAGGCCCTGCGGCGCGGGGTGCCCGTGGTCTCCCGCGGCGAGCTGCTGGCCGAGGCGATGCGCGGCCGGTACGGCCTCGCCGTGGCGGGGACCCACGGCAAGACCACCACGGCGGCGATGACGACGTTCCTCCTCCGGGAAGCTGGCCTGGATCCCGCAGCGATCCTTGGGGGGCGTGCCCTGTTCCTCCACGGCCATGCGGCCACAGGCCGCGGCGACGTCCTGGTCTGTGAGGCCGACGAGTACGCCCGCACCTTTCTCGCGCTTCACCCTGCATGGGTCGTGATCACCAACGTCGAAGCCGAGCACCTGGACGTGTACGGAACGGAAGCGGCGCTTCTCGATGCGTTCAGCGAGCTGGCGTCCCGCGTCCCGTTCTGGGGCCGGGTGATCGCCTGCGCGGACGACCCCGGCGCCGCGGCAGTGGCCCGGCGGGCGGAACGTCCGGTTCTCGCCTACGGCCTCTCGGCCGGCGCGGCGCTCCGGGCCGTGGAGCTGGAGGCCGTGGAAGGCGGGTGGCGGTTCGGCATCGTTCTCGGGGACCGCCCGCTGTTGGAGACCACCCTCCCGCTGCCCGGCCGGCACAACGTCGTCAACGCGCTCGCGGCCACCGCCGCGGCGCTCGAGGCGGGCGCGGAGCCCGGGGACGTGGCCCGGGCGCTCCCGCGGTTCCCCGGCGTCGAGCGCCGGCTCGAGCGGCTCGGCGAGCGGGATGGCGTGCTCGTGCTCGACGACTACGCCCACCACCCGACGGAGATCGCCGCGACGCTGGAGGCCGTCCGGCAGGCGTGGCCCGGCCGGCGGCTCGTCGCCGTGTTCGAGCCCCACCTGTACTCGAGGACCGAGGCGTTCGCCGGCGGGTTCGGTACCGCCCTTGCTGGCGTCCATCGCCTCGTGCTGCTCCCCGTCTACCCGGCGCGGGAAGCCCCGAGGCCGGGGGTGGATTCCGGGCTCGTCGCCCGGGCCGTCCAGACCGCCGGCGGGCCGGCCCCCGTGATGGCGTCGTCGTACGCCGGGGCGGTGGAAGCCGCGGAGGATATCCTCGGCCCAGGCGATCTCCTGCTGACGTTGGGCGCCGGCCCCGTCCGGACGGTGGGAGAACGGTGGCTGGGAGGTGCCGCATGATGCCGTCCCGTCCCCCGTTCCCCGAATCGGTCCGCAGGCCGCGCACCCGCCGGCGGCGCAGCGGAGCAGTGGTCCCGGCGGTGCTGGTCCTCCTCGTGCTGACAACGCTCCTGCCACGGTGGACCGTCCGCTCGGTCCGGCTTCCTGGGAACACCCCGGCCACGCTCCAGCGCAACCTGACCTCGTTGGAGGGGTTCCCGCTCCTGTGGCTCGATCTCGGCTGGATCCGGCACCAGGTGGAGGCGTGGCCCGGGATGAAGGACGTTGAGATCCGCCGCGGGCTCGATGGGACGGTGGACGTCCGGTGGGACGTCTGCACCGTGGCGGGGTCGGTGCGGACTGGAGTGGGGTGGCACGGTCTGTGCGAGGACGGCACCGCAGGCCCCAGACTGGATGAACCGGTCGCGCCGGTCATCGAACCGCCCCGCGGCGACGTGGCGACGGTCCGCCGGGTGCTGGAAGCAGGAGACCGTCTGGAGCGGCTCGGGCTCGGCCCGGTGACCCGGCTTCGCATCGTCCTGCCCGGCGAGATCGAGGCGTGGACGGAGAGCGGTTCCCGGACTGTTCGCGTTCTCGCGGCGCTGGAGGGCTCGCCCTCCGAGACCGCGGCCCGCCGGATCGTTTCGCCGCGGCCCGGTGTGACGTTCCTCGACGTGGCGGCCCCGGACCGTGTGGTGGTTGGGCCGGAGAAGGAGGTGGGATCATGACCGAGCCCACCCCCCTCGTCGGCATCGACGTCGGCTCGGAGGCGGTCCGCGTCGTGGTGGGCGTGCCGGTTCCCGACGGGCTGCGGGTCCTGGGGAGCGGCCAGGCCACCCACGCGGGAGCACCCAAGGGTGTGGTGGCCGAGATGGAGGCGGTGACCGATGCGATCCGGACCGCCGCGGAGGAGGCGGAGGCCATGGCTTCCGTCCCCGTGGAACGCGCGATCGTCGGGCTCGGTGGACCGTCCATCGTCGGCTGGCGCGTCAACGCTGCGGTCATCGTCGAGGGCGCCGACGGGCGGGTGGCCCGTTCCGACCGTGATGCGGTCCTCGAGCGGTGCAAGCTGTTCAGGAGACCGGCGGACTACACCGTGCTCGACGTCATCCCCATGGGGTTTGCGGTGGACGGGCAGGGTGGGATTCGGGAGCCCATCGGGCTCCCCGCGCGGGAGCTCCAGGCGGAGGCATACGTCCTGCACACCCACCGGACGCACTGGGACTCGGTCACCGAGGCCGTGTACGCCGCCGGCATCGAGGTGGAGGCCGTCTACTTCGAGCCGCTGGCCGCTGCCGCCGCGGTGCTGACCCCCGACGAGCTCGAGCTCGGCTGTCTCCTGATCGACATCGGGCTGGGGACCACCGAGTGGACCGTCTTCCAGGAGGGGGCCGTCGTGGCGGCGGGTTGCATCCCGCTCGGTGGCCGCAACTTCACGAACGATCTCGCGGCGATCCTCCGGACCCCGAGCCGGTCGGCGGAGGAGATCAAGCGGCGGGTCGGCATGGAGACGGGCCGCGAGAATCCGGACGCTGCCGTGGAGGCGCCGCCGCTGGGTGGCGAGGCCAACCGCGTCTATCCCGCAGGGTACGTGACCGAGATCCTCGAGGCCCGGGCGAAGGAGCTGCTGGTGGCGATCCACCGGCCGCTGGTGGAGTTCCAGCTGGAGAACGTCCCCCGCGCCGGGATCGTGCTCACCGGGGCGGGGGCGCTCCTGGACGGTCTCGCGGACATGGCGGAGGGGATCCTGGGGCACCGGGCCCGGCGCGGCCGGCCGCGCAACCTCCAGGAGCTTGCAGATCCGGTGAACAGCGAGGCGTGGGCCGTGGCGTGTGGCCTGATCCGGCTTCACGCGGAGCGGGGTGCAACACGAAGGAAGGAACCGGAGAACGTGTCCGGCAGATTGCTGGCATGGCTCCGCAGAACGTTTGGTGAGATCTTCGAAATGGGAGGTGGATCGTGAACATCAGACTCGACGACCCGATCATGGACATGGGGGACGAGAGGTCCCCGGACACCGGAGCGGTCCCGCAGGAGGGGCCGAGCATCCAGCTCGACGAGGCGCGCTCCCCGGCGATCATCAAGGTGATCGGCGTGGGGGGCGGTGGCTGCAACTCGGTCAACCGGATGATCGAGGCCGGCCTCGAGGGTGTTGAGTTCATCGCGGCCAACACCGACGCCCAGGCGCTGTCCCAGAGCAAGGCGCCGATCAAGCTCCAGCTCGGTCCCAAGCTGACCCGGGGCCTCGGCGCGGGGGCCAACCCCGAGGTCGGCCAGAAGGCGGCCGCCGAGGACACGGAGCGGATCGTGGACCTCGTGGAGGGCGCCGACATGGTGTTCATCGCCTGCGGTATGGGCGGTGGCACGGGTACCGGCGCCGCGCCGGTGATCGCCCAGCTCGCGGCGGACGTCGGGGCGCTGACCGTCGCCGTGGTCACCAAGCCGTTCACCTTCGAGGGGTCCCGCCGGATGGCGGTGGCCGAGGAAGGGATCCGCGCCCTCTCCGGGGCCGTGGACACGCTGATCACCATCCCCAACGACCGGTTGCTCAAGTTCGTCGAGCGCACCACCTCGTTCCCCGAGGCGATGCGGATCGCCGACGACGTTCTCCGGCAGGCCGTGCAGGGGATCGCCGACATCATCACGAAGCCGGGGCTGATCAACCGTGACTTCGCCGATGTCCGCACGGTGATGCAGGGGATGGGCCACGCCATCATGGGGATCGGAACCGCCTCGGGCGAGCACCGCGCCGTGGAGGCCGCCCAGCAGGCCGTGGCGTCGCCGCTGCTCGAGGAGACGAGCCTCGCCGGTGCCCGCGGGATCCTGATGAACATCACGGGTGGGGAAGAGGTCACGCTCAACGAGATCAACGAGGCTGCCGAGATCATCACCGAGGGGGCCCACCCCGACGCAACGATCCTGTTCGGTGCCGTGGTGGACCCGTCGCTCGGCGACGCGATCCAGGTGACGGTGATCGCAACGGGGTTCCGCAGGGGCGAGGGACTCGAGGAAGGGCTGGAACGATCCGCCGTGCAGCAGAGGACCGAACCCGAACGGACACCCCGCAGGGCGTTCGGGCTGCCCGGTGGTCCCAACAGCGAGTACGGGATCAACGTCACCGGGGAGTACGAGGTCCCGGCGATCCTGCGCAACCAGTTCGACTGATCCCGGCGGGGACCGGTCGCGGACCGGCGGGGCACGCCGCCCACCCACCTCCCGGTGGCGCCGCCCCGTGCGCCGCGCCGTCCCCGCACGGGTCGCCGTCCTCCAGGCTTAGCGGTACAGCAGCGTCCCCAGGGTGGCCTCGAACGAGGCCACCTCGCGCCGCCACCCCTCCAGGACCGGCTCGAGCAGCCCGTCCCCATCGAGGACCCGGCGCACGGCGTCCGACCCCGTCAGGAGGTCGATGGCGGGCACGTCGGTGACGAACTCGTACGGATCGGGCCGCCAGCCGAACGCGCCGGGGAACCGTTCCCGGATCGTGGCGAGCAGCAGGACCCCAGCCTCCACGGGCCGGACGGCCTCCCGGTCGAGTACGTGGATCTCCACGCCGCCGCAGACGGCGCCGGCGTGCTTGCCGAACTCCGGGCGAAACCGCGCAGGACGGAACCCCAGCCCCGGCAGGTCCAGGCGCCGCAGGACTCCCGCGAGCTCGAACGGGTCGATTCCCGGGGCGCCCACGAGGTGGAACGGCCGCGTCGTCCCGCGGCCCTCCGAGAGGGTGGTCGCCTCCACGAGGCAGAGCCCCGGGTAGAGGAGCGCCGTCTCGGGGGTCGGCATGTTCGGGCTCGGCGGGACCCACGGGAGGCCCGTCTCGTCCCACCACTGGTTCCGCCGCCACCCCTCGCACCGGACCACCGTCATGTGGAGGGCGGGGCAGTGCGTCCCGTGCCAGGCCAGAGCCAGCTCGCCCAGGGTCAGGCCGTGGCGGACCGGCATGTTGAGCAGGGAGACGAACGACCGGAACCCATCGTGCACGAGACCACCCTCCCGGTGCCCTCCCGTGATCGGGTTCGGCCGGTCGAGCACGATCATCTCGGTCCCCACCGCCAGGCAGGGGTCCATGGCGAGCACCATGGTCGCGGCGAAGGTGTAGTGCCGGGCACCGATGTCCGGCAGGTCCACTACGAGCACGTCGACGTCCTCCAGGTCCTCCTCGGAGGGGACCAGCGTCTCCTCGGAGTCACCGTAGAGCGAGATGACCGGGACGCCGGTCAGCGGGTCGATCTCGTCGCCCACCGCCTCCATGTCCTGGGCCACACCGTCGAGGCCGTGCTCCGGCGCGAACAGCCGCACCAGCGGCCCGCACCCCGTCGCGAGCAGCGCCTCGCGCGCAGGGACGAGCCCCGGCGTCACCGCCGCCTGGTTGGCGAGCAGCGCCCAGCGCCGCCCGCCGATCAGCTCCGGGTGCTCCAGGAGCCGGACCAGTCCCGTCCTGACACGTGCCACCCCCCGATGGTAGCGCACCCGGGCTCCGGTACAATCGCCGCAGGGAGGCACCATGGCGGAATGGACACCGAGCGAGAAGGAGGAGGCGTACTTCCTCAAGCAGGAGGCTGAACGGCGGCTCGCCGCGTGCGAGGCCGCGAAGAAGGCGATGGAGGAAAGGGAACGTCAGCGTCTCAAGCAGACCCACTGGATGCGCTGTCCCAAGTGCGGCATGGAGCTCGAGGAGGTCGAGTTCCGGGGCGTCCAGGTGGACCACTGCTTTTCCTGCGGCGGGATGTTCTTCGACCGCGGGGAGGTCGAGAAGATCCTCGAACAGAAGGATCCCCGCGCGGTGCGGACGCTGATCGGGACGCTGTTCGGGGTCGGCAAGACCATCGACTGAGATGCGCGTCGGGTTGATCTTCGGCGGGCGCTCCGGCGAGCACGAGGTCAGCATCGTCTCGGCGCGGGCGGTCCGGAACGCCCTTGAGGAGCGCAGCCACGACGTCGTTCCGATGGCCATCGACCGGCGGGGCCTGTGGGCCGGGGCCGAGGTGTCGGCAGAGGTCCTCGATCGTTCGGGGGACCGGACCGACTCGGTGGTCCCTTTCGAGGGGATGGATCGGCTCGCCCCGTCGTTGCTCGGGGGGCAGCTCGACGTGGCCTTCCCCGTGCTCCATGGCCCGTACGGCGAGGACGGCACGATCCAGGGCCTGCTGGAGACCTTGGGCGTTCCCTACGTCGGGTGCGGGGTGGCCGCCTCGGCGGTCTGCATGGACAAGGCGCTGACCAAGCGGCTCCTCGCCGCCGCCGGACTCGACACCCCGGACTGGATCGAGCTCTCCCGGCACGAGTTCCGGGCCGGCTCCGGGACCGTCGCCGGCGCCTGCACGGGGCTCGGGTTCCCCCTGTTCGTCAAGCCCGCACGGCTCGGCTCCTCCGTTGGGATCTCGAAGGTCGAGACGCCGGACGGGGTGGTCGCGGCGCTGGAGGAGGCGTTCCGGCACGACACCCTCGTTGTGGTGGAGAGGGGGGTCGATGCGCAGGAGATCGAGGTCCCCGTCATCGGGAACCATGAGCCGCGGGCCGCGGTCCCGGGGGAGGTGGTCCCCGGCCACGCGTTCTACGACTACGCGGACAAGTATCTGGACGACGCCTGCCGCCTGCTCGTCCCGGCGCCGCTGGATCACGAGGAGCGGGAGCGAGCGGAGACGCTCGCGGTGGCGGCGTACCGGAGCCTGGGGTGCGAGGGTATGGCCCGGGTCGACCTGTTCCTCGAACGGGGAACGGGACGGTACCTCGTCAACGAGGTCAACACGATCCCCGGGTTCACGCCGATCTCGATGTTTCCGAAGTTGTGGGAGGCCAGTGGGCTGCCGTACGCCGCGCTGGTGGAACGGCTGCTGGAACTGGCCCTGGAACGCCACCGGGAGCGTGCCGGTTGACGGGGCCCGGGTTGGGGGGTATCTTCCGCTTGTGAAACGTTTCTCATGCCCTTCCGCAAGGAGGAGGTTTCCGTATCAGCACCAGAGAACGGCCCGGCCGCCCGAGCCTGCGGCGCCGTGTGCGCCGGGTCTGCCGAGGAGGATCCGATGAAGAAGGTCACCCGTGAGGAAGCGCTCGCCTACCACACTGGAAAGCGGCACGGCAAGCTGGCGGTCGTCGCCACCAAGCCGTGCCTGACCCAGCGGGATCTCTCGCTGGCGTACACGCCGGGCGTCGCTCATCCCTGCCTGGAGATCGAGAAGAACCCGGAGCTCGCCTACGAATACACGAACAAGGGCAACCTCGTGGCCGTGGTCTCCAACGGCACTGCCGTCCTCGGCCTCGGCGACATCGGCGCCCTGGCGGGCAAGCCGGTGATGGAGGGCAAGGGCGTCCTGTTCAAGCGGTTCGCCGACATCGACGTCTTCGACATCGAGGTGGACTCCCACGATCCCAACGAGATCGTCCGGTTTTGCCAGATGCTCGAGCCCACCGTCGGTGGGATCAACCTCGAGGACATCAAGGCGCCCGAGTGCTTCTACATCGAGGAGGAGCTCAAGAAGACCACGAGCATCCCGGTGTTCCACGACGACCAGCACGGTACGGCGATCATCTCGGGCGCCGCGCTGCTCAACGCCCTGGAGGTCGTGGGCAAGCGGATCGAGGAGGTCAAGGTCGTGTTCTCCGGCGCCGGTGCGGCGGGGATCGCCTGTGCGTCGTTCTACATCTCCCTGGGCGTCAGGCCGGAGAACCTGCTCCTCGTGGACTCCAAGGGGGTCATCTACAAGGGCCGCACCGAGGGGATGAACCCGTACAAGGAGCGGTTCGCCGTGGAGACCGACGCCCGGACACTGGAAGACGCCATGCGGGGCGCCGACGTCTTTGCCGGCGTCTCGGTGGCGGGGCTCGTCACCAAGGAGATGGTCAAGTCCATGGCGGAGAACCCGATCATCTTCGCCATGGCGAACCCGGACCCCGAGATCACGTACGAGGACGCGCTGGAGGCGAGGCCCGACGTCGTCATGGCCACCGGCCGGTCCGACTACCCCAACCAGGTCAACAACGTGCTCGGGTTCCCGTTCATCTTCCGCGGCGCGCTGGACGTGGCCGCCTCGGAGATCAACGAGGAGATGAAGCTGGCCGCCGCCCACGCCCTGGCCGACCTTGCCAAGGAGGATGTGCCCGATTCCGTCATCCGCGCCTACGGCGGCAAGCCGATCAAGTTCGGCCGCGAGTACCTGATCCCCAAGCCGTTCGACTACCGCGTGCTCCTGTGGGAGGCGCCCGCCGTGGCCGAGGCGGCGATCCGGACCGGTGTCGCCCGCAAGCCGTACGCCTCCCGCGAGGAGTACGTCCGGGAGCTGGAGACCCGGCTGTCCCGCACCCGGCAGGTGATGCACGTAGTGTTCGACCAGGCGAAGTCCGCGCCGAAGCGGATCGTTTTCCCCGAGGGCGAAGCCGTCAAGATCGTCCGTGCGGCGAAGATCCTCGTGGAGGAGGGAATCTGCACGCCGATCCTCCTGGGCGATGAGGAGCGCGTTCGCACCCTCGTGACGGAGCACGAGATTCCTTCCGAGTCCATCGAGATCGTGGACCCGACGAAGCATCCCCGTGCCGAGGAGTACGCGAAGCGCCTCCACGAGCTACGCTGGCGCAAGGGTGTCACGCTCCACGGCGCCCGGAAGTTGCTCCGGGATCCCGTGTACTTCGGCAACATGATGGTCCGCGAGGGCGACGCCGACGGTCTGATCTCCGGACTGACCATGTACTACCCCGATACAATCCGCCCGGCGCTCCAGATCCACCAGACCCGTGAGGGTGTCAGCCGGGTGTGCGGCGTTTACCTGTTGCTGTTCGAGGACCGGATGCTGTTCATCGCCGATACCACGGTCAACGAGGACCCCAACGCCGAGGAGCTGGCCGAGATCGCCTGGATGGCCGGGTACGTCGCCCAGACCTACTTCGGGGTCGATCCCCGGATCGCCATGCTCTCCTACTCGAGCTTCGGCTCCAACGTGGATCAGCGGTCCGAGAAGGTCCGGCGTGCCGTGGAGATCGCACGGAACCGGTGGCCCGGGATGATCATCGAGGGCGAGATGCAGGCGGACATCGCCGTGGAGCGGGAACTCGCCGAGGAAGCATACCCGTTCTCCCGGATCAAGGGGGACGCCAACGTCCTCGTCTGCCCGGACCTCGAGTCGGCCAACATCGTCTACAAGCTGCTGTGGCGGCTCAATACCACCGTGGAGGCGATCGGCCCGATCCTGGCCGGGATCGGTGCGCCGGTGCATGTGCTCCAACGCGGTGTGGACGTGGGCGACATCGTCAACATGGCCGCCATGTGCGTCCTCAAGGCCCAGAAGCAGAGCTGATCGCTCCCCGGCCGTCCGGAACCACCGCCCCCCGCCCCGGCGGGGGGTGTTTCCGTGACCTCACGCCCGCCGGAAAGGCAAACCGCCGTCCGGCCGCCGTGGGGAGCACCGGCGCCTCACCAGGCCCACGGCCAGCGGTCGTCACGGTCCGGTTCGAACGCCACCGCCGTCAGGACCACGCCCAGGCGGCGGCGGTCGGTGCCGTCGCCGGCCTCCGCCGGACAGTATGGAACGCTGTCGATCACGATCTCCGCCCGGCCGTTCCCGTCGGCGTGGACGGGGATCTCGACAGTGGTGGGCTCGGCTGGCAGGTCCGCCGGACCGAACACCACCGTGTCCCCGGCCCGCACCGTGGTGCCCGATCCCACGGGGCGCGGTGCGAACAGGGTCAGCCGGAGCCTACCTTCCGCCGCGGGCACCGTCAGGGTCGCGTGGGGCGTCAGCCAGATCCCCATCCCAGCCGTCCCGAACCGCTCCGGGGCATGACGGCCCTCGAGCTCGATCCCGATCCGTTCCCGCTCCCGAACGTCCCAGACCGCAGCCGACCACGGAACTCGGGGACCCAGCGCTTCGACGCCCTGGACGCGGACCGAGAGCGGCCGGCGGTCCGACCGCCCCGGTGGGTACGCCTCCCGGCGCGGGAAGGCGATCCGGTGGGGAGCAGGGCCGGACAGTCGATCCGCGGGAACCACGACCGTTCGCCAGCCGCCCTCACCGTTCACGGTCAGCAACGGCTCGCCGTCCACGGTGACGTGGAGCGGGGCCGGCCCGTGTGCCGGAAGGAGCCGCAGCCGCAACCAGGTTCCCTCCGGGAGGGGGGACACGACGAGCGCGGCGTCGGTGGAGCCCCACATGAACGGCCTTCCGCTCCGGTCCGTCTCCACGGGCCACCAGGTCCCCACTGGCAAGGGCGGCGCCACGAGCACCTCGGCCTCGAGGAACCGCCGCTGGGTCAGCGGGAGCAGGGCGTCGGAGACCCCGCCGAACCGCAGCGTTCCCCGGACGATGGGGGGGAGGTACCGCCGGGGCGTGTCGGTGACGACGACGTACGGCTGTTCGATGCCCTCCCAGGGCTCGGGAGCCCACGGCGAGAGGACGAGGCGCGGGCGTTCCGGCTCCCGGCCTCCCCCCATGAGGAACAGCCGGTACGATGCGAACGGGTACAGCCCGGCTTCCACCACGACGTCCGTGTGGTGCCGCCGTGCGATGTCCAGCCCCACGACCACGGCGTTCCATCCCGGCAACCGGGTCGAGTGCTGCTCCACCACGGGGGGCCATGCGGTGGCGGCCTGCCATGCCGCGAGCCCCGCGAGCGCGGCGGCGGCGATCGCCGGCGGCGCCACGGCCACGGCGCCCCCGGCGGCGAGCGGTCCCATGGCGAGGACGAGCGGTACGGCGTACCG
Source organism: Thermoanaerobaculia bacterium (assembly GCA_027067575.1). Lineage (GTDB taxonomy): Bacteria > Acidobacteriota > Thermoanaerobaculia > Thermoanaerobaculales > Sulfomarinibacteraceae > JAMOVQ01. Next base: position 48,440 of record JAMOVQ010000141.1, on the reverse strand, counting down.
GGGGTAGGTCCGGTTCTGGAGCAGCAGCACCTCGGCGAGCAGGGCGAGGACGACGAGGATCGCCGTGGCCCCCTCCTCCCGGCTCCGTCGCCGGCCCCACGCCAGCAGTCCGAGTCCTGCGAGGACGGCGATGGGGAGGAACCCGGCCGGTCCACCAAGGGAGACCACGAGCCCGAGGTCGGCGATGCCGGCGGCGTTGTGGGCAAGCCTCGAGAAGTGCCGGGTGGCGTGGTCGGCAAACGCCAGTGAGAGAAGATCCCACCCCCCCTCGGCCCGGGCCATCAGGACGAGGGAGAGGACGCCGGCGGCAACGGATAGGAGCACGCCGGGCGCGAGACGCCGCGGCGAGCGGACCCTGTCTGCCAGCGCGAGCCAGAGGATCGCTCCCACGGGAAGGAGCTGCGGCCTGACGAGCACTCCGGCGGCGATGGCCAGCGTCACGGCCGTGGGCCGCAGCCTGTCCTGCTCCACCGTCAGCCCCGCCGCGGCCAGCAGGAGGAAGAACGCCGCCGGGGTCGAGCTGAACCCCCTGACGGCGTGGAGCCACGGCCCCGGAGCGAGCAGGACGAGCAGGGCCCCCACGAGCGCCACGATCGGGGGGGCGACCCGCCGGCCGAGCGCCACGAGAGGCCACAGCGAGGCCACCGAGAGCAGGGCCGAGGCCAGCTGGAGGCCGGTCAGGGGTTCGCGGACGAACGGACGCATCAGGTGCCCGATCGCCATCCAGCCGGGGAACCCCGGCGGATGGGGAAAGTGGGCCGCGAGCTCGAACCGCATCAGCCCCCGGGCGAACAGCGTCTCGTCCCACTCCCACGGCCCCGACGCGAGGAGGGCGAACCGGCTCCACGCCACGAGGGCGGCGGCCGCGACGGTCGTCAGGATCCCCGCAACGGCAGAGGCCTCCGGGAGCAGGCAGAGCCATCGGAACCGGCCCTTCACCGTTCCCCGCCCTCCAGGATGGTCTCGAGCCGCTGCTGGAGATCGGCTCTCAGGATCAGGTCGCTCGCCGCCACGATCCGGCGGGCACGCTCCGTGCTCTCGGCGCAGGCCTCTGCCGGGAGCGACCGGCCGGTTCGCCACTCGAAGCACCGTCCGCTTGCCGTACCGGTCCAGAGGAGCCGGGCGTCGATCCAGCCGCCGTGTTGCCGGACAACGGGTCCTTCGCCCGCCCCGACCGCCAGGTTCCGGCCCAGCCACGGCAACGGCCCCGGGTCGATGCCCACCAGGGCGGCGACGGTGGGGGGAACGTCCCACAGTCCGACCGGCGAATGGACGATCACTCCGTGAGGCGCCGATGCACCGGGGACGTGGACGACCAGCGGTACCCTGTCCTGGAGCGTCCATCCGAGCTCGGTGTCCGGGAACCCCACCACCGTGGCGAGCTCCGGCTTTCTCCCGAAGCCGGCGTCATGGTCACCCCAGACGACGAGGATCGTGTCCCGGTCGAGGCCACGCTGCTGGAGCCCCTCCAGGAACCCCGCCAACGCCGTGTCGAAGAAGTGCATGGCGTGGACGTACCCGCCGAACGGCGTGCCTTCCCAGCGGCCCACGTCGAGCTCCTCCAGGTCCTTCGGGAACCCCTCGAACGGGTGGTGGAGCGAGAGGGTGATCGTGTACGCCAGGAACGGGCGGGGCAGCGCCTGGAGCCGGTCGAGCATCTGGGCCAGGAAGTCGCGGTCGTCGAGCCCCCAGCCGATCTTCCGTCCGGGGGCGAAGTCCCGCGCGAACAGGCTCCGGGCGAAGCCGTAGGCGGGGTGGGTGACCCGGCGGTTCCAGAACCGCCCGAGGAACGGGACGGCGGACAGGGTGGCGTACCCCTCCCGGCCGAGCACCCGCGCCAGCGCGACGAACCGGTCGTCGCCGTGGCGGAAGCAGGTCGCCCCATGGGCCACGGGGAGCAGCGACGTCTCGGTCAGCAGTTCGGCATCGGAGGTCCGTCCGTAGGCGGTCTGGTCGGTGCACAGCTCGAACGAGACGCCCTCCCGTGCGAGTCGCCGGAGCGTCGGCATCACCGGCTGCCCGCCCACGTCGAGGTCGATCATGAACCCCTGGAGTGACTCGACCTGGAGGAGCACCACGTTCATCCCGCGCCCGGCACCGAACAGCGGTCCCCGTCCCTCGCGGAGCGGTCTGCGGGCCTGGAGCAGCGCCGCGACCCGCTCCACCTGTTCGCGGGAGACCGTGGCGCTCCACACCGCCTCGCGGAGCTCGCCCCAGGCATCGACCAGGTGGTACCCCGTCACCCCGATGCGCCGGGCGAGCTGGAGACTGCTGAACCGCTGGACGTCCCGGCCGGTGGCGGCCACCGCCGCATGAACGGTCCACAGCGCGAACGGGACCGAGCCCACGGCGAGGAGCAACGCCGCCCCGAGCCGCCACCGGCCGGCCGGCCGGACCCGGGCGACGGCCCGGGCGAGAAGCGCCGCCGGAATCAGGTCGGCGAGCAGCCAGAGGTCCCCCCTCCGGAGGAGCGCGGCGATGCTCTCGGTGACCTGGCCGGTCTGGCCGGCGGCATCGATCAGGGCCAGCGAGGGGAGCCCCTGGAAGTACCGCATGAACACCACGTCGCCCCAGAAGACGAGCGAGGCCGCCGTTCCCAAGGCGAGGAGGATCCAGGGACGGACCTTCTGGGGGAGTCCGAGGGCGAGGAGGGCCAGGAGGAACACGGGAGCGGCCCAGAGGAGGAGCGAGCGCTGTCCCGGAAGCGGCGGTGCCTGGGCCATGACCCACGCTTGCTTGACGAGCAGTGCCGTGACGAACCAAAGGATGTCGGCCAGGGCCAGGAGTCTGGCCGGCCGGCCGGCACTGCGGAGAAGCCGCCGCCACGCCCACAGGACGAGGAGCGCGAGGAGCGCGATCGCCACGGGCATGAGGGGGACGACGAGCACCGTTCGCGACGGCGGGGGCGGATCCATCCGCTGCCCGAACCAGCAGACGCCCTCCTCCACCACGTCCCACTGGAGCCGCAGCAGCCCACCGCTTCTGGGAGCCTTGAGCCTGGCGGCAACGGTGACGCTCTCCCCCGGTGCGACGGGCAACGGGATGTCCGTACGCTCCCCGTCCAGGACGCGCATCCTCCCGTCCCGCCGGAGCCAGTGGTAGGCGAGGTTGATCCGGCGGGGCTCCTCCCACGGCGCGTCGCCGGCGTTCTTGACGGTGACCCGGATCCGGCGCTCGCCGCCCGCGGGGATCACCAGCGGCCACGCCGCCCGGACGAGCTCGAAGACGTGGCGCCGTGGCCGCGGAAGGACGGTGACGGCAACGGTCGGTGGCGGCGGGTCCATCCCCCGGCCGAACCACCGGACCCCCTCCTCCACCACGTCCCACTGGAACCGGTACGTCCCCGCCTCGTCCGGGGCGTCGACCCGGGCGACGACCTCCACCGTCCCGCCGGCCGGAACGGGCAGCGGCAGGGGCGTTCGCCGGCCGTCCCACACCACGGGATCGCCGGCGCCGTCCAGCCAGTGGGAGGCCAGCCGGATCGGCCGGTCCGCCGTCCACGCCGCGGGGCCGGTGTTGGTCAGGCGGACGGAGATCTCGAGCCGCTCCCCCGCCGCCACGGTGGAAGACACCGCGGCCTCGGCACGAAACGTCGGCCCGGTCTCCCCGGCCCCGGCCGCTGTCGCGGCGAGGACGAGGGCGATCAACGGTGGCGCGATCCGGCCCGGCACCATGTCCGGGGCAGTATAGTCCCGTCCTGGCCCCAGACCCCTGCCGGGGTAGAATCGGGGTTCACGAGGCGCGGTGGAGGGACGATGGCCGCACGATCGGGACGGTGGACGGTGGAACGGGCCGCGGAGCTCTACGGGTTCGCTGCCTGGGGGCAGGGGTACTTCTCCGTGAGTGACCGCGGGCACGTACTCGTCCACCCGGTTCGCGGCGCCGGGGCGACCATCGACCTGTACGAGGTGGTGGAGGGGCTCCGGGAGCGGGGGATCGATCCGCCCGTGGTGGTCCGGTTCGAGGAGATCGTCCGGGACAGGCTCCAGGCGATGCGGAGCGCCTTCGCCCGCGCCATCGCCGAGAACGAGTACCGGGGGCGGTACACCTGCGTCTACCCGGTCAAGGTCAACCAGCAGCGGCACGTTGTGGCGGCGATCCGGGACGCGGCCCAGGGGCACGGTCTGGGACTGGAGGTCGGGTCCAAGCCGGAGCTGCTGGCCGTGCTCGGGATGACGGCGGGGCGGAACGACCTGCCCATCGTCTGCAACGGGTTCAAGGACTCCGAGTACATCGAGACCATCGTCCTGGCGGCCAAGCTGGGCCGGAACATCGTTCCGGTGGTGGAGAAGGCGGCGGAGCTCGGGATGATCGCCGAGCACGCGGACCGGTACGGCGTCCGCCCCGCGCTGGGGATCCGCGTCAAGCTCGCCGCCCGGGGCCAGGGCCGGTGGCAGGATTCCGCGGGGATGCGGTCGAAGTTCGGCCTGCGGATCCCCGAGGTGCTGGACGCCCTGGCGTTTCTCCGGGAGCGGAGGATGGAGGACCGCCTGGTCCTGCTCCACTGCCACATCGGGAGCCAGGTGTCGGAGATCCGGCGGATCAAGGACGCCGTCACCGAGCTGGCGCGGGTGTACGTCGAGGTCTCCCGCCTGGGCGCCGGGCTACGGATGCTCGACATCGGGGGTGGGCTCGGCGTGGACTACGACGGGAGCCAGACGGCGTCGGAGTCATCCACCAACTACACGCTGGAGGAGTATGCCTCGGACGTGGTGTACCGGGTGGCGGCGGTCTGCCGGGAGGCCGGTGTGCCGCACCCCGAGCTGATCACCGAGTCCGGCCGGGCGCTCTCGGCGTACCACAGCGTGCTCGTCTTCGATGTGGTGGGGGCCACCCGGTTCGACGCCCTGCTGGAGCGGCCGGCGACGGTAGCCGTGAAGGGCGACACGCCCCAGCCGATCCGCGACCTGGCCGGGGCGCTGGAGCTCGTGGCGGAGGGCAAGCTGGAGGAGGCGTACCACGACGCGGTCCAGGCCCATGAGGAGGCCCAGAACCTGTTCCGCCTCGGCCACCTGGAGCTGCCGCTCCGGGCCCGCGCCGAACGGCTCTACTGGACGGTCTGTCTCGAGCTCGTCCGGCGCGTCGAGGAGATGGAGGACCCGCCCGAGGAGCTGGGACACCTCCCGGACGAGCTGTCGGACATCGTCTTCTGCAACTTCTCGGTGTTCCAGTCGCTCCCGGACAGCTGGGCCATTGGCCAGCTGTTCCCCATCGCGCCGATCCACCGGCTCGACGAGGAACCTGTGCGGCGGACGGTGCTCGCCGACATCACCTGCGACTCCGAGGGCAAGATCGACCGGTTCGTGGACGGTGCGGAGCCGCGGCGCACCCTGCCCCTCCATCCCCTGCGGGAGGGGGAGCGGTACACCCTGGCGGCGTTCCTCGTCGGCGCATACCAGGAGATCCTGGGCGACTACCACAACCTGTTCGGGGACACCAACGCGGTCCACATCGCCCTGGACGAGACGGACCGGTGGAGCGTCGAGGAGGTGGTGGAGGGCGACACGGTGCGGGAGGTGCTCTCCTCCGTGCAGTACGAGCCCGAGCGGCTGCTCGCCGTCATGCGGCGGGACGTGGAGCGGGCGGTGCGGGCGGGGCGGCTCGGCGTCACCGAGGGGCGCCAGCTCCTGCGGTTCTTCCGGGCCGGGATCGAGGGGTCGACCTACCTCGAGGAGGACGGCGGCGGACGATGAGGGCGGCGGGGGTTTCGGACGGGCCGCCGCCGCGGCGGCGTCTGCGTCCCGGCACCGGGTGCGCCGTGGCGGCCGTGGTGCTGCTCGTCGGGTTGCTGCTCGGGGGGCATCTGCTGTTCCGCAAGGGCGTCGAGGCGGTGGTCGCGCGTGCTGTGGTGCGCCTGGGCAACGTCCCCGCACCGGAGGTTCCCGAGGCCCGGAGAGAGGCGCTCCGGGAGGGGCTGGACCGCTGGCTCCGGGAGCGTCCCTCCGGCCCGGCGGGGGAGGCGGCCGACGGCCGGTTCCTGGCGCTGGCGCAGGAGGTCCTGGCCGACGGCAGGCTCGACCCCGGCGAGGCGGACCGCCTGGAGCGGTTCCTGGCAGAGGACGGGGAGTCGCCGTGAGCGGGCCGTTCCGGCTCGAGGCGCCGTTCGAGCCGTCCGGCGACCAGGCGGCAGCCATCGAACGGCTGGTGGAGGGTGTGGAGGCGGGCCTCGCCGCCCAGACGCTCCTCGGCGTCACCGGCTCGGGCAAGACGTTCACCGTCGCGAAGGTCATCGAGGCCACGGGCCGGCCCACCCTGGTGCTGTCCCACAACAAGACGCTGGCCGCCCAGCTCTACCAGGAGCTCCGCGCCTTCTTCCCCCATAACGCCGTGGAGTACTTCGTCTCCTACTACGACTACTACCAGCCCGAGGCGTACGTCCCCACCACGGACACCTACATCGAGAAGGAGACCTCGATCAACGACGAGATCGACCGGCTCCGCCTCTCCGCCACGCGCTCGCTGCTGGAGCGGCGCGACGTCATCATCGTGGCGTCGGTCAGCTGCATCTACGGCCTGGGCTCCCCCGAGGCGTACCACGGGATGCTCCACCTGTTCGAGGCCGGCGCCGGGCAGCCGCTGGAGGAGGTGCTCCGGCAGCTCGCCCGGATGCAGTACGAGCGGACCCACCTCGACCTGGCGCCCGGGAAGTTCCGGCTGCGCGGCGACGTGCTCGAAATCTGGCCGCCGTACGACGACGAGGCGGTGCGGGTCTCGTTCTGGGGCGACGAGGTGGAGTCCATCGAGCGGATCGACCCCGTGCGCGGGGCGGTCCTTGCCCGGACCGAGCGGCTCCCCCTCTACCCGAGGACCCACTACGTCACCCCCGAGGAGCGGCTGCGCGCCGCCATCGCCGCGATCCGCGACGAGCTCGACGGACGGCTTGCCGAGTTCAAGGAGGCCGGGAAGCTGCTCGAGGCCCAGCGGCTGGCCCAGCGGACCCTGTTCGACCTGGAGATGCTGACGGAGCTCGGGTACTGCCAGGGGATCGAGAACTACTCCCGCCACCTGACCGGGCGCGCCCCCGGGGAACCGCCCCCCACGCTGCTCGACTACTTCCCCCCGGACTTCCTCTGCATCGTGGACGAGTCCCACGTCACGATCCCGCAGGTCCGCGGCATGTACCACGGCGACCGGTCCCGGAAGCGGACGCTGGTCGAGCACGGGTTCCGGCTGCCCTCGGCGGTGGACAACCGGCCCCTGACGTTCGAGGAGTTCGAGGCGCGCCTCAACCAGGCGATCTTCGTCTCCGCCACGCCGGGCCCGTACGAGCTCGAGGCCTCGGGCGGCGAGGTGGTGGAACAGCTGATCCGCCCCACCGGCCTGCTCGACCCCGAGGTGATCGTCCGGCCCGCGAAGGGGCAGGTGGACGACCTGATCGCCGAGGTCCGGGAGACCGTGGAGCGGGGCGAACGGGTGCTGGTCACGGTGCTGACCAAGCGGATGGCCGAAGACCTGACCTCGTACATGGCCGAGCTGGGGATCCGGGTCCGGTACCTCCACTCGGAGATCGACACCCTGGAACGGACGGCGATCCTCGCGGACCTGCGCCGGGGGGCGTTCGACGTCCTGGTGGGGATCAACCTGCTCCGGGAGGGGCTCGACCTGCCCGAGGTCTCCCTCGTGGCGATCCTCGACGCCGACCAGGAGGGGTTCCTGCGCTCCGAGACCGCCCTGGTCCAGACCATCGGACGCGCCGCCCGGAACGTCCACGGCCGGGCGATCCTGTACGCCGACCGGATCACCGGCTCCATCGAGCGCGCCGTGGCCGAGACGCGGCGGCGCCGGGCGGTCCAGGCCGCGTACAACGCCAAGCACGGGATCGAACCCGAGACCATCGTCAAGGACGTCTCCAACCCCCTCGTCGCCCTCCAGAACCTCGACTACGCCGGCCCGGGCGGCTCCCCGGGCGAGGCGCTCTCCGTGGCCGAGCCGGAGCCCGGCGACGCCGAGGGCCGCCGGAAGGCCATCGCCGAGCTCGAGCGCCGGATGCGCGAGGCGGCGAGGCGGCTCGAGTTCGAGGAGGCCGCCCGGATCCGCGACCGGATCCGCGACCTCCGCCGCCGGGAGTGATCCCATCCCCGGCATGCGGAGAACGGCGCCCCGCAGAGGGCGGCGCCGGAGCCGCGGCCGTGTCCGGATCTGTCGACGAGTCCGTGGGCATGGCCCAGGCGGACGCTTCCCTGGCCCCGGTCCTCCTTGCGCTTCCCCCGGCCGTGGCGTAGGGTTCCGTCCGGGAGGACCGGGACATGGAGATCGGGATCGTCGGACTGCGCTCGAGCGGCAAGACCACGCTGTTCAATCTGCTCACGGGGCTGGAGGAGGCGACGGGCGGTTACTCCACGGAGAGCCACCAGGGGATCGCTCGGGTTCCGGATGCACGGCTCGAGCGGCTCGCAGAACTGTTCCGGCCGCGCAAGACGACGCCGGCCACGGTCCGGTACGTGGACGTGCCCGGCCTGGCCGCCGACGCGGCCCGGGGGGCGGCGCTCGACCTGCCCCAGCTGCGGACCATGGACGCGCTGATGGTCGTCCTCCGGGCGTTCGACGAGCCAGGGATCACCGCAGCCGAGGGGACCCCGGACCCGCTGCGGGACCTTCAGACCATCGAGGCGGAGTTCCTGATCAGTGACCAGCTCGTGGTGGAGAAGCGGCTGGAACGGCTCGAGAAGGACATCCAGAAACGGAAGGCGCCGGAGCTCCTCACCGAACGCGACCTGCTCCGGCGGTGTTTGGAGTGCCTGGAGGCCGAACGGCCCCTGCGCGAGCTCGAGCTTTCCACCGAGAAGCGGAAGGCGTTGCGCGGCTTCACCTTCCTCTCGCTCAAGCCGATCCTCGTGGTGCTCAACGCTGCGGAAGACGCCATGGCCGGCGACCCGTTCGCGGGGGCGGAGTGGGAGGGCTGGCGGAGCCGGCCCGGCGTCGAGCTGACCGCTGTCTCCGCCGCGCTGGAGGGCGAGATCGCCGCGCTGGAGCCCGAGGAGGCCGCGGCGTTCATGGAGGACATGGGGATCGCCAAACCCGCCCTCGACCGGGTCCTGGCGGCGTCGTTCCGCCTCCTCGGACTCGTCAGCTTCTTCACCGTCGGCGAGGACGAGTGCCGCGCGTGGCCCGTCCCCGAGGGCACACCGGCCGTGGAGGCCGCCGGCGTCATCCACAGCGACATCCAGCGGGGGTTCATCCGGGCCGAGGTGGTGCGCTGGGACGAGCTCCTCGCCGAGGGCTCCCTTTCCGCGTGCCGCCAGAAGGGAACGCTCCGGCTCGAGGGCAAGACCTACACCGTCCGGGACGGCGACGTCATCCACTTCCGGTTCAACGTCTGACGCGGCCCGCACCAAGCGGTTCAGCCGAGCGGTTCGCTCCCGTCCCGGCGTGGTTCAGGAGCCGTCCGGTTTTGGGGTCGGCGTCGGCGTCACCGGGCCTTTCTGCGGCAACGGTTTCAGACTCCCGGGCGCGACGGCTCCAAGAGGGCGAAGACCGCCCATGGCTGGCGGCTGGGGCAGACCGCCGATGGTGCCGGGAGCACCGGCCTGACCCTTGGCCGGTGGGACCGGCTTCCTGCTCGGCCTCGGCCGGGGGGTCGGCCTGGCCCGTCGCGGCCGGACGACGGGTGTGGCCGCCCGGGGCCGGACTGCGGCCGGGGTCTTCTGGGGCCGTTTGGCCGAGGGTCTCGGTGTTGCGGTCGGTTCCGGTGAGGGTGTCGGCGTCGGCTCGAACTGGCTGCGGATCTTCGAGACCTTCTCCTTCTCCAGGAAGTCCAGGGGGAGCTGGCGTGTGACGAGCCGTTTCATCAGCGTCGGGACCCTGGCGCTGACTTGGATGTGAGAGTAGAGCACGGCCGGGTTGACCTCGGGATCCATGAGCTCCGGGGCGAACCGGTACGCCCGCTGGTAGTAGTGGATGGCCTCGGTGGTGTAGCCCAGCTGCTCGTCGCACAGCCCCAGGAAGAAGTTGCACCAGCCGTGTCCGGGGAACCGCTTGATGCACTTCCGGTACGCCCTGCGGGCCTTGGCGAACTTGCGCTGAACGTGGTAGACCGTTCCGATCCGGAACCACGCCTCGGCAAGGGCGCCGTCCTCCTTGAGCGCCCGCTTGTACATGCGGACGGCGTCCTTCGGATACCCGCGGTAGAACAGCATCGTTCCCAGGTCCACGAGCTCTTCCGGCGTCGCCGTCCCGGCCTCGACCTTCTTCCAGTAGACACGGATGACCTGGTCGCCGGGGTCGTCCGGCTTCAGCCAGGACATGAAGACCGGGGCCTTCCGCGTCGGAAGCGGCGTCGGCGTGGCCGCCGCGGGTTCCGGGGTCCCTGCCAACGTCGGGAACCCTCCCATCGCCAATGTTCCCCCAGCCAGCATCACGGCGATCACGACCCCTCGTCTCATCCAGCGCTCCCTTCAGCGGTCCGTCTTCTTCCTCGCACGCGCCGCGAGCCGGACCGAACCGTCCCGCACCGCCACGTCGAACTCCACTGGTCGGCCCAGCCTCTTCTCCAGCGCGGCCCGCTGGGCCTCGAGCTGCGCCTCGAACTGCTCCCGGCTCAGCCCCGGCCGCTGGCCGAGGCCTCGTTTCGCCTCGAGCCACCGTTCGTAGAGCCCCCCGGGCTCCGTCCGCTTTACGGAGGTGGAGGCCGGCGCGTTTGTAGTTCCGGAACGGGCAGGCGTGGTGGCGGCCAGGACGGGACGCTTCCCCCGCGCCACACCGGGGCCGCGTCCCTCCTCCCGTTGCCGGAGCTGGCGCTCCCAGAGCGCCGAGTACGTGCTGAACCGGTGCTGGAGCTGCTCGAGGCGGAACCCCATCGCCCCCCGGAACGACTGCCGGTCGGCGAGCTGACGGATCCGCCGTTCGAGGCGGGTCTTCTCCTTGTGCGGCGGCGTCTTCCGGTCGCCGGAGAAGAACCGCTCCCACTCGAGGATCAGCGCCTTGAGCTCCTGTTCGAGGGAGCCGATCAGCGTCTCCGACCCGTTCACGCCGGCCTCCGGTTGCTACAATGCCCGGGATGGGTTCTCCGCTCCGGTCGCTGCCCTCCGTGAACCGCCTCCTCGGCGAGGCGGTGGTGGCGGCCGCCGTGGACCGGTGGGGCCGTGAGACGGTGGTGGCGGAGGTCCGCCGCGCGCTGGACGGCCTCCGGGCGGTGGTGCGCGACGGGAGGGTGGACGGCGAACGGCTCGGCCGGGAGATCGAGGCGCTGCCCGGGCGCATCGTGGACGCCCTGGCGTCCCGCGCCGCGCCGGCCTACCCCGCCGTGATCAACGCCACCGGTGTGCTGCTCCATACCAACCTCGGGAGGGCGCCGCTCGGACCCGAGCCGCCCGCCCGACTGGCATCATACCTTGCCCTGGAGTACGACCTCGAGGCGGGACGCCGCGGCCAGCGGCTCGACCCGATCCGCGGCCGGCTGGCCGAGGTGGTTGGGGCGCCCTCGGCGGTGATGGTCAACAACAACGCCGGGGCGGTCCTCCTGCTGCTCGCCACCCACGCGAGCGGACGGGAGGTGATCGTCTCCCGGGGCCAGCTGATCGAGATCGGCGGCTCGTTCCGGTTGCCCGACGTCATGGCCGCCTCGGGCGCGCGGCTCGTGGAGGTCGGCTGCACCAACCGGACCCACCTGGCGGACTACGAGGCCGCCATCGGCGAGGAGACCGCTGCGATCCTGGTGGCCCACCCCTCCAACTACCGGATCGTCGGGTTCACCGCCGAGCCGGCGCTCGGCGAGCTGGCGGCCCTCGCCCACGCGCGGGGGATCCCCCTGTTCATGGACCAGGGCTCCGGGGCGCTGCACGACCTGAGGCGGTGGGGACTCCCCCACGAGCCCACGGTCCGGGAGATCCTGGACGCCGGGGCCGACGCCGTCTGCTTCTCGGGCGACAAGCTGCTCGGCGGACCGCAGGCCGGGATCGTCGTGGGCGATCCCCGGTGGGTGGACCCGCTCGCCCGCCACCCGATGCTGAGGGCGCTCCGGCCGGACAAGACCGCCCTGGTCCACATGGATCGGGTGCTCGAGGCCCACCGGACGGGCCGGCTGGACGAGATCCCGCTCTACCGGCTGCTGGGCACGCCGGTGGAGGCGCTCCGCCGCCGCGCGCGGCGGCTCGCACGGCGGCTGGCCACGGCGGGTGTGCCGGCCTCGGTGGAACCGTCCAGTGCGGCGCTCGGAGGCGGGACGACGCCGGAGGCCACCGTGCCGTCGTGGGCCGTGGCCCTCCCGGGTGAGGCGGAGCTGGCCACGGCGCTCCGGCGGGGCTCCCCGCCGGTGGTGGGGCGGCTTCACGAAGACCGCCTGCTGCTCGACCTCCGGAGCGTGTTCCCCGGCGAGGACGCCGTGCTCGAGCAGGCGGTGACCGCCGCCTACCAGGGGATCCAGGCGAGCCAGGAGGGCGGCGCGTAGAGCCAGAACAGCGCCGCGGCGGCCAGGAACGTCCCGAACGGCAGCTCCGTCTCCCGCGACCCCCTCCCGGCGGCGATCAGGGCGATCCCGGTCAGCGCTCCGGCGACGGCTGCGAGCACGAGGATTCTCAAGCACCCCATCACGCCGGCCACGGCCCCGATGGCCGCCAGGTACTTGACGTCGCCCCACCCCATCCCCTCCACGCCCTTGAGCCTCCGGTAGACGACGATCAGTGTGGCGGGGATCGCAGCCCCGACCACGGCGCCGAGCGCCGAGTCCACCGGGCCGGCGATCCCCCCGGCCAGGGAGAACGCGAGCCCGCCCGCGATGGACGGCAGGGTCATCACGTCGGGCAGCAGCTTGTGCTCCAGGTCGATCAGCGCCAGCGCCAGGGAGACCCACCCGAACAGCGCCGCCTCGGCGCCGGACACGGTCCATCCCCAGCGGTGCAGCGCGAGCAGCGCCACGATGGCGCCGCCGAGCTCCACCGCGGGGTACCGGACGGGGATCGGCGCACCGCACCGGCGGCACCGCGCCCGGAGCACGATCCAGGAGAGAACGGGAACGTTGTCGTACCACCGGATCGGCTCACCGCAGGCGGGGCAGGCCGAGCCGGGCCGGACGATGGACAGGCGCCGCGGAACGCGGTGAATCACCACGTTGAGGAAGCTGCCGACCACCAGGCCGACGGCCACGGCTCCCAGCGTCATCACGAGCTCGATTCGAGGATCCATCGGTACAGCGCCTCCTGTTCCCGGACCATCCGGTCGATGTCGAACGCCTCGAGCCCCTCCGGCGCCGCCGCGGCCATCCGGTGCCGGAGCTCCGGATCGCCGAGAAGCCGGGCCACGGCCCGGGCCAGCCCCTCCACGTCGCCCGGAACGGCGAGAAGACCGTTGATCCCGTGGCGCACCACCTCGGGCGTGCCGTCCACCGCCGTGGCCACCACGGGCACGCCGGCGGCCAGTGCCTCCACCACGGCCCGCGGGAGCCCCTCGTGGCGCGAGGTCAGGACGGCGACGTCCGCCGCGTCGAGCACGGCGGGGACGTCCTCGATCCAGCCGGGCAGGAGCACCCGGTCCGCCACGCCGAGCCGCGCCGCCAGCCGTTCGGCCCGTCCCCGGAGCGGGCCGTCGCCCGCCACGAGAAACCGGGCATCCGGCACCGTCCGGGCCACAGACGCTGCCACCCGCACGAAGTCCAGCGGCGCCTTCTGCGGCTTGAGGTTGCCCACCTGGACCACCAGCGGGGCCGCGGCAGGGACCCCCAGCCGTTCCCGGAGGCCCAGCCCTCCCGAGGCGTTCCGGAACGCCGCCAGGTCGATCCCGGAGCGGATCACCCGGGTGCGGGCGGGATCGAGCACCCCCAGGGAGGCGCCGAGCTCACGGTGCGCGGCGGCCACCACGACGAAGGCGTCGGTCCAGCGGGAGGCCACCCGCTCCAGCGCGAGGAACACGGCCCGCACCGGCGCGGGCTGCAACGGTGTGAACCCGAACCCGTGGACGGTGTGGACCACGGCGGGCACGCCCTCGAGCCGGGCGGCGGCGCGTCCCAGGATGCCCGCCTTGGACGAGTGGGTGTGGACGATGGCGGGCCGCCACGCGCGGATCGTTCGGCGAAGCGCCGTGAGGGCGGCGAAGTCGGCCGGTGGCCGGGGCTCCCGGCGGAGCGAGGGGATCTCGAACAGCGCCACGTCCCCGAGCGCCCGGGCGCGCGCATCGAGCCGGTCGCCGGGGCCCCACGCCAGGCCGGGCTCGAACGTCTCCCGGTCCAGGGTCGCCACGGTGTGGAGGGTGTTCCCCTGGGCGCCGCCCAGCTCGAGCCGCGTGATGACGTGGAGCACCCGGACCCGGCCGCTCACCCCGCCTCCGCCAGCCGCTCCGCCAGGCGGAATCCGTCCAGGATCGCGTCCTCCATGGCCGAGTAGTTCCACGCGCCCCACCGGCCTGCCGTGAAGACGCCGTGCCGTTCGAGGAACCCCCGGAGCACCGGGACGGCATCGCGCCACGCCCGGTCGAAGACGACGTAGGCGGGGTCCACGAGCAGCGTCCGGCGCACCACGATCCGCGAGGGGTCGAGCAGGCCCGTCCTGGCCAGCGCCGCCACCGCGCGATCCGCCACGGTCTCCAGGCCGCCCGGATCGGGGTCCAGCGCCACCTCGATGGACACGGTGTGGCATCCGGCCGGGGCCACGTCGCCGTGGTTCGACGGGAACCCGACACGGTAGAACGGCAGCTCCGGGTCGGGGAAGTACAGCCAGTGCTCCGGCCGGGGCGCCTCCCCCTCCACGCCCAGCGCCACGCAGAGCACGGAGACCCACCGCAGTGCCCAGCGCGCGGCCGCGACCTCCGCGGGCGGCCGGTCGGCCAGCAGATCGAGGGCCACGGGGAGCGGGCAGGTTGCGCCGAGCCGCGACCACGGCAGCCGCGTCCCGTCCTCGAGCTCTACCCACCGCTCCCGGAGGGAGATCCGGCGGACGCCGGCCCCCGTGCGGAGCTCCGGAACCCGGGCGGCCACGGCGTCGGGCAGCATCCGGATCCCGCCCCGGGCCGGGTAGCGGAATGTGGCGTTGTACCCCGTCCGGCCCCGGTGCAGTCCCAGGGCGCCGTCGACGACCTCCTCGAGCGAGGGGCGTGGGACGTACCGGCCGACCCAGTCGGCGGTCAGCTCCTCCGGAGCGATCCGGAACAGCTTGGCGTTGTACGGGAAGAAGAAGTGCCGGGCGAGCCCCTCCCCGAACCGTTCCAGCACCCATTCCGCGAAGGATCCGGGCTCCTGCGACGGTTCGCCCGCGGCCCACGCCCGGACGAACCCGAGCAGGCAGTCCCGGCGGACCTCCGGCGCCAGGGCATGGGTGTTGATCTGGACGGGGTACGGGGTGAACCGGCCCCCGATCACGACGGCGGCGCGCCGCCCGTGCTCCCGGAGACGGTCCCACACGCCGAGGGTGCGGAGGTAGTCGCGCACCGGATCGTGGCGCGTATGGAGGAGGTGGCCGGTCAGGTCGAAGGTGAACCCGTCCGCCTCCACCGAGCGGCAGACGCCGCCGGGTCCGGCCTCCCGCTCGAGGACGGGGGCGGTGATCCCGTGCACCGCAAGGCGTTCGGCGGCCACGAGTCCGGTCAGGCCGCCGCCCACGATCACGGGACGACTCATCCGTCCTCCATGGGGACGGCGGCGAGCCAGACCAGCGCGGCCAGCACCAGGACGGCCGTGACGCCGGTGATCCAGAGCGTGGTCCGGACGCCGACGAACAGCAGCGCGATCCCGGCGCCTCCCAGCACCACGGCAGCGGCGTAGCTGACGAGCACCGCCCGGACCGTCGAGCCACCGAGCCGCTTGCGGAGGCGAAGCGGGAAATGGTCCGGGCTCCCGTGGTAGATCTTGCGGCCCGCGCGCACCCGAAGCACGGTGACGTACGCGGTATCCACGATCGGCAGCGCCAGGATGAACAGCGGTGCTAGGAACCCCAGCGGATTGTGATGCGTGTAGTCCATCACCATGGCCAGTGCGCCCAGGGTCAGGCCGAGGAACAGCGAGCCGCAGTCGCCCAGGTAGATCGAGGCCGGCGGGAAGTTGAACTTGAGGAAGCCGAGCAGCGCCCCGATGAGCACCACGGTGAACGCCGCCACGGTCCATCGGCCGCCGATCACCGCCACAGCCAGGAGGAACGTCCCGGCGATCACCCCGAGCCCTCCGGCCAGGCCATCCATGATGTCGGTCAGGTTGAACGCGTTGGACATCCCCACGAGCCACAGGACGGTCAGCAGGAGGCGGGCCCACCACGGCAACGCCACCAGGTGGACCGCCACCCCGGCTTTGAGCAGCACGAACACGGCCACCCCCTGGCCGAGCACCTTCGTCCCTGGCGTCAGCACCCCGAAGTCGTCGATCATCCCGAGGCTGGCGGCGATGGTTGCCGCCAGGAGCAGCCCGAGCACCTCCCGGTCGAACTCGATCACCATGGCCAGCGCCAGCAGGAACGCCAGGAACACGGCGAGCCCGCCGAGGTACGGCACCGGTTCCCGCTGCCGCTTGAGGTTCCCGTCCGGAGCATCGACGATTCCGAACTGGAGCGCCATGCGCCGTGCCACCGGCACGCCCGCAAGGGCGAGCAGGTATGCCAGGATGAAACCGAGCAGCAAGCGAATCAGCACGGAAGCTCCTTCAGGCGGAGGCGCCGCCGGCGCACCCGCGTTCGCCACGCCCCAATCACCCCGGGCAGCAGGCCCGCGAGGTGGTGGAGCACAACCGGCCGGCGGATCACACCGGCCGCGGCGAGGCCTCCGTCCCGTCCCAAGAGTAGGGGGAGCCGGGGCACCAGATCAAGCGGATGGAGGTGCCGCGCCAGAACCCGCCACTTATTGAGGACGATCCGGGCCTCGAGCGCCGGGGGACGCCGCCAGCGGAGCGGGCCCTTCCCCGGCGCCGCCCCGGCTCCGCGGCCATGGACGGCCACGGCCTCCGGACAGCTCCGGACCGTGAACCCCGCGTTCCACAGCCGCCACCCCAGCTCCAGGTCCTCCCAGAAGCAGAACAGCGCCTCGTCCCACACACCGGAGGGCAGGCGGACGGCCTCCAGCGCCTCGCGCCGGAACACGGCCAGCGCACCGCACGCCGCCAGCACCGGCCGCGGCTCGAGGAGCGCCGGGGCCAAGGGCCGCCCGTACCCGCGATCCTCGACCTCGAGGATCCACCGCCGGAGGCACTGCCCCGCCGAGTCCACGGTCCGGCGGTCCGGCCGGAGCAGCAGCGGGGCCACCCCAGCCGCACCCGTCTCCCCGAGACAGCGTGCCGCCGTGGCCAGGCAGTCCGGATCCACCCGGACGTCGGGGTTGAGGAACGCCACCACATCCGCGTCCCCCGCCTCGGCCAGTCCCCGGTTGCACCCGCCGGTGAACCCGGTGTTCTCCTCCAGCGCCACGAGCGTTACCGCCTCGCCGTACCGCTTCCGGACGAGCTCCGCCGATCCGTCGGCCGAGGCGTTGTCCACCACGACCACCCGGGGCCGGGGCGCCGACGCCAGCAGCGCGTCCAGACACCCCGGCAGATCCTCCCGGGACCCGTACGACACCACCACGGCTGCGACGGTCACGGTGCGCTCCCTGTGGCGGGCGGGTGCGATTCGGTCAGCAGGGCAAGCCTGTCGAAGAACCCGCTCTCCACGGAGTAGTACCGGCCGAACTCCCGGACGAGTTCGGCGACCTCCGGACCCTTGATTGGCCGCGTCCGTTCGTAGAGGAACGCCTCCACGCCGCCGTCGAGGGAAAACCTCACCGGAAGTCGCGAGAACGCCCGCCCGATGTTCCGCCGCTCCAGGATCGCGGCCCTGGGGATCAAGACGACCCGCTGGTCCTCGGGGCGCAGGTGGATCAGCGCCGGTACGGTGACGATGACGTATCGCGAGACGAGGAGCATCACGGGAAACCCGTCGCGCCGGTCCACGTGGGCCGCGGGAACGACCCTCCCCGGCGAGAGGAAACGCCACCCCCGCGACCGGTTGGCCCACCGCAGCACGTCGTCGCACAAGGTCCCCGAGCTCGCGAGCACGGAAATGGGCCCCGGAGCGGTCCGCTGTCTCGCGTCCAGCTCCGCGAGGAGGCGGGCGACCTCGTCGAGGTCGTGACGGACGGCGGGACGGTAGCGGCCGACCGGGAAGAGCGCCCGGAGGACGCCGGGAACGTGCACGGAGGGCGGCGCGAAGACCGAGGCCGAGAACGAGACCGTCAGGAGGAGGGCGAGAGCGGCGAGAACCGGTCCGGCCCGCCGGCCGGTGGCGTCGATCCGGCGGGTCAGGGAGACCGCGATCAGGAGCATCCCCCCGGGGACCACCACGAGCCAGTGGTGGGCGTCGGGGTCCTGGAGGAGGAAGAGGAGCCCCACCGGGGCAGCGGTCATCACGGCCAGGACGAGAGCCGCCCGGCGGTCCCCATGACGAAGCCAGAGGACGACCCCGGCGGCCACGGCCAGGAGGGGCAACGCGCCCCAGAAACGGAGGGTCTCTCCCACGGCGTGAAACGGTGCGGTGCCGTGACGGTACGCCGAGAACCCCGCACCGTACCCGGGCCTGACGATGGCCAGCAGGCGGGGCCACGCGAGCAGGACCAGGACGACGCCGCCGCCGAGCGCCGCCAGGCCGGCCCGGCCCACGGCCCTCCGGATGGCGGGAAGGTTCCGGCCGTTCCGGTCCACGAGGAGCAGGACGAGCTCCGCGGCCACCGTCAGCGCCAGGGCGAGGGCCCAGAACCCCCACCACCTCCGGAACAGGAACACCAGCGCACAGGCGACGCCGATGACCGAGGCCTCCCACGGGCGCCAGTCGGGCAGGGGCCGGCGGCCCGCGAGGTACAGCGCCGGCAGCGCCAGCAGGAGCCCTCCGGCGCCCACGTACCCCTTGAGGACCGTTCCCAGCGCCGGCACGGCCAGCAGCGCCGCCACCGCAGTCCCCGCCGTGATCGCCGGCCAGGAGGCGTCACTCCATTCCCGGACGACGGCTGCGAGGAGGACGATGGCCGGGAAGAGGTACAGCCCGGCCAGGGCGGCGATGAACGCGGCCCGGGACTCCCCGGCCACGGTCATCCAGAGGCCGACGGGGGCGGCGGGGAGCAGGTTGAGCTCCTCACGGGAGACGGACCGGGCCAGCGTCTTCCATGCCGCGACAGGGTCGGCGTGAAGGGCTTGTGAGAACTCGATGGCCTTCCCCCAGTACCCGATCTGGTCCCAGTAGTAGAGCGTCCGCTCGGCGTGGACCCACGCGATGGCGCCGGCCTCGAGGCCCACCGCCAGCAGTACCATGGCGAGGATCGCGCCGGATGACCGCCTCCACCGTCGGGCCGGTGGGTGAGGAGCGGGTAGCGAGTCTGCCGGTTCCACGGACCGAGCATAGCGTGGTCCGTCAGCGGCCGAGAATCTCCCGCCAGAGCGCCAGGTGCTCCCGGGCGGACCGTTCCCAGGTGAACCGCCCGGCCAGGCCGATCGCCCGCCGCCGGAGCTTGGCCGATCCGTCGCCGTCGTCCAGCACCTCCTGGAGCCGGGCGGCCAGCGCCTCCGCGTCGCCCGAGGGGAACAGCCGGACGGCCGACGCGAAGTGCTCCACATGCACGGGGATGTCCGAGGCGACCACGGCGGCGCCGCACGCCAGCGCCTCGAGCAGCGGCAGGTCGAACCCCTCACCGCGGGAGGGTGAGAGCACGGCCTCGGCCCCGGCGTACAGGGCGGGAAGCTCGGCGTCCTCCACGGGACCGGTCCGCACGACCCACGGCGGGGCTGCCGACAGCTCGGGAACGGTGAACCGGTCCGGGCCGGCGAGGAGCAGGACGAGATCGGGGAACAGCGAACGCAGCGCCCCGACGGCCCGGATCGCCAGGTCCACTCCCCGCCGCGGTTCCAGGGCGCCGACCTGGAGGACGTACGGTCGTCCGCCGGCCCGCGCTTCCCGGGCGCTCGCGACCGCCGCATCGGACGGCGGGGCGAACAGCGCGTGGTCCACCGCGTGGGGGATGACGCGGACCCGCTCCGCGGGGACCCGGAGGAGACCGGTGATCGCCTCCGCCGTCGCACGGGAACAGGTGACGACAGTTGCCGCCCGGCGGGCGCACGGCCCCATCAGCCACCGGATCGGGCTCGACCACGACCGTGGGAACCATTCGGGGTGCTCGAGGGGTAGCACGTCGTGGATCGCCACCGTCACGGGACACCGGGGGGCCGGTGGCGTGTAGTAGAACGGGCAGTGCAGGACATCGAAGCCGCGGGCGGACGCCCTCTGGAGCCCCAGCAGCGTCCACGATGCCGTCCTCCAGTGCCGTTCCGGCAACAGGACCTCCACGGGTGGCGCATCGTCCAAAGATTCCAGCCCCCGCAGGATACCGCGGACGTACCGCCGGACCCCGCCGGGCGGACCCTGGAGCGTCTTGCCGTCCATGGCGATCCTCATCTCCCGCCCCCCCCGTGACGGGCGACCGCCTCGCGGACCACTGCCGCCATCCGCTCCGACATGGCGGCGTCCGTGAACTCCCGTTCCCAGCGTATCCGGGCCGCCCGTGCCATGCTCTCACGCCGGACGGGATCGGCCAGCAGGCATCCGACGGCCTCCTCCCACGCGCCCGTCTCCCGGGAAGGGACCAGGAGACCCTCCCTGCCGTCCGAGACCGCCTCGGGGATTCCGCCCACCGGCGCGGCGACGACCGGGGTCCCGCACGCCATCGCCTCGAGGACCACTAGCGGAAGACCCTCGGCGAGGGATGGGACGAGGAGCAGGTCGGCGGCCCGGAGCCAGCCGCCCACGTTCCGTGTCCACGGCCAGAGCTCCACCGCTCCCCGGTGCTCCCGTCGCTGTCCTCCGATCCACGCAAACCGGGCCCGGTTCCCCAGGCGCCCGGCCAGCGCCTGAAACAGGGGGAACCCCTTTCGCTCTTCCGGTGTGCCGAGGCCGAGAACGAGGGGTCGGCCTTGTCCCTGAGCGACGAAGCGCTCCTCCTCTCGGGAAAGCCCCGGAGGCGGTTCGGCGACCCCCATGTGCACGAACCCGACCGTTCCCGGGGGAAGGTTCCACCGCGTCTCGAGCACCTGTGCCCCCGCCCGGCTGACGGCGAGCCAGAGCGTGGCCCTCCGGTCGAGCCGCGCCAAGAGCCGATTCCGCCACGGCGTCCCCAGCGGCTGATACTCCGGGAGATGATCCAGCACCACCGTCGGCCGCCGCCGGGCGGAGAGTGCCGCGAGAAGCGCCAGCTCGCCCGGAGCGCCGGCGTGGATCACGAGAACGTCCGGCGAGAACCGTCGGATCGCCCCGAGGAGTCCGAACAGGCCGCGAAGGTCCGTATTGCCGTGGATCGACCGTTCCCACCACTCCACACCGTCCGGGACAGTGCCCGGCCGCGTTCCGGGTCCCGAGATCACCAGGAGCCGGCCGGCGGTCCTGTGGCCGCCCACCAGCGTCTCGATCACCCGGAGCAGTCCACCGCGGACCTGCGCCATGGTGACGTGGGCGATCTTCACCCTGTCCACCCGGAATCCACGCGATGAGTCCAGCGTAATCGCAGCCAGCACTGTCCATTCGATCGTGCCGCTGCACTCTCCCGTGGCCGTGCATGAGCGAAGAAACCGTCCATAGCTCCAAGAATCAGTGTACGTCAGAAGATGGAAACCCGGGTGGAGCTCGCCACGGATGCTAAGATCGTGGAGGCGTTCTCGAATCTCCGGTCGAGCCAGAGCTTCGAGAAGATCGGAAGAGATGCGGCTGGCAAATTTCTACAGGACGTTCTTTCGCGACTCACTTCTCGCTCTCTCCAGGGCGATGAGCCGGGCTCCAGACCGGAGGGCGCTGGTCCTCGACATGGACTGGTACCGCTTCAGTCTGAACGACGAAGAGATGGCAAATCGGTTGTACGCACACCCTGCGCTTTCCGGTCTCGTGGATTTTGTCAGAATCGACAGGGGACAGGTCATCCCACGAGGCACCCGCGCCCTTCGTCTCGATGGTCGCAACCCCAGGGACATCACATGGAAAGGGTATTCATTGTGGGGATTGTGCAAGGCCAGTCTCGCTTCGTTTCTGGGCCGGATCGAGCCGGACCTTTCGGATGCTGCGCAGGTTGAAGTCGTCGAGCACGTTTATGGAGAGGCCGTCCAGTGTCTTCAATCCATGGAACGGATCCTTCTGCGAATCCGTCCCGACGCGATCCTCCTGTTTCAGGGAGGCTTCTTCGACAGCCGGTGCGCACGAGAGGTCGCTCGGCGTCTTGGTGTTCGGGTCATCGCACTTGAAAACTCAATGATGAGCGACCAGCTCTTTCTGGATGACCTGAGCGGATTCATTCTCAACCGGCATCGGCTTGCGCGGCTCGGGGGAGATATGCTCGAGGTCGAAGTCGTTGGGGAGGATGAGCGAAAGACGACCTACGACTGGTGGCGGCAAAGCCTCGCCTCGAAACGTCCGGAACACCGAACCGGCGGTATCGACGATCCCGAGGAGATCCGGAGGCTCCTCGGGATTCCCCCTGAAGAAGCCCCACTGGTCCTGCTCGGGCAGGTTGCAACCGATGCATCCGTGGTCCTCGATTCGCCGTTGTTTCCAGATCTTTCCTCCTTTATTCGAAGCGTCGTGGAGGCCGTTCGGGAGGGCCGTCATACAATCTTGGTGATCAGGTTGCACCCCAAGGAGGCGACAGGAAACACCCTGGATGGGAAGCCATATAACCGCATGACGTTCCGGGAACTGGAGAGGCTTGGCATCACATCCTTGCCACACGTCAGGATCGTCGAGGATAGCCGTGTCAGTACCTACAGCCTGATCCGCATGGCGAAAGGGTGTATCACCTTGACGTCACAGGCGGGGTTCGAAGCGGCCTTGATGGGGAAGCGGGTACTGGTCTGCGGTGATGCCTTCTATGCTCGAAAGGGGTTCACCATGGAGCTCGGTCACCCTGCGTTTCTCGACACTGCCATTGCACAACTTCTCGAGGAAGGGGATCTCCTCCAGGAAGAGCACAATCGGGCGATCGATTTTCTCCTCCTTATGAAACGACATGTGCTTTACCCGCGAGATCTTCGGGGTGTGGACGGACGGTTGCGCCGTCTGTTCGGCGTACGGAGGGAGGCGCAGCGCGCCCTTCCCATCGCCC
Source organism: Thermoanaerobaculia bacterium (assembly GCA_027067575.1). Classification (GTDB taxonomy): domain Bacteria; phylum Acidobacteriota; class Thermoanaerobaculia; order Thermoanaerobaculales; family Sulfomarinibacteraceae; genus JAMOVQ01. Next base: position 25,436 of record JAMOVQ010000141.1, on the reverse strand, counting down.
AGCGTTCAGATGCCCAAGATCCTGGTTAGCAGCATGGCAGGAACCGACCCGGAACCGAGGTTTGAACAGGAGAGCGGTCCAGGCACCGGTGCGGTACGCTCCACGTTCCGGAAACGGTTTCTCGGGAACCTGGGAAGTAATCTCGTTCTCCTCTTCTTCGGTCTGGCCACGAATATCGCTCTCCTTCGACTGTTCGTGGACAAGCTCGGCTCCTCTTCGAGTGGTGTCTGGATTTTCCTGGCATCGCTCGGTGAGTTTCTGCTCCTCCTCGACCTGGGTATGGGAAGCGCTCTCGTCCGGTTTATCGCTGGAGCTCGAGGCCGCGCCGATCATCTTCTCGAGAGCTGTTTCGATCGTGCCGGACGGCGGTTCTTTCTTGTGGCCTCCAGCAGCGCAGTGTTGATCACTCTCCTCTTGGCGGGACCCGTGCGTTCGATACTCGAGAGGCATGGATCGGGTGAACCCACCATGGGACTCACATTTCTGTTCGTCGGCCTCGAGGCCGCCGTGACCCTGGGGTTCACGCCTGTGCGAGCCCGCCTCCAGGCCATCCACCGGTATGACCTCGTGAACTGGGTCTTCCTCGGGAGGCTTACGGTCCGATTTGTGGCGCTCATGGTGTTGCTGCCCCTGATTCCTGACATGGCAACCATAGCAGCCTGTGGTCTAGTCTCGACGGCAGGAGCCAATATGGTTATCGCACACCTGGCCAAGCCGAGGCGAGGGGACGAGCTCAAGACAGGACCGTGCGGATCCGGATTGTGGAGTCGTCTTGCAGGCTACGGATTCTGGGTATTTCTGAGCATGGTGGGAGTTCGCCTCGCCTACACAGCGGACACGCTCGTTCTCGGACGGTTCCTCCCCCCCGCGACGGTCACTCTCTATTACTCCGCGTGGAGAATCGTTGAGCTCGTCCGTTCGATCGGCCATGGTGCGGCCCCGTTCTTTCTTCCTTTCGGAAGCGAGCGTGTGGGAGCCCGGGATCATGGAGCACTCCCGGTGGCCTTTTACCAGGGGGCTCGGATCGTCACGGCGCTGACGTTCCCCCTCGGGGTGGTCTTGCTGGGAGCTGGTGGCGACGTACTCCGCCTCTGGCTTGGGCCGGATTTCACGAAAGCCGAGATTTTCCTCGTACTCCTTCTCGCTCCACAACTCTTGATCCTGACCTTCTCGCCGGCCAGCGCCTTGGTGTTTGGAATGGGCCGGCAGAGGATGTTGGTCATCTACAGTCTGTTCGCCGGAGTTCTGAATGTTGGTTTGAGTATCTTTCTCACGAGGTTTCTCGGGGCTTTGGGAGTTGCCGTTGGAACGACTGTCGCACTGACCGTCAGCCTGATCTTCAACCTCTGGTTCTTCCCCCGAACGATCGGGTTCTCCAGGCGAATCTATCTGAGGATTGTCGGGCGGGGGAGTGCGCTTCTCGTGGCGGGAGCAGTGCTCGTCAGGAGCCTGGCAGCAGCCGATCAGGACCCCTGGATGCGACTCGCGATCGCGACATTGGGGGGTCTTCTCTTCATACCGACGTACATCGCCTGGGAGTTCACGGCCCTCGAGCGCCAAGAGCTCATCGAACGGATCCGTGGCGTTGAACGCCCTGGGAGGGACGGGTGAGCACGCCCCAGATCTCGGTCGTGATTCCGGCCTACCGCGCAGAGAGTACGATCCGAGCGACGCTCGAGAGCGTCCTGGCACAAGGGATCCAGGACTGGGAGGCGCTTGTCGTCGATGACGGGTCTGACGATGGAACCGGGGAGATCATCAGGACGTTTGCCGCCAGGGACCCTCGCATCCGGCTCCTCATGCATCCTGATGGCGGGAACCGTGGTGTCTCCGCAAGCAGGAACCTGGCACTCTCCCGGGCAACAGGGAAGTACGTGGCGTTTCTCGATGCGGATGATGTGTGGCGGCCAGATGCCCTCGCCGTCTGCTCGAGCACCCTGGATCAGCGTGAAGACGTTGTGCTCACATGGGCGCGGGCGCGGTCTTTCGGGAACACCGAGAGACATCCGGGGCCGATTCGAGGTGCGGGCCACCCCGGGATCCCGGTCGATGCTCTGACTCAGCTTGTCCGGGCCAACGTCATCGTCACGTCAGCAACCCTCGTGAGACGGGCATCATTGGCTGAGCAACCGTTTGCTCCCAACCTTCCCTTCCAGATCGAAGACTGGGTTCTCTGGCTCGATCTGGCCAAGAAGGGGCCTTTTCTCTTCCGAGACGAGGAAATCGCTTTCTATCGTGTGCGGCCGGAAGGAGCGACCGTTCTCGCGACGGCCGGACATTCGGCGATCGAGTTCGAGCTCGCACAGGCGGAGGTCCTTCATCACTGGTTCGCTGGTGCTTCACGATCGGAGAAACGGATCCTGCGTGGGGGGTTGGCGTATCGAGCCTGTGACTGCTTGCGGCAGAGTCTCTCCCATCTGCGTCACGCAAGACTGGGCGCCGCACTCGACTGGTTCGAAGGGGCCATTCGGGTGGCCCGTCGGCCTGCCGTGTTTCTTCGGGCGATCAAGCTCCTTCCAGAGGAACATCGGAGAGCCTCGTCGGGCCTGCCGCCGCTCGAACCTCCCGTTCCATGGCGCATGGAGAAGTAAGCACATCACGCTCCGCGAGCGCACACGACCGTACCCCTGGATGCCCTATCCGTATCCATTCGGAGATCGACACCAGCGTATGCCGTCCCTCTATGGGACGTGCCCGCTCACTCCGGGAGCCGGGGGTTGCGGCGAAGGCCGGTACGGCCGGGGCGCTGGCCGGTGGCGTGGAGGAGGCGCCGGGCGAACTCCTCGGAGTCGAGGATCGAGAGCACCACCTTCTCCAGGCGCCGGCGTTCGAGGTCGTGGAGGTACTGCCGCGTCCCGTCGGCGTCCGGCTCGCGCCCGAGCAGGCCCCGGTAGAGGCGGTCCAGCATCCGGACCGCCGAGAGCGAGGACGCCTTCTGGCGGAACTCCGCCGAGGTCAGCATCCCCCGCACCTGGGCGCGGAGGCGGCCCCGCTCGATCTCGGCCGTGGCGGCGGCCAGCCCCTCGGGATCGGGATCCCGTCCCAGCAGCGCGTGGTAGAGGGCCGTGGCGACGAAGGTCGCCTCCGCCCGGCTGTAGCCGTCGGCCCCGGGGCCCTCGATCCGGACCCGCACCGGCCACTCGAGGTTGAGGTTGTTCGCGGCCCGGATGAGGAGGCGGCCCTTCCCCCGGCGGTCGCGGGCGCGGATCCGGAACCGGCCCTCGCCGTCGTCCCGGATCGTCACGAGACCCCGCGCGTCGCGGTCGGGGACGATCTCCAGCGCCGTCCGCTCCACCGGGAACTCGTAGCCGTCCTGGTCGAGGCCGGTGATCTCGAGGCGGGCCGATCCGCCCATGGGGATCGTCAACCCGTCCCGCTGGAACCGGAGCCTCTCGAGGCGGCCATCCGGCCGCTCGATCCGCACCTCCACGTCCACGAGCACGGGCTCGGTCCACCCCGAGCACGGCCCCTCCTGGGCCCGGGCCGGCACGGGTGCCGGGCACGCCACCACGAGAACCGCTGCCACCATCCAGGACCGCATGGTCACCTCCTGCACGGAAGGATACCGTACGCGGGAGCCGGCGGGGGTACAATGCCGGCCCGGAAGGAGGGGGCACCCCCGTGTGCGGCATCATCGGTTTCATCGGGACCCGGCAGGCCGTGCCCGTCGTGCTCGACGGGCTGCGGCGGCTGGCCTACCGGGTGGCCGTGGAGCTCGCGCACGGCGTGGACCAGCCCCGGAACCTCGCCAAGAGCGTGACGGTGGAGTGAGACGGTGAGATGGCGACTCGGCGGCCGTGACGGCATGGGGGCCTCGGCCTGGACCTGGGTCGCGCCGGCCCTGACCGCCGAGACCACCCGGCTGCTCGGCCTGGCCGTCCTGGTGGGCTCTCTCTCCGGGCTCCTGGCGATCCTGTTCTGGCACGCCATCGCCCTGCTCGACGAGGAGGTGGTCCGGAGGGCGGTGGAGTGGCTGGCCGCCACCGCCGGCGCCCCGTTCGGGCATCCCGGCGTCTGGCATTCGCTGTTCCCGGCGCTCGGCGCCCTGCTGATGGCGGTGCTCGTCACCCGGGTCTTCCGCACGCCGGAACGGCTCGGGGTGGCGGGCGTCATGCTCGACGCGCGGACCCAGCCGGGCAGCATCCCCCTCCGGTACCTGCCCGCCACGCTCGTGGCCGGGGCCCTGGTCATCGGGACCGGCGGATCCGCGGGCCGGGAGGCACCGGTGGTCGCCATGGGCGGCGTCCTCGGCGGTTGGATCGGGAAGCGGCTCGGCCTGTCGCCGAGGAAGCGCCAGGTGCTGATCGGCTGCGGGACGGGGGCGGCCATCGCCGCGGCGTTCAACGCTCCCATGGCCGGCCTGTTCTTCGCCCTGGAGCTGATCCTGGGCGACTACGCCGCGGCGACGCTCTCGCCGGTCCTCCTGGCCTCGGTGGCGGGCACGGTGGTCTGCCGGGCGCTGGAAGGGGAGGGTGCCAGCCACTTCTCCGTTCCGCCGTACCACGTGGGGAGCTGGTGGGAGATCGTGCTCTACGCCGGCCTCGGCGTGCTGGCCGGACTGGCGGCGCCGGTGTTCGTCCGGACCGACCGGGTCGTCGAGCGGTGGTTCTCCCGGGTGCAGGTTCCGGCCCTGCTCAAGCCGGCGCTCGGGGGGCTCGCCGTCGGGGCGGTGGCCCTGGCGCTCCCGCAGGTGATGGGCAACGGGTACGAGCACGTGGAGGCGGCGCTGGCCGGGACCATGACCATCGGACTCCTGGCGGCGCTGGCGCTCGGCAAGATCGTGGCGACGGCGCTGACGCTGGGCTCCGGCGGGTGGGGCGGCGACTTCTCGCCGCTGCTGTTCATCGGGTCGATGCTCGGGGGGGCGTACGGACAGGTGATGGTCGACCTGCTCCCCGGCCACGGGCTGTCGAGCTCACCCTACGCCATGGTCGGGATGGGCGCCATGATCGCGGCCACCGTGCGGGCGCCCATGACGGCGATCCTCCTCCTGTTCGAGCTGACCGGGTCGTACCAGGTGATCCTCCCCGTCATGACGGCGTGCGCCGTGGCCATGGTGGTCGCCCGGGTGCTGCTCGGGCGCGGCCTCTACCACGAACAGCTCGCCGAGATGGGCGGGCCGGCCAGCGAGGTCCCCGAGGCCAGGCTGCTGGAGACGATCCGGGTGGGCGAGGTGATGCGGCCCCGCGCCGTGACCCTCGCAGCCGGGACGCCGTACCGGGAGATCCTGAAGGTCATCGCCACCTCGGACCAGCTCGTCTTCCCCGTGCTGCGCGAGGATGGCACCCTGCTCGGCGCGCTGACGTTCCAGGCGCTTCGCCGGTTCCTGGACGCCGTGGAGCTCGAGGACCTCGTCGTGGCCGCCGACGTGGCCTCGGAGGAGATCCCCGTGCTGACCGTCGACGACCGGCTCGAGCGCGCGATGGAACTGTTCGCCGAGCACGACCTCGAGGAGCTGCCCGTCGTGGAGAACCTGGCCACCCGGAAGTTCGCCGGACTCCTGACCCGGCGCCAGGTCCTGGCGGCCCGGGCCCGGCTCCTCGCCGAATGGGAGATGGGGGGCGCGTGAACCTTCTCGAGAACCTCAACCCGGCCCAGCGCGAGGCCGTCACCCACGGCAAGGGGCCGCTGCTCGTCCTGGCGGGGGCCGGCTCGGGGAAGACCCGCGTGCTGACCCACCGGATTGCCTGGCTCCTCGCCGAGGGGCTGGCCCGTCCCACCGAGATCACAGCGGTGACCTTCACCAACAAGGCGGCCCGGGAGATGCGGGAGCGGGTGGACGTCCTGCTCGGCGGCGGAAGCCGGGGCGTCTTCCTCGGGACGTTCCACCGGTGGGCGCTCGACCTCCTCCGCCGCCATCCGGAGCCCGTCGGCCTTCCCCGGCGGTTCGGGATCCTGGACGCCGACGACCAGCGCGCCCTCATCGGGCGGATCGTCAAGGAGCTCGGCCTCGACGAGAAGTCCGCCGCGCCCCGCACGCTCCTCGCCCGGATCTCGGCGGCGACCAACGCGGGGCGGCGCCCCGCCGACGTGGGCGAGCCCCTCGCCCAGGTCTGGGAGCGGTACGCCGAGCTCAAGCGCAGGGCCGGGGCGGTGGACTTCGACGACATGCTCCTCTTCGCGCTCAGGATCCTCAACACGGACGAGTCGATCCGCCGGGAGGTCGGGCGCGCCTGCCGTTTCCTGCTGGTGGACGAGTTCCAGGACACCAACCGTCTCCAGATGGCGCTCGTCAAGCGGGTCCTGGACGGCGAACGGAACATCACCGCCGTGGGCGACGAGGACCAGTCGATCTACCGGTGGCGCGGCGCGGAGGTCGACAACATCCTGTCGTTCGAGGCCCACTTCCCGGGCGCCCGCGTGGTCAAGCTCGAGCAGAACTACCGGTCCACCGCGCCGATCCTGGCGGCGGCGGGCGCCCTGATCGCCCGCAACGAGGGGCGGCGGGGCAAGACGCTGTTCACCGACCGGGAGGGGGGCGACCCCGTCCGGCTGTTCGTGGCGGCCGACGAGCGGGAGGAGGCCCGGTGGGTCGCCGACCGGATCCAGGAGACCATCCCCCGCACCGGCGCCGGGGAGATCGCCGTGCTGATGCGGACCAACGCCCAGACCCGCCCGTTCGAGGAGGAGCTGACCCGGCGGGGGGTGCCGTACCGCGTGGTCGGCGGGTTGCGGTTCTGGCAGCGGGCGGTCGTCAAGGACGCCTTGGCCTACCTGCGGCTCGTGGTCAATCCCGACGACGAGATGGCGTTCCGGCGGGTGGTCAACGTGCCGGCCCGGGGGATCGGCGCGGCGACGATGGACGTCCTCGAGCACCACGCCGCGGTCCGGGGGGTTCCCCTGCCCGCCGCGGCCCGGGAGCTCCCCGACGGCCTCTCGGCCCGGGCGCGGCGCGGCCTCGAGCAGTTCTTCTCTCTCCTCGCGGAGGCCCGCCGCCAGCTGGAGACCCTGGCTCCCGGCGATCTCGTGGGGTTCGTCCTCGAACGTTCCGGTCTCCTCGCCCTCGCCGACGGCGACGATCCCGAGAGGATCGTCCGGCGGGAGAACATGCTCCAGCTGGCGGCGGCGGTGGAGGAGGCCGGCCAGCAGGGCCAGGACCTCGCCACCTTCCTCGACGCCGTGGCACTGCTCGAGGAGGGGGACGACGCCGGCAAGGGCGACGCCGTCTCGCTGATGACCCTCCACTCGGCCAAAGGGCTGGAGTTCGACATGGTGGTGCTCGCCGGGCTCGAGGACGGCCTGCTCCCCCACGCCACCGCGGTACGGGAGTCGGGCGGGCTGGAGGAGGAGCGCCGGCTCGCCTACGTCGGGATGACCCGCGCGCGCCGCTGGCTCTACCTGACGGCGGCCCGGACGCGGTTCCTCTTCGGGTCGGCGACCTCCGGGCGGCCCTCCCCCTTCCTCCTGGACCTGCCGCCCGACCTGTACGAGGACGTCTCGTTCGTCCCGTTCCGGCGCTGCGGGCCGCCCGTGCCCGGTGCCGCCCCCCCGGTGGGCCACCCCCGGCCGTCGCCGGGGCGTTCCGCCCCGCGTCCATCGGCACGGGTCCGGCCGACGGCCACCGACGCCGCCGGGAACGGCTGGCGTCCCGGCGACCGGGTGCGGCACGACCGGTTCGGCACCGGAGTGGTGCTCGCCTGCCAGGGCCGCGGTCCGAGGCTCAAGCTCGTGGTGTTCTTCGACCGCGTGGGGCGAAAGGTGCTCGTCCCGACCATCGCCCGGCTCGAGAAGGCGTAGCTAGCGGCCCCCACGGCCCGCCCCGTCACCGGCCCGGAACGGTCCGGGCCCGTGTTCGTGGTGAAGCTCCCCGGAGGGCCAACCGGCGGCCGTCCCGGGGCTTGCCCTCCCCTCCGTCGCCGGACCGCCCCCGCCCCCACGCCGGCCCGTTCCTCGTGGGGCGCTCGATCGCTGGATGGCCGAGGGCTCCGTTGGGGGGGCAGTCCCGATCGTGAAGGACTCGGGTTCTCTGGAGCGCCAGTCGGAACGTCGCTTCGCTCGTCCCTGGTTGGGCGGGTGAGTGGGGTACAACGGACGACGAGAAAGGGACATTGTTTATCTCATGTTGTACCGAAGGGATGGTTCCGATCGTGAAGGGCTGGGTTCTCTGGATCGCGAAGCGGGACGTTGCTTTGCTCGTCCCCGAATGGACGGGTGAAAGGGGCCCTGGGCGGGGGGGCCTCGTCAGGGTTGATGGGTCGGCCGGGATGTCGGACGGTCCCGATCGGGGAGGTATGGGGTGTTCCGGGTCGAGGGTTGGGAGATCGTCTCGTTCGTCCCCGGGTGAGTGGACGGAGGATGTGGACCGGGGCGGTCCACCGGGATCGGGGGCGCTGCCGGTGACCGTGTCGGCGTCCGTATCCGCGCCCCCGTGGCAGGCCGTCCGTCGCGCGCCCCCGTGCCGGAGGGGTCCGGTTCACCGGGGCGCGGGGGGCCGGTCCTGACCGCTGCTTTCCGGGACCTCGTCGATCCCGAGCCGGTGGATCATGTCGTTGAGGGTCTTGGGGCTCAGGCGGAGCAGCTTCGCGGCGCGCCGCTGGACGCCGCCGGTGCGCTCTAAGGCGTCCCGGATCAGCCGGCGCTGGTAGTCGCGCACGGCGTCCTTGAAGTCCAGGCCCTCGGACGGGACCATGGGTTCGGACGGCGGTTCCAGCGCGCCGGCCCGGACGGGTTGTGGGAGGAGGTCCACCCCGATGGTTCGTCCCGTGCAGAGCACCACGGCGCGCTCCACGGCGTTCTCGAGCTCCCGGACGTTCCCGGGCCAGGCGTACGCCGTCAGGGCGTCCATCGCCGCCGGGGTGAAGCCGTCGATCGTACGCTCGTTCTCCTCGGCGTAGATCCGGAGGAAGTGGGCGGCGAGGAGCGGGATGTCCTCCCGGCGGCGGCGGAGCGGGGGGAGCTCGATGGAGATGACGTTGAGCCGGTAGTAGAGGTCCTCCCGGAACCGGCCCTCCTGGACCTCCCGCCTGAGGTCGACGTTGGTCGCGGCGATGATCCGAACGTCCACCGAGATCGGCTCGACCCCGCCGACCCGGCGGAACTCCCGCTCCTGGATGACCCGGAGCAGCTTGGCCTGGGTGTCCGGCGCGATGGTCCCCACCTCGTCGAGGAACAGCGTCCCGTCGTTCGCTGCCTCGAACAGCCCGCGGCGGCTGGCCACCGCGCCGGTGAACGCCCCCTTGACGTGCCCAAAGAGAGTGGATTCGAGCAGTTCCGACGGGATGGCGCTGGTGTGAAGCGGGACGAACGGGCCGCTGGAACGGGGGCTCAGGCGGTGGATCGCGCGGGCCACGAGCTCCTTGCCGGTGCCGGACTCTCCGACGATCAAGATGTTCGACCGCGCCGGCGCCGCCCGCTTCATCAGCTCGAACACCTCCCGCATCCGGGGGCTCCGCCCGACGATCTCGCCGAGGCCCTCGAGCTGCCGTCTGAGACGGACGTTCTCCTCCACGAGGCGCCGCCGCTCCAGTGCCTGCCGGATGACGTGGAGCACCTCATCGTTCTTGAACGGCTTTGGGATGTAGTGGTAGGCGCCGGCGCGCATCGCCTCGATGGCGCTCTCGACGGAGGAGTAGGCGGTGATGACGATGACCGGGAGGTCGGGGTCGTGTCGGTGAATCTCCGGCAGGATCTCGAGTCCGCTGCGGTCCGGGAGCATCAGGTCGAGCAGGACCAGCGACGGGGTATCCTTGGCGAGACGGGCCAGTCCGTCCGACGCGGTCCGGGCGTGAACCGTCCGGTACCCCCGGTTCCCGAGAAGGGTCTTCAGAACGTCGTGGAGGACGGGTTCGTCGTCGACGACGAGGATGGTGGCTGGCCGTTCCATGACGGTATCGTGAGCCGGACCCGCGTGCCGACCTCGCGCCCGGGCTCCAGCGTGATCTCACCTCCCAGCTGCTCGATGATATCACGCGTGATCGCCAGTCCCAGGCCGGTCCCCCCCCGCTCGGAACGGGTGGTGAAGAACGGCTCGAACACCCGTTCGCGGATCGACTCCGGGATGCCGGGGCCCCGGTCCTCCACAACGACGACGGCCGAGCCGTCCTCCTCGGTGACCCGGAGCCGGACCGTCCCGCCGGGCGGCGAGGCCTCCACGGCGTTCCGGACGAGGTTGCCCACCGCGAGCTCCACGGCCCCCGGCCTCGCCAGGACGGTCACCGGACCCCCGGGCAGCTCGACCTCGAGCCGCACGTCGGTCTCCAGCGTCTCGAGCATCTCGCGGGCGGCCCGGTCGGCGGCCGCCGTCACGTCGACGGGGGCTGCGCCCTCGCTGCCTCCGCGTGCCAGGGCCAGGAGGTTGCCCACCATCCGGGACACGCGGAACGCCTGCCGCTCGAGCTTCCGGATCATCTCGGCCCGGGGATCGTCGCCGGGAGTGGCCGCCGCCAGAAGCTGGGCGTAGGAGGCGATCCCCGTCAGGGGGGTGTTGATCTCGTGGGCCAGGCCCGACGCCAGCCGGCCCAGCGCCGCCAGCCGCTCCTGCTCCCGGAGCCGTTCCTGCAGGTCGTGGAGCTCCGTCACGTCCTGGAGCACGGCGACCCGCCCGTTGAACTGCCCGCTCTCCAGCTCGAGCACCGAGACGGTCAGCAGAACATGCCGCGGTGTCGCCGTGGCCGTGGTCACGGTCTCGATCCCCGCGGCACGGACGGGGAGCAGCTCGCGCCACTCCCCGGGCAGTGACACGAGCGAGCCGAGGGGCAGGCCCGAGAGCTCCCGCGCGGGCGCCTCGAGCAGCTCCGCCGCTCTGGCGTTGGCCGAGAGGACCGTCCCGCGGGCGTCGCAGACCAGGATCCCCGCGGCCGACGACTCGATGATCCGCTGGGTGTTGGCGTGGAGCACACGGTACTCGTCGGCCTGCCGTCTGAGGTCGTGGAGCAGCCGGGCGCTCTCCAGCCCCAGTGCCGCCTGGGCGGCGAACGTCTCCACCACCTCCCGGCCCTCCCGCCCCAGGGGAAAGATCCCGCGGCGCCGTCCCAGGTACAGCAGCCCGTGCACCATCCCGCCTCGTTCCAGGGGCACGCGGCGCTCGTGACCCGCCTCCGCCAGCGGCGCCTCCTCCGGGGCGGGGAACGGCACCCCGAGGACCGACGGGGGCAGCTCCAGCGGAGCCTCCTCCACGTCCGTCTCCACCAGCTGGAACCCCGCCCCGCCGTCGCGGAGGTACGCGGTGATGGCCTCGACCTCGAGCCCGTCCTCCAGCGTGGTCACCAGGCGGTGCAGGATCTCCTCAGCGTCCGTGGTCCGGGCCAGGTCGCGGCTCGAGTGGGTCAGCAGCCACCGGGGCGCCGGGCGCCCGTGGTACAGCCACCGGTTGAGGAACCGCTCCACCCGCCGCCGGATGGGCAGCAGGAGCGCCACGAGCAGCACGCCCGTGGCGAAGGCCACGAGGTTCCGCAGCGACGCCAGCTCGCGCTCGTAGACGTGGAGCACCCGGTTGACCGCGGCGAAGGTCAGCCCCGCGATGACCAGCATCGAGGCGCCTGTCAGGGCGTCCCGCGTGATCGGCTCCAGGTCCCACAGCCGGTACTCCTCCAGCGCCGCCCGGAACCCGAGAGGGATGGCGACGATGGGCAGGACGGCGAGCCACGAGTACGCCGGTACCTCGATGGATAGCAGCCTGGGCAGCAGGACGAGCCCGGCGTAGGGGGCGAGCCCGACGACCATGCCAAGGGAGGCCCACTCGATCTGCCGCCGGAGCGCCGCGTCGCGGATCGACCGCCGCCACCGGTGCGTCTGGATCACGGCGCCGGCGGCGAGCGACAGCACGAACAGCCCCCGGAGGACAGCGGCGAGGCGGGGCCAGACGGTCGCGCCCGCAGGGTGGAGTGCGGTCAGCCCGGAGAACAGGGCGAGACCCGTTCCCAGGGCGTCGATGGACCGCGGGAACCGGCGCTGGTCCGGGAAGATCCAGAAGAACCGGAGCAGCAGGTACGGGAGGCTGGCCCCGGCGAACCGGTGGAGGAACCCCAGCCACGCCCCGGCGGCCGCCGTCCGGTGGGGGACGGCGGCGAGGATCAGCGCCGCAGCGGCCAGGAGGACGAAGGTCGGGGCCTCCCGCCGGCTCGTCCGGAACGCGGTGACGATGGCGATGGCCAGACCGAGCAGCGAGACCAGTGACCGGCTGAGGTAGACGAGGTCGATCTCCGGGGGGGGCGGGACGAGGGTGCGGGCCACGATGGTGCCGTCGGGGTGGCGCACGGTCAGGTCGCGGCGGTGTCCCGTGGCCAGCGCCGTAACGGGATCGGAGAAGGTGGCCACCGGGCGCCCGTCGATCCGCACGATGGTGTCGCCGGCCGCCAGACCGGCCGTCCAGGCGGAGCTCCCCTCGGGGACCGAGTCTACGCGGATTCCGCTCTCGATCCAGGACACGGCGAAGTCCAGGTGGAACGACGCCCGGATCGTCCGTACGATGGAAACGAGTGCCACGGCGAGGACCGCCACGGCCACGAGGACGAGGACGAACCGCCGCCGGGCCACGGCTCTTCCCGTTGTCACGGCGGCGCCCGTGCTGGACCCGCCACGGACCCGGACGCGTCCGGAAATCCGCTCACCCCCCCGTCTCGAACGTCCGCCGGGCCTCCTCGAGGATCGCCACGCCGGAGGACGTTCCCAGCCGGTCCGCGCCCGCCGCCAGCATCGCCCGGGCCTGTCCGAGGTTCCGGATGCCGCCCGACGCCTTGACCCGCGCGCGGCCCGCCACCGCCCGCTTCAGCAGCGCCACGTCGTGCACGGTGGCGCCGCCCGCAAGGAACCCCGTGGAGGTCTTGACGAACGCCGCCCCCGCGCCCACGGCGCGCCGGGCCGCCTCGGCCTTGGTGCCGTCGTCGAGCAGGCCGCACTCGAGGATCACCTTGACCGAGGCCCCGTGCCCGGCGGCGGCCTCCACAACGGCGGCGATGTCGGCCTCCACGGCGTCCCAGAGCCCGGCGAGGGCGTGCCCGATCCGGAGCACCATGTCGATCTCGGCAGCCCCGGCGCGGGCGGCCTCCTCCGCCTCCGCAACCTTGACGGCGGTGGTCGTGGCGCCCAGCGGGAAGCCGCAGACCGTGGCAACGGCCACGGAGGTGCCCTCCAGCGCCCGGACGGCGTCGGCGACCCAGACGGGGTTGACGCACACGGCCGCGAAACCCCACCGGCGCGCCTCCTCGCACAGCCGTGCGATCGCCTCGGGCCCGGCCTCGGGCTTCAACAGCGTGTGGTCGATGGCCCGGGCGAGCTCGGCCACGGGGTCCTGGCGCATGGTCACCTCCGGGGTGCGATTGTACCCGGGCGGCCGGTGTGGGGTACAATGCCGCTCCACGCGGCCGAGGCCGCAACCCCAGCCGAGGAGGAACGATGCAAGTCGTCGCGACCCAGATCCGTTCGGGCCAGGTGATCGTGCTCAAGGGCGAGCTGTACCGGATCATGGACACAACCCACGTCACGCCGGGCAAGGGCAACGCCCTGGTCCAGACCCGTCTCCGGAACCTCCGGACGGGACTCCAGACGGAACACCGGTTCCGTCCCAGCGACAAGGTGGAGATCGCCCACATCTCGACCAAGGAGATGCAGTACCTCTACTCCGACGGGTCGAACCACTACTTCATGGATCTCGAGACCTACGAGCAGCTGCCGTTGCCCGAGGAGCAGATCGGCGACGGGATGCAGTACCTGCTCCCGGAGGCCGTGGTCCAGGTCGACTTCTACGACGGCCAGCCCGTGGGCGTCGAGCTGCCCAACACCGTGGTCCTCGAGGTCGTGGAGACCGAGCCCGCCATGAAGGGCGCCACCGCCGCCGGCGGGAACAAGCCCGCGAAGCTCGAGACCGGGATCACGGTCACCGTGCCCATGTACATCGAGCCCGGCACGAAGATCGTCGTGGACACCCGCACCGGAGCCTACGTCTCCCGCGCCGACAAGGGGTGACGCTGGCGGGAACGGTCAGCGCCCGGCGGACTCCCCGCCGGGTAGCCTTCGCGGGTACCCCTCCACGTGGAGCAGGCCGCCGATCCGGGGGCCGAGGTCGGAGTTCTGGAAGACGCCGGTGAACGTCCCCGCTCCTGAGCCCCAGGCGAACACAGGGACCCACTGCGCCGTGTGGTGGTGAGAGGCCCAGGAGACCTCCACGTCCTCCGGCCCGGCCCCATCGATGATCCCCAGTCCGCCCGTGTCGTGGTCCGCCGTGACGACGATCAGGGTTCCGGGGTGCGTCCGGGCGAACTCGAGCGCCACAGCCACGGCGGCGTCGAGCTCCCGCACACCCGCGAGGACACCGCCGAGGTCGTTGTCGTGCCCGGCACTGTCGGTCACCTCACACTCCGCCATGAGCACGAACCCCCTGGGGTTCTGTGCGAGGCGCTGAAGCGCCGCACGGACCGTGACGGCGAGGGGCGGTCCGTGCTGGTCCTTCATGGTCTCCCGGGGTGGCAGGAGCGCCACCAGCCTCGTATCGAGGGACGCTTTCGCCAGTTCCTCCTCGGAACGCACCACGACGGTGCCCTCGGGGACGAGTCCGGCGGCGCCGTCCACCATCTCCATGTACCCCCGGGCCTCCGCGGCCCGCGGATAGGCCGCGTAGTCACCGCCGATCATGACATCGAGAGGATCGGTCAGCTGGGCGCGGAGAATCCGGGTGTAGAGGTCGCGCCGGAGAGCGTGGACGGAAAAGGTTGCGGGGGTGGCATCGACGAGACCCGAGGTGGTCACTACGCCTGTGGCGAGGCCGTTTCGGTGTGCGGCCTCCATGAGGTTCTCGACCTGCGTGCCATCCGGGAGTTGACCCACCGTACCGCGGGTGGTCTTGAATCCGCACGCCAACGCCGTTCCAGAGGCCGCCGAGTCGGTCACGAAGGCGCCGTCGGCAGTGGTCCGCATCAGCCCCGTCACGGGGGCAGAGGGGATGACGAGCGGCCGCTCCGGCGGTGCGAGCTCCGCCGCGGTGGCGATCTGGCCATCGCCCATTCCGTCGCCGATGAAGATGACGACGTTGCGGACGGTACCCGCCGCCCGGGCGGACGGTGCCGCGAGAAGGACGAGGGCGGTGATGAGGATCGGGACGACGAGGGCTCGGCAGGAACGCATGGCCACCTCCGCCGCCATGGTAGCCGATCAGACCGGAATGATCTCCTCGAGCACGAGCCCGGGGGGCGGGTTGCCGGGGTTGCTCAGGAGGACCGTCACCAGCGTTCCCTCGTCGAGCCCCTCCGGCGGTGAGCCAACCACGCGGATCCCCACGGCCCGGGCCCGGCCCCGTTCCTTGGCCAGGTACAGGCAGCGGTCCGCCACGCCGACGAGCCAGTCGCAGAGGCGGTCTTCGCCCGCCGGGGGCTGGAGAGCCAGGGGGTATGGGACAAACCCGGCGGAAGCGGTCACCTTCAGCGCGCTGCCGTCCGGAAGCGGCACGGCGACCTCCCCAATCGCACGGAGCAGCCGCTGCACAAGGTCCACGAGACCACTTGGTGTGACGGACCGGGCAAGTACGAGGATCTCCTCTCCGCCCCACCGGACAACCTCGTCTACCTCGCGAACCGTCCGGGCCACGGCCCCGGCCACGGCCACGAGCACGGCGTCCCCGACCTCGTGCCCGTGGGTGTCGTTGACCGCCTTGAACCGGTCGAGATCGAGCATGACCACACCAACTCCCCGAAACTCCGCGAGGTTCTCGACCCCCTCGCGGAGGACCTCCCTGCGGGCCAGCCGAACCTCAACGGGAAGCGCGTCCTCGGTTACCCGGCGGTTGGCGAGCCCAGTCAGTGGGTCTGTCCTACTCAGCGCCTCCAGCCGCTCGTTGGCCTCGGCGAGCGCCACGGTTCGATCGGCAACCAGCCGCTCCAGCTCCCACCGATGCCGCTCGAGCATCCGGATCCGGAAGGCCACCGCTCCCACGATCCCCAGCAGCAGGAGGACCAGCGCCCCCCAGCGTGCCAGCCGGGTCTGGTACCAGAACGGCTCGAGCTCGAGCGTAAGGGGAGCGCTCTCCCCGAGAATGGCACCGCCCGCGTCCTCGACCCGCGCCCGGAACGTGTACGGACCGGGAGCAAGCCGCCGCCAGGTGACGTGGCGCTCGTCCGTCGGAAGACTCCACGCCTGGTCCTGGGGCTCGAGCCGGTAGCGGAACCTCAACCGCCGCGCGTTGCGGAGCGCGGGCGCGGTGACCTCGAACCGGATCTCGGAGGTTCCCGGCGGAACCACGACCGTTCTCCCGGACCACGTTTCAGCCGGGACGGTCCGGCCGTCGACCTGCACGTTCTCTAGCACGAGGTGGAGTCTCCGAGGGGAAGACCGCAGCGACTCCGGGCGGATCCGCGCCACGCCGCCGGCCATCCCGAGCCACACGGCTCCAGAACGGTCGCACAGCGCCGCGTTTTCCGCCGCCTCGCTGTCCGGCAGGCCGTCCTCCGCGGTCAGCACCGTCAGCACCTTCCCGTCGGGTGCCAGCCGGACGACGCCGCGGGTCGTGCCGACCCAGACGCATCCCTCCTGGTCCTCGACGAGGAACAGGATGTTCCGGCTGGGAAGTCCTTCGGCCATCCCCACGACCCTGTCCGGCTCGCGGCCCGAGGGGTCGTGGATCCAGATCCCGGCGTCGGTTCCGGCCCAGATCCGGTCGCGGCGGTCCACCATCAGGCTCCACACCCGGTCCACCGGTAGACCGTTGGCCGTGGTGAACGCCCGGAACGTCTCACCGTCGAACCGGACCACCCCCGAGGTGTGTGTCGCCATCCAGACCGTACCGGAAGAATCCACCGCCAGCGCCCGGATGAGCGGGCCGGGGAGGCCGTCCTCCTCCCTCCAGAAGCGCCACGCGCCCCGTTCCCGGACCGCCAGCCCGTCAGAGGTGGCCACCCAGATCCGGCCCTCGGCGTCCTCAGCGATCTCCCGAGCCACCCGGTGCGGCAGACCGTTGCGGTCATCCCATCGCCGGAGCCTTCCGTCCGGCGCCCTCCGAACCAGACCCCTGTCGGTTCCGATCCAGACCGACCCGTCGCGGGCCGCCCGAACCGTCAGCGCCATGTCGCTGGGAAGCCCGGACCGTGCATCCAGCGCCGGGCCCCACCGGTCTCGGCACCAGGACACCGCGCCGGCACCGCCCGTCGCCATCCAGACGCATCCGTCGGCGGCCTGATCCAGCGACCATACCGTATTTGCCGGGAGCCCCGTCTCCGGCGTGAAGAGCGTTGGTGCCCCGGGCGGGACGCAAATCAGGCCCTGTCCCCACGTCCCGATCCAGAGGTTCCCCTCCCCGTCCACCAGCAGCCGGCGGACGTCGATCCGCAGCCGGCTGACCGCCAGCGGCACGGACTCCGTCGTTCCGCCGGACCGGTGCCGCCACAGCCCGCGGGCGGTTCCGATCCACAGCGAACCGTCTTCGGCCGCAACGATCGCCGTCGCATTCGTCCGATCGGGCAGCGCGATCCCGGTGGGCTCGTTCGCAGCGGACGACCAGATCGTGCCATCCTCGAGCGCCAGCAGGAGATCCCCCTCCCGGGCCGTCGCCGCCGTGATTGGCGCCGGGGGCTTGACCCGCTCGCCGGTCTCTCCCCGGGGACCGACGATCCGAGCCTCGTTCCGGCCAACCGCCCAGGTCCGGGCCCCCGAACGGACGAAGGCCCTCACCGGATCTCTTGACAGATGAGAAACGGCCCCTTCCAGCGTCACGAGAAACATCCCCGCTTCGCTTCCGGCCAGGACACCGGACGCCCCGGTCAGGGTCAGGGCTCGGACTGCCCCGCTCCCCGGTTTGCCGAGGCGGGCGACGGTCCGGATCCCTCCGGGCGTTCGCACGGCGACGGCGCCCGAGTCCGTCCCGATCCAGACTCGTCCCTCGCGATCCTCCGCGAGCGCCGTCACCACGTCGTCGGGGAGTCCCTCCGCCGCGGTCCACGTGACGAACCGCGATCCATCGTACCGCGAGAGCCCACCCTGTGTTCCGACCCACAGAAACCCGTCCCGGTCCTGGAGTAGGGTCGAGATCTGGGATTGGGCCAGCCCCTCCCTCACGGTGAAGCGGACGATGGAGACACTCTGGGCCACGGCAGGCGCCGCGAACGCCAGCGCCAGCACCACTCCCGCAATTCCGGCAGCCGACCCTCTCCCTCTCGGGTTCACCCGATCATTGTCCCACGATCCGCCGGGAATCTCATCGCAGGAGGTCCAGCCGAAACTCGCCGAGAATCCGCGTGTCCACGAGATCCCACCGCGAGCCGGTGATCCGAAAGAAGACGGGCCCCTGGAGGAAGTCCCGTTTCAACTCTCCCTCCAGGCCTTGCAGCGTGGTGCCGGCTCGAAACGTCCTTTCGGCCCGGATCCAGGCAATCAGGGCGATATCGTCTTCCGTATTCCAGCGGCCATCGGGCCCGGACGATCCGATCCGGAGCCGCAGCCACGATCCGGTGGCGAGGTCGGGGGCCCCCCGGCGGAACAGGCTCGACTGGAGGCCCCCCGTAAGGTCCTCCGTCACCTCGGGGACCCCGGACCGGTCCTCGTCCCGCCCGAGCGTCAGCACGGCGATGCGCCATGGCCTTTCCCAGCCGTCCACTGGTTCGATGGCGAAAAGCTCCCGGACGCTCGCCGGTGCCGATTTCGCGTCGGCCATGACGAACAGCAGCGGGTACCACCCCCGCACGGCTGCCGTTTCGTACGGTACGAGCTGGTACTGCCAGTCTCCCTCGAACGACGGTGGCTCGAGTCGGAGGAGTGTGTACCGTGACACTGCCCGGGCGATCTCGTACATCCTGCCGAGAGTGGCGAGTTCTGCGGCGCGGCCGTCGTCGCCCGACACGATCCACCGCAGGGTCGTCAGCAGGTCAGGGCCGGGTCCGGTCCGGGCGTACCGTTGAAGTCCGCCGAGGAGCAGAACCACCGGGAGCGCCGAGAGAACGAGACGGGCGATCCACGCCAGAGGGCGAAGCCTGCCTGGCCGGGTGCGATGCTCCAGCACCCCGTCCCACCCGCACTGGTGGCAGATCGAGCGGCCTTCGAGCGGGATGCCGCACACGGGGCACCAGACTCGAGAGCCGTCCGCGGCGTACTCTGGGAAATCACGCACCATCGCCGAAGTTTAGCGCAGAACCCTCCGCTGCCGTTTGGTCCGGGGCCCGGCAGGTCGTTCGTGCTGTTCGGGAGAAAACTCGGCGCGCAGATCGAGAAGGAGACGCTTCCTTCCTTCGCGTGTCGTCTGGGCCGGCGGTTCCTCGTCCGGGAACAGGGTTCGTGCTGATTCGAGATGCATTCTCTACAAACCACGGCCCCTTTCCCGAGGAACGGGGCCTTGTTGGGCTTCGAGATACACGATCTATACAACACTGTCCCCATCTATTTGCCGCGTTCTCGCCGCAAGGACACGGGCTCTCCTTGTCGAGATGCATTCTCTCTTAGAAAAACACTGTCCCTTTTTAGACACGGGTCCGAAGCGTGGGGGGAGGTTGGGGTGTGCGGTTCATCCGGTCCCCGGGGCGGCGACCGGGTGATGGGCTTCGGGGGCGCGGACCGGTCAGATCAGGGGGCTTGAGCTGCTTCCCAGGCGAGGCGGGCTGCGCCGACCACGGCGGCGCCGGCGTCGAGCTCCATCACCACGGGTGGGGGTGTGCCCGGCCAGGCGTCCTCCGCCACCCGGCTCGATACCGCGTGGCGCAGCTCGGGTACTCCGGCGGCCACGCCACCGCCCAGGGCAAGCACGTCGGGGTCGAACAGGAGGACCATAGCGCGAACGAGCACATCCATCGCCCGCTGCGCCTCTTCCCACACCCGGACCGCTACGGGATCACCGGACCTGGCCAGGGACAGGACGGCCTCCGTGGACGGAACCCCGTCCCCGCAGTGGCCGGCCAGCGTCCGGTACCGCTGGAGGAGGGCCCGGCCCCCGGCGTACGCCTCCACGCACCCCCGCCGCCCGCAGGCGCACCGTTCGCCCCCGGGGACCGCGATGACGTGCCCGGCCTCCACGGCGAGGCCGTGCGCGCCGGTGAACGGCCGTCCCTCCGACACCACGCCACCGCCGACGCCCGTTCCCACCGTGACCACGGCGAGGACCGAGGGCGGCGGCTCGAGCAGGTGCCACTGCCCCACCGCGGCCGCCGTCACGTCGTTCTCCAGCCGGACCGGCGTGCCGAGCCGACGCGCCAGCAGCTCCCCGGCGGGAACCCCGCCGAGCGGCAGGTTCGGCGCTCCGAGGACCGTGCCCGTGGCGCGGTCGACCTGACCCGCCACGGCCAGCCCCACGGGAAGGCCCGGCGTGCCGGCCCCGGCGGCGGCCCTGGCGACGGCCTCGAGGATCGCTTCCGGGCCTTCGGAGGGGGTCGGGACGGTGGCGTGCGATGCGATCCGGCCGTCCACGACATGCCCCGCGGCGATCTTCGTGCCGCCGAGGTCGACGCCGACGGCCTCCCAGCTCATCCGCGGGCCTCGGGATCCGCCGGACGCCACCACCGTGCGATCCGGCCCGTCAGCGTGCGCCATCCGGCGTCCACGTCGGCGATGGCCCACCCCCCGAGGGTCTCGAGGAGGGCGCCGGCCAGCACCAGCGCCATCATGGACTCGACGATCACCGGCGCCGAGGCCACGGCGGTCGTGTCGGAGCGCTCCCAGGCCGAGACCACCGGCTCGCCGGACGCCAGATCCACCGTGGGCAGGCCCCGGCGGAGGGTGGCGATCGGCTTGAACCAGGCCCGCACCACGAGATCCTCCCCGTTGGTGACGCCCCCCTCGAGCCCCCCAGCACGGTTCGTCGGGCGGCCGAGGGTCCCGGCGGGTCCCGGGAAGAACGGATCGTGCGCCTCGGAGCCGGGACGGCGCGCGGTCTCGATCCCCGCGCCGATGGCGGCGGCCTTGACCGAGGGGATCGACACCAGCGCCTGGGCGATCCGGCCGTCGAGGCGGCGGTCCCAGTGGGTGTGGGATCCCAGGCCCGGTGGCAGACCCCGGACCACGGCGCCCACCACGCCGCCCAGGGTGTCCCCGGCATCCTGGGCCGCCCGGACCACCTCCTTCAGCCGTTCCTCCTCCGCCGGCCGGGGCGTCACGAGGGGCGATTCCGGATCGACCCCGCCGAGCAGCTCCCAGTCCGGGGGGCCCTCGGACACCACGGCCCCGCCCACCTCCAGGACCCCGGAACGGATGGCGATTCCGTACCGGCCGAGGAGCTGGGCCGCCACGGCGCCGGCGGCCACCCGGGCGGCCGTCTCCCGGGCGGAGGCCCGCTCCAGCACGTCGCGGAGGTCCTCTACCCGGTCCAGCGCCGCCGCGCCGGAGAAGTCCGCGTGACCGGGCCGGGGCGCGGTCCTGCGGACCCGCTCCACCTCGCCGGGGTCCACCGTCCAGGGGTCCATGGCGCCGGTCCAGTTCTCGAAGTCGCGGTTGGCGATGGACAGCACGAGGGGCGACCCCAGGGTGACGCCGCCCCGCAGCCCGCCGGTCACCACCACCCGGTCCCGCTCGATCCGCTGCCGGCCGCCGCGGCCGTACCCGTGCTGGCGGCGTGCGAGCCAGGCGTCGATGGCGGCCCGGTCCAAGGGCAGCCCCGCCGGGAGCCCCTCGAGAATCGCCGTCACCGCCGGGCCGTGGGACTCGCCCCCGGTCAGCAGCCGCAGCCGCCCCATCATCGTCCGTGCCCCGTGATGCTCATGGTCCGAGGATACCGGCGCACGGCCCGGCGGTCCATGCCGGGTGGTATCGGCTACAATCGCGCCATGGACGGACGGCCGATCCGGGTGCTGATTGCCAAGCCGGGCCTCGACGGACACGACCGGGGGGCGCGGGTCGTGGCCCGGGCGCTCCGGGACGCGGGGTTCGAGGTCGTCTACACCGGGCTGCGCCAGTCGCCGGAGCAGATCGCCCGGGCCGCGATCGAAGAGGACGTGGACGCCGTGGGCCTCTCGATCCTCTCCGGCGCCCACCGCCGGCTGTTCCCCGAGGTCGTGCGCCGTCTGCGCGAGGCGGGGGGCGAGGGGATCGTCGTCTTCGGCGGCGGGATCATCCCCGAGGAGGACATCCCGTTCCTGGCGGAGCACGGAGTGGAGCGGATCTTTCTGCCGGGCACCGACACGGCGGAGGTGGTCCGGTTCCTTCGGGAACGGATCGGTTCCCGCCGGGCGGACGGGGAGGGGTGAGTCCGGTCCGGACCGTCCGGGAGGACGACCTCCTCGTCCTGACGTTCCGGCGGCCGATCCTGACGGTGGAGGCGCTCCGGGCCGCACGCGCCGCCCTCGGGAACGTCCCTGCGGGCGTCGCCGCCCTCGTGATCGCGTCGGACCACCCGACGGTCTTCCTCGCCGGTGCGCACCTCGGCGAGATTGCGGTCCTGGGAACCCTCGACAGCGGGGCGTACGCCGAGGAGGGCCGGGGGCTGATGGCGGCGGTGGGCGCGGTTCCGGTCCCCGTGGTCGCGGCCGTACACGGGAGCTGCGCCGGCGGCGGGCTCGACCTCGCGCTGGCCACGGACTGGGTCGTGGCCGCACCGGCGGCGGCCCTCGGGCATCCCGGGATCCGGCGGGGGCTCGTCACCGGGTGGGGCGGAACGGCCGAGCTTGCGGGCCGGCTGCCGCCCGCATCGATGCTCGGGCTCCTGGCCGGTGGTGAGCTCCTCCCGGCCCACCGTGCGGCTGCTCTCGGGCTCGTGGACGAGATCGCGGAGAACGTGGCCAAGGCCGCCCGACGGAGGGCCCGGCGTCTGGGAACCCTCGGAGAGGGCAGGATGAGGTCGTGGAGGACCTCCCGACACTGCCGGGTTCGTTGACAGGTTCGGCGCTCGCGTGGTACACACGGGGTGATGAGGAATCCGGTTTCGAGCAGGGAGAAGCCATGAGCGCGACCATCCTTCTTGCAGACGACAGCCCGACGATCCAGAAGGTGGTGGAGTTGACCTTCGCCGAGACGGACTACCAGGTGGTCGCCGTCTCCGGGGGGAACGAGCTGCTGGCCCGACTCCCAGAGGTCCAGCCCGACGTGGTCATCTGCGACGTGATCATGCCGGATCGCGACGGGTACGACGTCTGTCAGACGATCAAATCCTCTCCCGAGACCCTTCACATCCCCGTGGTGCTGCTGACGGGAACGTTCGAACCGTTCGACCGTGACCGGGCCCTCGCCGTCGGGTGCGACGAGATCGTCACCAAGCCGTTCGAGGCACGGCAGCTGATCGCTACCGTGGAGAAACTCGTGGCGGGAGGGGGCGTCGAGGAAGAGGCTGCGGCCCCGCTCGAGGAGGAGGAGTTCGGTACGTACCTCGTGGCGCCGCCGGAGGCGCAGGGCGAGGGCGCCGCCGCGGAGGCCGCGACGGCCGGGGAAGCTCCGGCTGCGCCGGAGTCTCCGGCGGTGGCCGAGTCTCCCGCACCGGAGGAGGGTGTGGCCACGGAGCCACCGGCAGGGTTCGGGTCCATGGACGAGATCCCCGAGGAGGGGTTGGACTTCACGACCTCGGGGTTCGCCGAGATGGAGGCCGCGGGTCAGCAGCCCCACGTCCCGATGGAGCCCCCCGCCGAGGGGATCGAAATCGAGGATGCGGAACCGCTGGAGATCCCCGTGCCCGAACGGCAGGAGGCCGAGGCCGCACCGTTCGCCGACGAGCCCCCGGCACCGGTGGAGACACCGTTCGGCGGCGAGCACGGGGAAGCGGAGCAGGGTCCCGGGGAGCCCCCGGCGGCCCCGTCGCCCAGCGACACGGCCCCCGTCGAGGCGGAACCCCCGGCGTGGGACGCTGGGGAGCCGGAGGCCGCGTCCCCGGCGATGGCCGGGGAGCCGGAGGCACCGGCTCCGGAGGCGGAGGAGGCGGTTGCCGAGCCCGCTCCGGAGACTCCCCCCGCACCGGCCGTGGCGGCCGTTCCCACCCCGGAGGAGCCCTCCGCACCGGAGGTTCCCGCGGCGTCTCCGGCGCCCGCTCCGGGGGGCGCGCTGTCCGACGAGGACGTGGAGCGGATCGCCCGGCGGGTCGTGGAGCTGTACGCCGAGTCGCTGGAGCGGATCGCGTGGGAGGTGCTCCCCGACATGGCGGAGATCGTGGTCCGCGAACGGGTCCGTGAGATCGAGGCCGAGATCGAGGGGGAGGGCGCGCCCTCCTAGGGGCCTCCGGAGCCCTGTCGGCGCCCTCTCAGCCCTTCACGACCCCCAGCGGCCGCAGCCTGGCCACGGCGCGGGCGAGGCCCGCCCGCTCCAGGGCCGCCACGACCTCCGAGACGTCCTTGTACGCCTCCGGCATCTCCTCGGCGACCGTCCGTTTCGAGCGCGCGTGGAGGAGCACCCCCCGCTCGGCCATCTCGGCGAACAGGTCCCGGCCCCGGGCGGCCCGGAGCGCCCCCTTCCGTGAGAGGCGTCGTCCCGCGCCGTGGGCCGAGGAACCCCAGGCCCGGTCCATGCTCCCCTCGAGTCCGACCAGCACGAAGCTCGCGCGCCCCATGTCCCCGGGCACCAGCACGGGCTGACCCGAGCCGCGGTACCGTTCCGGGAGCTCCGGATGCCCGGCGGGGAACGCCCGGGTCGCCCCCTTCCGGTGGACCAGGAGCCGGCGGTCGCGGCCCTCCACCCGGTGCGTCTCGACCTTGGCGATGTTGTGGGCCACGTCCCAGACGAGCTCGAACCCCAGCACGTCCGACCCCTGCCGAAGCACCTTCCGGAACGCCCGCTCGACGAGGCCGGCCATCACCTGCCGGTTGGCCCATGCGTAGTTCGCCGCCGCCGCCATGGCCGCCAGGTACGCCCGCCCCTCCGGCGAGCGGACCGGCACCGAGACGAGCTGCGGATCGGGCCGCGGGATCCCGTACTGGCCGGCGGCCCGGTGCATCGTGCGCAGCGCGTCGTCGCATACTTGGTACCCCAGGCCGCGGGAACCGGAGTGGAGCATGACCACGAGCTGGCCCTCGAACAGTCCGAACGGCTCCGCCGCCGGATGGAGGACCCGTTCCACCACCTCGAGCTCGATGAAGTGGTTTCCGGAGCCCATCGTGCCGAGCTGGGGCGCTCCGCGGGCCTTCGCCCGTTCCGAGACGGCGGCCGGGGCCGCGTCGCCGAGGCAGCCCCGGGACTCGATCCGTTCCAGGTCCTCGGGCCGCCCGTACCCGGCCTCCACCGCCCACGCCGCGCCCCGGGCGAGGACCCGCTCGAGCTCGCGGGGCGACAGGGTCCGGATCGCGTCCGAGGAGCCGAGCCCCGCGGGCACCGTCCGGCCGATCTCCTCCACCAGCCGCCGGACCCGGTCGCCGAGCGCGGCCGCCTCGAGACCGGTCCGGAGGAGCCGCACGCCGCAGTTGATGTCGTACCCGACCCCCCCGGGCGAGACCACGCCCTCGTCGAGGTCGAACGCCGCAACCCCGCCGATGGGGAAGCCGTACCCCTGGTGGACGTCCGGCATGGCGAGGGAGGCGCCCACGAGCCCGGGCAGGTGCGCGACGTTGACGGCCTGGCGCAGCGCGTCGTCCCGGAGGATCTCGGGCAGCATCCGCCGGGTCGCGAAGAGCCGGACCGGCGCCCTC
>JAMOVQ010000140.1 GCA_027067575.1 Thermoanaerobaculia bacterium | reverse complement strand
CCGCCCGCGCATCCCCCA
Organism: Thermoanaerobaculia bacterium; assembly: GCA_027067575.1. Lineage (GTDB taxonomy): Bacteria > Acidobacteriota > Thermoanaerobaculia > Thermoanaerobaculales > Sulfomarinibacteraceae > JAMOVQ01. The sequence continues at coordinate 6,655 of JAMOVQ010000140.1, read as the reverse complement.
GGATCGTCGACTTGAACCGCTGATCCCACAGCCGTCCCCGCCGGTCGAACGTCCGGTTGTACCAGCGCGCGTACGCCGCCTGCACGTTCCGCATGAACTCCGACACGTCAAAGAGACGCCGCCGGTAGTGCTCCCACTCCGCCTCCCCCCACAGGTCGATCTGACGCTGCCGCGTCACGCTCGGGTACATGATCCGCGACCGGACGCGCAGCTCCTCGCGGTCCACCTCGCGCTCGGCATCGAAGCGGACGACGAGGTGGTAGTGGTTGCCCATGATGCAGAACGCCGCCACGTCGCAGAAGTAGATGGAGGCGAAGTGTTTGATGGTGGCGATGAGCTGGCGCTGGGCCAGGGGTGAGGCCAGCGGCAGCTCGCCGCGGCGGGAGGGCACCCGGCTGTACAGGTGGTACCAGGTGTCCACATGGGAGAACTTGAGACGGGGCATCCGGGGCATGGTGCGCCTCCTTCGGGTTGTGATGGGAACAGGGTAGGGGAGCGAGAGGAGGATGTCAAGAGAAAAACAGTGTCCCTATTTCGATGGCGCCGGGGGCGGCCCCCCCGCCCACGTCACGGCGGAACTGGAGAAGGGGGCGTGGAAACCGTCAGGCCAGCGTTCCGGCGAGCTCGGCGAGGGCCCGGGAGATGACGAGCTTCTGCACCTCCGAGGTGCCCTCGTAGATCGTGGTCACGCGGACGTCACGGTACAGCCGCTCGATGGTGTACTCCCTGGAGTAGCCGTACCCGCCGTGGACCTGGAGCGCCTGGCCGACGACGCGGTTCGCCATCTCCGAGGCGTACAGCTTGGCCCGGGCCGACTCGCGCGAGTGCCGGCCGGGCTGGCCCGCGGCCCAGGCGGCGTGCCAGAGCAGGGCGCGCGCCGCGGCGATCTCCGTGTCCATCTCGGCGAGCCGGAAGGCGATGGCCTGGTGGCCGATCAGCGGCCTGCCGAACTGCTGGCGCTCCGAGGCGTACCGGAGGGCCTCCTCGAGCGCCGCCTGGGCGATCCCCACGGCCTGGGCCGCGATCCCGAGCCTCGAGTGGTCGAGGGTTCCCAGCGCGACCCGGAACCCCCTCCCCTCCTCGCCGAGCATGGCGTCCTTCGGAACCCGGGCGCCGTCCAGGGTCACCATGGCCGTCCTGGAGCTCTTCAGCCCCATCTTCGCCTCGGGGCGGTCGACGATCACCCCGTCCTGGTCGGCGTCCAGGATGAACGCCGAGATCCCCCGCACCCCGAGCTCCGGTTCCCGGGTCGCCAGGCAGACGAAGTACCGCCCCACGCCGGCGTTGGTGATCCAGGCCTTGGAGCCGTCCAGGACCCAGTGGTCCCCCGCGTCCCGGTACCGGGTCTTCAGGCTGGCGGCGTCGGAGCCCGCGTGGGGCTCCGTCAGCATGAACCCGCCGATGGCCCGGCCCGACGCCAGCTCGGGCAGGTAGCGCCGCTTCTGCTCCTCGGTCCCGAACGTCAGGATCGGGTAGCAACAGACCGAGTTGGTCACGGACATCCCCACGGCGACGGAGGCATCGACGCGTGCCAGCTCCTCGACGGCCAGGAGGTACGAGAGGAGGTCCATCCCGGCGCCGCCGTACTCCTCGGGCACGAACATCCCGAGCAGCCCGAGCTCGCCCATCTCCTCGAAGATCTCGTGGGGGAACTCCCCCGTCCGGTCCCGCTCCGCGGCGCCGGGCCGTAGCCGGTCCTCCGCGAAGGAGCGCACCATCTCCTGCACCATCCGCTGCTGGTCGTCGAGCGCGAAGTCCATCGATCCCCTCCCAAGGTCGTCGGTCCGCACGAGCCTAGGCGATCCCCCGCCCGCCGGCAAGATCCGGCCCCGCGACCGGGGACGGAGACCGTCCGGATTTGCCATTGCGGCCCGTCCGGGGCATCTTTGGGGTGGGAGGCGAGGATGCGGCTCATCTGGCTCGCTGCGGCGCTCGGTGCGATGACGGTCGGGGCGACGGTGGGCGGTGCGGCGGTGCGCGGGCCCGCCGTGGCGGGCGGGTTCTACCCCGCGGACCCGGAACGGCTCCGAGCGATGGTGGACGGCCTGCTCGACAAGGCCCCGCGGCCGGCGTCGCCCCCGGCGGCGGTGATCGCGCCCCACGCGGGGTCCGTGTTCTCCGGGGCCGTGGCGGCCGAGGCGTTCGCCGGCTGGCGCGGCGTGAAGGCGCGCCGGGTGATCGTGCTTGGGCCGAGCCACCACGTGGGGTTCTCCGGGGCGGCGCTGCCGGCGAGCGGCGTCACGGCGTTCGCCACGCCCCTCGGGAACCTGCCGCTGGATGGGGCCGCCATCGAACGGCTCCGGAAGATGCCGGGGTTCGACGGCCCGCCGGACGCCCACGGCCCGGAGCACTCCATCGAGGTGGAGCTGCCGTTCCTCCAGCGCACGGTCGGGAACGTCCCCATCGTGCCGATCCTCGTCGGCCCGCGGACGGACCCGCAGACGGTCCGCGGGCTCGCACGGGCGCTGGCTCCGCTGCTCGGCGAGGGGACGCTCGTCGTGGCGTCGTCCGACTTCACCCACCACGGCGCGGCGTACGGCTGGACGCCGTTCCCGCGCGAGGGCCTTGGGGAGCGCCTGCTGGCGCTGGGACGGGCCACGGCGGGGCGGGCGGCCGCCATCGACCCGCTGGGGTTCCGGGAGCAGGTCGAGGTGTCCGGCGACACGGTGTGCGGCCGGCACCCGATCGGGGTGCTGCTCGAGCTGCTGGCCCACGCCTTCGACGGCACGGGGAGGCTCCTCGACGTCACCACGTCGGGGCACGTGTCGGGGAACTGGTCGCAGTGCGTCACCTACGCCGCCGTGGCGTTCGACGGGGCGTGGCGCCGCTGGCGCGACGACCCCGCACCGCCGGAGCTCGGGACGCTGTCGGCCGGGGAGAGGCGGGCGCTCCTCCGGCTGGCCCGGGCGACGCTCGAGACGCACACGGCCCACGGCCCGGAGCTGGCGAACTGGTTCGCGCACCACCGTGTGGAGGGGAACCTGGCCGCCATCGCCGGGGCGTTCGTCACCCTGAACCACCGGGGCCGCCCGGCGGCCGAGGCGCTCCGGGCGTGCATGGGCTCCATCGTCGGGGTGCGGCCCCTCGCCGAGCAGGTGATCGAGTCCGCGGTGATGGCGGCCCACGATCCGCGGTTCCCCGAGCTCGAGGCGGCGGAGCTCCCGAAACTCGTGGTGGAGATCTCGGTGCTCTCCCCCCTGAAACGGGTGCCGGGGCCGGAGGCGATCCGTCTGGGGACCCACGGAGTGGTGCTGCGGAAGGACGGCCACGGCGCCGTCTACCTGCCCCAGGTGGCCACCGAGACCGGGTGGGACCTGGAGACGTTCCTGTCGCACCTCTCGGTCAAGGCCGGCCTGCCGCCGGACGCCTGGCGGCACGGGGCCCGGTTCGAGGTGTTCACGGCGCAGGTCTTCTCGGAGGAGGGCACGGAATGAGCGGGGGCCGGTTCAGCCGGCGCGAGCTGGCGGCCCTGCTCGGGCTCGGCCTGGCGGCGGCCGGAAACGGGGGGGCCGCGGCCCCGCTCCGGGGGCGGGTCGGGGTGGCCCCGGTGAAGCCGGGGCGGCTCGGCGCCGGGGAGGCCGGGGAGGCCGTGGCCCGGGCCGTCCGGGCGGCCACCGGCGCACGGACCGCCGAGGCCGGGCTGCGGGCGCTGTTCTCGCCGGAGGACACGGTCGGGATCAAGCTCAACTGCCTGGCCGGCCGGGGCATGTCGCCGCGGCCGGAGGTCGTCCTCGCCTTCGCCCGGCTGCTGGCCCGGGCCGGGGTGAGGCCGGAGCGGATCGTCCTGTTCGAGCGATCCACCCGGGAGCTCCGCCGCGCCGGGTTCACGGACTGCGCGCCGTTTTCGTGCGAGGGGATCGACAACCGCTGGGACCCGGAGATCCGGACCAGCGGCCAGATCGGGTCGCTGTTCGCCCGCCTCGTCACCCGGGAGTGCACGGCGCTCGTCTCCTTCGGCGTGCTCAAGGACCACGACCTGGCCGGCGTCTCGGCGGGGATGAAGAACTGGTACGGCGTGATCCACAACCCGAACAAGTACCACGACGACAACTGCGACCCGTTCGTGGCCGACGTCTTCCGCTGCCCGGTCGTCCGGGACCGGTTCCGGCTGACGGTGCTCGACGCCGGGACCGCCCAGTACGACGGCGGCCCCGCGTACCGGCCGTCGGCCACCTGGCCGCTGGGGCTCGTGGCCGTCTCGGCGGACCCGGTGGCCGTGGAGGCGTGGGGGTGGCGGGTGATCGACGCCGAGCGGAAGCGGCGGGGGCTGCCGCCGCTGGCGGCGGCGGACCGCACCCCCCGGTGGATCGCCACGGCGGCACGGTACGGGCTCGGGGAGGGGGACCCCGCGAAGGTGAGGGAGGTCCGAGGATGAGCGGGCGGCGGATCGACCGGCGGGAGGCGCTGCGGCTGGCGGGCGGGAGCTGGGCCGCCGCGGCGGCGGCGGGATCCCTCGTGCAGCTCGTCCCGGCCGCCGGGGAGGCGTACCGGCCCGGGCAGCGCGTGGAGGGCGGCCCCATCGAGGGGATCGAGGCCTCGTGGTGGAAGCGGCTCGACGGCAACCGCGTGGAGTGCGGGCTCTGCCCGAGGAAGTGCCGGGTGGCCGACCGGGAACGGGGGACGTGCGGCGCGCGGGAGAACCGTGGCGGGACGTACCACAGCCTGGTGTGGGGGCTGGCGTGCGCCCTCCACGTGGACCCGGTCGAGAAGAAGCCGTTCTTCCACGTCCGGCCGGGCTCCCGGGCGCTCTCCTACGCCACGGCGGGGTGCAACGTCGAGTGCAAGTTCTGCCAGAACTGGGAGATCTCCCAGTTCCGCCCCGAGCAGGTCGGGTCGGTCTGGATGCCGCCCGACGCGATGGTCATGGCGGCCCGGCGGGCGGGCGCGCCCCTCGTCGCCGCGACCTACTCGGAGCCCGTGATCTTCTGGGAGTACGTCCGGGACGTCTCGAAGGCGGCGAGGAAGGCCGGGATCGGTTCCCTCGTGGTCTCCAACGGGTCCATCCAGGAGAAGCCTCTGCTCGAGGTGCTGCCGCTGCTCGAGGCGTACAAGGTCGACCTCAAGAGCTTCCGGGAGCGGTTCTACCGCGAGGTCGTGCGCGGGGAGCTGCGGCCCGTGCTCGACACCCTGGAACGGATCCGGAAGGCCGGCGTCTGGCTGGAGATCGTGGTGCTGATCGTGCCGACCCTCAACGACTCCGACGCCGAGATCCGCGACCTCGCCCGGTGGGTCAAGGCCAGCCTGGGCCCGGACGTTCCCGTCCACTTCTCGCGGTTCCACCCGACGTACCGGCTGACGAACCTGCCGCCGACACCCGTGGCCACGCTGGACCGGCTGTGGAAGCTCGCGAAGGCCGAGGGACTCGAGTTCGTCTACGTGGGAAACGTGCCGGGCCACCCCGGCGAGAGCACGGACTGTCCCGGCTGCGGGGCGCGGCTGATCCACCGGATCGGGTACCGGGTCCTCGAGAACCGCCTGAAGAAGGGGCGGTGCCCCGACTGCGGCCGCGTCATCCCGGGCGTGTGGTGAACTCCCGGTAGGCCGCGAGCGTTCCCTCGACCATCGCGTCGGCGGAGAACCGTTCCAGCGCCCGCGCACGGCCCGCCCGGGCGAGCCGCTCCCGGCGCGCGGGATCGTCCAGCAGCGCCACGATCCGGTCCGCCAGCGCGGCCGGGTCGCGCGGTTCGGCGAGCAGGCCGGTCTCCCCGTCCAGGACGATCTCCGGGATCCCGCCGGCGCGGGTGGCCACCACGGGGACCCCCGCCATCTGGGCGTCCAGGATCGCCGTCCCGAGCCCCTCCATGTGCGACGCCATGACGGAGAGGTCCAGCGCGCCGAGGATCCGCGGGACGTCCTCCCGGTGCCCGAGGAAGCGGACGCGGTCCGGCCCAAGCCCCAGCGTCCGGGCCTGCGCCTCCAGCGCCTCCCGGAGCTCGCCGTCGCCCACCAGCAGGAAGAGCGCCCGGGGGTGCCGCGCGGCCACGGCCGGGATCGCGTCGAGGAGGTACCGGTGCCCCTTGTGGTCGGTCAGCGCCGCCACCGTCCCCACGAGGATCCGCCCCTCCGGGATCCCGAGCTCGCGGCACAGCTCCGCCCTGGAGCCGGGCGGGATCCGGGGCGGCTCGACGCCCGAGTGGACGACGCGGATCCGGTCGTCGGGGATCCCGGCCCGCCGGAGCACCTCCGCGACGGCGTGGGAGATGGCGATGATCCCCGCCGAAGCCCTGTGGTACTTCCACCGGCTCAACGGGTTGCGGCCCAGGGTGAAGTCCACGCGCCGGGTCGGGACGAGGGGTGCCCGGTTCCGTCCCGCGAGCAGCATCGCCACCGCGCCGATCCCCAGCGACCGGGCCGAGTGGAGGCCGACCACGCGGGGCCGCCGCTCGGCCACGAGGGCCGCCAGGCGGCGGGCGGTGGCGAGGTCCGCCTCGCTCCGGCCGGGGACCTCGACGGTCTCGACCCCCGCCTCCGCCAGGCGGCGGCCCAGCTCGCCCCTGCGCCGGACGACGGCCACCACCGGATGGCCCCTGCGGGCGAGCCCCGTGCAGAGCAGGAACACCTGCCGCTGCCCGCCCCGCCAGCCCGGCTCCACGTCCACCTGCACCGTCGGCACCGCATCCACGGGGCGAGTGTACCGCCTCGCCGCCCGGCCGTC
>JAMOVQ010000139.1 GCA_027067575.1 Thermoanaerobaculia bacterium | reverse complement strand
CCCACACACAACCCCCAGAGCGGACACCCGGAGGAGTGCGGGGGGAACCGTCGCGAGCGGCCCGTGGCGGAGTGCAGGGCGACAGGACGCGCCGGCCGGGTGAGGGAGGCGTAGCCCAGCTACGCCGCACCGAGCCCGGCCAAGCGGACGGAGCCCTGTGCCCGCCACGGGCCGCGCAGCAGGTTCCCTCCGCACTCCTCCGGGTCAGAATGTCCAGCCCAACGTGGTCCGGACACGCAGGTCGCTCGTCTCCGTCCCCTCCCGCGGCGGGTCCGAGTCGTAGCTCTCGTCGAGCCCGATGGAGAACGTCAGGTCGTGGACCATCTTCCGCCGGAGGGACAGGGAGAACTCCAGTCGGTACCGGCCGCCCGTCGTCAGGGAGGGGTAGATCTGCAGGCCGGCCACGAGGGTCGTCTCCCGCCCCTCGAACAGAAACAGGTCGTACTCGCCGGTGAGGAGAGCCTCGGCGTTCCATTCCCCCTCCTCGCCGGAATACCGTTCCCTGTTGACCGCACCACCGGCTCCAAGCGCCAGCGCCGCCCGGGGGGTGAGGACCAGGAACCATCCGTGAACCCCACGGAACGCCGTCCGAAGGTCCAGGTCGAGCTCCTCGTTTCGCACCAGCTCGATGGAGGCCATCCAGAAACGGCGGCGCCCCACGGAGTGCTGATACGAGGTGGTGAAGTTCTCACGGCTCGTCCGCTCCGCATCGTCACGGTCGGAGTATGTTGCGTCGAGGGAGACCATCCAGCGGTACCGGCTGGTGGTGTACCGCACCATACTCGCGAGCGTCAGGTCCTGCTGGTTGTTCGCGGAGGCGTAGTTGAGGCCGAGGTCGACATAACCGCCCCACCTGTCCCGGAACGTCCCTTCGAGCTCCATGATGGCCGCCACGTCGATCAGAGCGATCTCGTCCTCGCCCATGACGCCCCGGACGATCACCTTGCCGTCCTCGTCGACAGGAACGAAGGAGCCCGTCAGGATCGCACCGTCGGTCATGGTGACCGTGAAGTACTGGTCTGTCTTGAGGCTTGCGACGGCAATCCACTCGATGGAGATCGTCCCCATGTTGTCGGTCCCGACACTGAGCATTCCCGCTTGGAGGTTCTTGATCTCCCCGATGATGAACGTGCCGTTCTTCAGCCAGATCTGGTCTGTCTTCTCACGGGAAGCCGCAGGGCCCACGGCGAGAATCACCGCACAGCAGAGGAGCACCTCCGCGATCCGGAGACTCCGCGAACCGCTCACATCACGCTCCCGGAAGCCCACCGACCCGGCACGGAGCCCCCGATCCCCACACACCGGTCTTCGTCCCCGGGACCCGGCACCTCGCCAGACCGGCCCGTGTCTCTCGGCGGGCTACGGCTGCCCGCTCGAGGCCATCCCCCCCCGGCACGATCGCCCCGAGCGCCACACGGTGAAGGTACCCGACGCGCGTCGGTTCATCCGTCCTTACAACGGAGGTCCCGGCCGTCAGGACACAGCCCACGGCAGCCGTGACGGGAAGCAGCGTACGGACACCGTCCGCGCCCCCACTGGACCTCTTTCCGTTCATTTCCAGGCCTCCCGCCCCATCGTATCAGCCTCCCGTCGGCCCCACACTCACCATCATCAATGGCGGCAAATGCCGACGATCAGCCCGAGACTCACGGCCCAGTGAGTCCCTCCGGAACCCGGATCGCTGAGGATCGAGAGCTCCGGCTGGAGCTCCACCCGCCGGCTCACCCAGACGTTCGGCCCCACAGCCAGATGGACGGGCCACGCACCGCCGTCCGGCTCCTCGCTCGAGAGCTCGACGTGAACCTCCAGCGCACCCACCGGAACCACGATCCCCGACAGCAGGTGGACGGTGTGATCGCCCCCATCGCCGTACCAGTCCAGACGCAGGTACGGCGTGGCCAGTCCCACCACCACGCTCCACTCGGATCCGAGACTCCAGTCGGTCCGCCCGATCTCCGCCTCGTGGGTCGCCGAGTGCACACCGAGATCGAGCCACAGATCGAGGTCCATCCCCCGGGCGAGAGTCCGGGTCACCATGACGTTTGCACCGCCCCGGACCGGCCCGCCGTTGAGGATGTCACCGCCCACCCAGACCGAGAGCCCCTGCCCCAGTCCGAAGCCGGCGTAGAGCTGTCCTCCCGAATCGAAGGCCGAATCCCCTGCGAAGACGGCCACATCGACCTCGGAGAACCCGGAATCCGCTGGCTCGATCAGATCCGCCGCCCCGAGCCTGCCGGCGTACCCCGCCAGACCCACAAGTAACGCGAGGAGTCCGGCGGCCATGGTGCCTGTTCGGTGAACCCTGCCCCCCATAGGCTTGAGATGGTATCTCAGTCTCGTGTCTAGCGTCAACGGCTGCGGGCGTGCCGGAAAACCGCCGGTGCCGCCAAGGCGACAAGAACCGCCAGGCTGAGAGCGAGAGGGATGGACCCCACCACCGGCAGGAGCAGTCCGCACACGAGGGCTCCCAGCGCCGCGCCGATCTCGTCGGCCGCGAACCCCCGTCCGGCCCCCTCCGAACCCTCACCCGCGAGCCCGGCGGCAGCGGAGAACGCGAGCCCTGTCAGAAGACCGGCCACGGGCAGGAGGAACGGGATCACCAGCGGAACCGCGAAGGGCAACGGGAGGCCGGCCACGAGCAGCAGCACCGCCAGCCCCATGAACGAGAGGCCTCGTTCTCTCCGGCGGCCGCCCCTCGCGGCCACGAGCCCGCCCGAGCCGATCCCCGCCATGAAAGCAGCCGTCAGCGCGCCGATCTCCGCAAAGACCGACCCCCGGGTCGACTGCCACGCTCCGAGCAGCAGCACGAACACGCCCATCGAGGCCAACCCCAGGGCGAACGCCGCAGCCTCACCCGCGGCCCGCCGGCTCCGAAGACCCGTGCCCGCGATCAGCACACCGACGAGGATCGCCAGCCCCCCAGCGAACCGCGGCCCCATCTGCTGCAACCGCTCCAGCCACGAAGCGAGCCGGGGAGCGCCCCGGCCCTCCGCAAGGGCCATGGCCGGAAGGACGGCGACCGGCCTGACGGTTCGATCGGCCGGAGCCTCCTCTCCGGCCAGGAACCGGTTCAGCGGACCGGCCCGTCCTGGATCGAGGAGAACGGGTATGAGATCGGGGCCGAAGACCGGATCCCGGAGCCCCGTGGCATTCCACCGTTCCACCAGCGCCCGGGGTGAGGCGAGGTCATCGAGGGACGCCCCGGCCACCAGCAACACCTGTTCCCCGGGGATCCCTGTCACCTCGGGAAAGGCCCTCCGCAACGTCGCCGACAGGATGGCCAGTAGCCGTCCGCCGGCCCCACCGAGATAGGTGTCCGGAACCGAGGTGGCGACGACGACCCGTCCTCCCGGAGCCAACCGGCCTGCAAGAACCCGGAAGAACTCCACGGTCCGGGTGCGGTTCCGGCGCAGCGACACGGGATCGGGATCCAGGAGCAGGACGAGATCCCACGGACCGCCATCCCGGGCAGCCGTCAGCGGGTCACGGGCGAGGCGGTTGACCCTGGGGTCGGCGAGAGACCGCTCCAGGGACGGCCCGTACCACTGCGGTATCAGCCGGAACACCGCCGGGTCCTCCTCAACGAGGTCCAGGCGATCGACCCGGTGGTCCAGAAGAAGTGGAACCGCCCCGCCGAAGACGGCGCCCACGGCCAGGATACGCGCCGGATGGGGGTGGAACAGCATCATCAGGTGAGCGCGCACCCCCGTTCCCCACGGATCGGGCCAGGATGCCACCAGCCGGCCGTCCGCGTAGAGTGCGTGGGGTTCGCCCGCGGTCATCTCCAGCCGCTGCCGGCGGGTCTCGGCCCAGGAGGCCAGTTGCCCGGGGTGTCCCGACCAGCGCCACGAGAGCCGTTCCAACCCCGTCCTCGCCGGCAGGCACGCCCCGGCGGCCAGCACGATCACCGCCACGGCGGCGGCGGGACGATGGCGCAACCGGAACGCCCCCAGCAGGCCAGCCGTCGAGACGAGAGCGACGGCGGTTCCCGCCCCGGCCAGCAGGAACGTGAACACCAGCCCCCCGAGGAGTGCCCCCGCCGCCTCCGCAGCGTACGCCCGAGCCGGGACCCGGCCGCGGAGCCGCCCTGCCAGGAGGGAGAACGCGACGCCGCCGGCCAGTGCCGCCGGAAGCACGGCCACCGGCCACACCCAAAACGCATGCCATCCCGGCGCCGTCTCCCCGGCAGTGATCCCAGCGAGAGCGGGAATCGCCCGGAGCAGCAACACGCCGGCGGCCGCCAGAAACACCACTACCAGGGCGAGCCAGCGATCCCACCCCGTCCCGCGGCGGCCCGCGGCGAGCCACGCCCCTGCCCCGACACCGGCGAGCCACGCGGACAGCACTAGCGCCCATGCCAGCTCGGAGCCCGCGAACGCGCTCATCCCCTCGCGGACGAGCACCGCCTCGGCGACCATCGTGGCGGTACCGAGAACCACGAGATCCGCTTCCGGTGAGGCCGGACGATCCACGTTCCGATTATCTCTCGGTTCTCCGCCGCGAGGGCGCACGGCCACCGCCGGGGGTGTGCGATCATGGCACCGGGCGGCCCATTCTGGGCATCCCACGACGAGGAGGTGACGTGAACGAGCGTGGCAGAGACAACGGCCAGGGGAGATCACCGAGGATTCCCGTTCCGGGCGACGCCGAGATCCTCGTGGAGACGTTCGGTCAGTTTCTCACACAGCATGCCCAGAACCTCTCCGAGGGCGGCATGTTCCTCCGATCGTCGGCTCCGGCGCCTCCCGGCGCCCGCATCAACTTCGCGATCCGGCTCGCCGACGGATCCACCCTCGTCCGGGGTGTCGGCGAGGTCATGTGGACCCGCGAGCCGGGAGACGACCCCTCCAAGCCGCCTGGGATGGGAATCCGGTTCATCGAGCTCGAGGATGATGCCCGTGAGCTGATCCGCAGGCTCGTCACCGAGCGGCGCCTCGAACGGACGGCGGCAGCAGCGGCGACGCCCCCGATGCACCTCCGGGTCCGGCGTTCCAGCGACTCCTCCGGCCATGCATCCGTGCATGTGATCGGACCTGGCGAGCCGTTCGGGAAACCCGATGACGACCCGGCCGCCGCCACCCCGCCGGAACCGGAAACGGGACCGTTCGCCGTCCCCCAGCCCATTCCCCCGGCCGGAACGAGAAGCGATGCAGACATGGCCACGGACAGGCTCACGGGCAGTGACAGAATCAACGACACTCGCACTGCCACGGACACCGGCACGATCACGAAGACCGGTGCGAACGTGCATCGGGCCACCAGCACCGCCCCTCCGTCAGGAGACGAGGAACCCGTTCCACCAGCGCCGGCAGCCGGATGGATCCGCGAGGAGCTCCCGGGGATCGATGAAGAGCTCCCGCGGATCGATGTCGATGCCGGAGGCCTCGAAGGCGAACCCCTCCCGGTCCATCCACCCTCCCGGGGTATGGGGTTCTGGCTGTTCGCCATCCCCATTGGCGTTCTTGCCCTGGCCGCGCTGCTCTACGGCGCCTGGCGCCAGGGGCTCCTGCCGCGGACCGGCGGCGGCCGGAAACACGGGACCGCCACCACGGCCGCGGCCACAGAGCCTGCGCGCCCCCTCGACCGGCAGCCGGCCACACCCATCCGGAAAGCCTCGGAGCCAACCACCACCGCACCGGCCCCGCCGGCGGCTTCTCCGGCCCGTCCTGCCGAGACGGCGGCGGCACCTTCTCCCACGGCCGCCACGCCGCCGGCCCCAGCTCCTGAACCCACGGCGCAAACGATCTGCAGGGTCACACGGATCCGCTCGATCCGCCACGCCGTCCACGATGGCGTCACGACCGTCCGGATCGAGGGCAACGGCCCCATCGACCCGTCGCAGGTGCGTCTCACCAGGCTCGAGACCCCCCCCAGGGCGCTCGTCACGATCCGTGGAATCCGGCATCCCTGGGGAAACCCGGTCCTCGAGGTCGGTTCGCCCGCACTCTCGCGGATCCGCGTCTGGCTCCACGACGAGCTCAGCCCTCCCCAGCTCTACGTCGTCCTCGACCTCGCGGGGCCACGGACACACGCCAGGGCCGACGTTCGGGACGGCACCGTCGTGGTCACCGTGCGGTGACACCCCTGTGCAGCCTCCCCAGGAACCAGCGAAGCAACGTTCCCCGTGGCACCCCAGAGAACCACCGGCCTCCACGATCGGGCCTGTCCCAATACCGACCGACCCGCTGGCCGAAACAAGACCGCCCCACCTGGTACCCTACTCATCCACCCGCCCAGGGACGAGCGCAGCGATGTCCCGGCTGGCGATCCACAGAACCCTCGCATCCTCCTGATCGAGACTGTCCCCTCGACCAGTCCGATGCGGGCTGAAGCCCGCGCTCCATCGCGGCAACGCACCGATCAACTGAAAAACAATGTCCCCTACTCTACCCTTCGGCCGAAACGAAGTACTCCCAGGCGGTGCCCCCTACTCCACGAACCCAGGGACGAGCGAAGCGATGTCCCGGTTGGCGCTCCAGAGAACCACGCCCATCACGATCGGGACTGTCCCCACAACCAGGCCGAAACCCCCGCCGATGAGGATGGCGCTCTACCTGGTACCCCACTCACCCGCCCACCCAGGGACGAGCGAAGCGATGTCCCGGCTGGCGCTCCAGAGAACCAGGCCCATCACGATCGGGACTGTCCTCCAACTCAACCGACCTGTCGGCCGAAACAAAGGACCTTCGCGTGGTACCCCACCCCTCGCCCGCCCAGGGACGAGCGAAGCGATGTCCCGGTTGGCGCTCCAGAGAAT
>JAMOVQ010000138.1 GCA_027067575.1 Thermoanaerobaculia bacterium | reverse complement strand
TGGACGCTCATGATGCCGTCGTGTTCCATGCGCCGGAGCAGTCCATCCAGTGCCTTGCTGGCACGGTCGGGCTCGATCGGAGAGAGATCGGCCGCGATGTTGTTCCACCAGCGATCGACCAAGGATACGAGGCTCCCAAGCCCGGTCAGGGAACCGCCCCTCTCATGGAGATCGAGCGCCAGCCTGAGAGGGAGCGGCCTGAGGAGAAGCCGCCGGAGGGGCGCTTCCAGGCCGGAAAAGGCGATACCCTTCTTCGCCATGATGGCGGCTGCCTCCGCCTCCTCCAGGTCCTGGATGAAGACCTCGTGGACGCGGTCACCCAGGAGACCCTTGAGCTGGGTATCCGCCTTGGACTCGGCCGTCCGGACCCCGATGACGATGCTGATCTCCAGCTCCTTTGCCCTGCGGATCCACTCGTGGCAGCGCCGGAGGAGGCGCTGGGTTTCCTGGCCGGCCAGGAGAACCTGGTCGTACTGGTCGATGACGAGAACGGCCGTTCCTCCGGCAGCGTATCGCGCGAGTGCCGCGACGGGGTCGTCACCGAGGCCGTTTTCGGCCGGTTCGACGTCGGGTGTCAGTACGAGGACGGGGACGCCTTCATCGTCGAGGCGGTGGAGCACCGCCGCGATGACCTCACTCTTGCCGCAACCGGCCGGACCGTGCACGAGGATCCGGGTGGGCTCGCCGGTCACGATCCGTTCGACGACGTTCTCGGTCTCCTGCCGTTCCAACATGGGGAAGGGGCCGCGTGTATTCTCGACCCGTAGGAGGAAACCTTCTCTCAGGGACTTCAATCGATCATATACCGCAGGATCCGCCGGGCGCGGGTGCAGCCGCACACCCTCTCGCTCCAGCCGACGACGGACTTCAGGTTCGCGGAGACGTCGCGTGAGGGAATCCCGGGCGAGCCGACGCAATAGGTTCACAACACGCCGGGGTTCCGGACTGAGCGCCCCTGCCAGGCTATCCACATGCTGATCGAGTCCTTTCTCATGAAGGAGCTCGACCTCGATTCGCGCGGCAAGTTGGTGGGCCCTCACAATACCCCGGGCACCTTCAGAAACCAGCCAAGACCTCTGCAACGTCCCTTTGGCGTTCTCGGGCAGATTGGCCCACCACCTTTCGGCATCGTCCGTGGATTGCGCCTCCTGGCAAGGTCTTTTCAGCTCTGGGACCGGCGCATCGCTGACGAACCGGAAACGCAGATCGTCTCTTCCCTCGAGACGATCGGCAGCGTGGCGCAGCACACCCTCCGCTTCGAGCCGTCGAAGCGTCCATGACCCGGTGCTCCTCGTCTTGCACTGGACGGCGATGAAGCCGTGATCGTCCTCGAGCAGGCAGTCGATCCTCTCCCCGTCCTCGTGGGCGACCTCCCAGGTGACCGAGCGCAGCTCGCCGTTGAGCAGGCGGAGGAGTTGGAGAACCACGTAGCCTTCCTCGTACCAGGCACCGCGCTTCCCGGAATCGTGGCCGATCATGGTATGGGCTCCAGTGCAGCCGCGATGGACTGCCAGGGAATGAAACGATCTTCCCGGCACGGCCGCTCTGCATCGCCCCCGTAGACGATCAATCCCGGTCCGATCTCCACGCTGCCGTCTCCGCGTTCGGCAACCAGCGAGCGCAAGACCCGAATGCCTTTCGCCAGCCGTGGATCGGACGTCGCGGTGCTCTTGATCTCGATAGGATAGAGGGTTCCACCTGCTTCGATAAGTAGGTCGATCTCCTTGCCGTCGCTGGTTCGCCAGAACCAGCAATCGGGTCGGAGCCCACGGTGGAGCCGAGCCTTGAGAACCTCGGTGAAGCACCAGGTTTCCACAAGTGCGCCCCATAGCGGATGGAGACGAAGCTGATTAACGTCACCGATCTGCAACAGGCGGCAGGCAAGCCCTGAGTCGACGAAGAAAAGTTTTGGCCTCTTCACCAGACGCTTGCCATAGTTCCGATGATACGGGCGCAGCAAGCGGACGATGAAACACTGCTCGAGAACCGAGACCCACAGCTTTACGGTCTTGTTGTCGACGGCAAGCTCCCGCGCGAGCGATGCCGCCTCGAAGATCTGCCCCGTTCTCGCAGCACACAGCCGCACGAAATGATCGAAGGCGATTCGGTTCCGAACGGGCAAAGTGTCGTAGACGTCCCGGTTGATCAGAGCGGTCAGGTAGTTCTCGAGCCAGCGGCCGGGATCAAGCTGCCGATCCTCGTCAAAGAGAGGTGGATAGCCGCCCCGGAGCACGGCATCCTCCAAGGTTGCAGGGCGTACCGGAGAGTTCAAGACCTCGTCATGGGAAAACGGCAGCAGCTCGATCATGACGGCCCGACCGGCAAGACTCTGGCCGATTGATGGCTGAAGGTCGAGCTGGCGGGATCCCGTCAGGACCCAGAAGGTCTCCCCGGGGCGTTCGTCGATCAGCACTTGGAGATAGGACAGCGCCTCCGGCACGTTCTGGATTTCGTCGAGGATCGCTCCTGATGGAAATTGAGAAAGAAAGCCTATCGGATCGTCCGCCAGGGCAGCCCGTTCCAGCGGGCTCTCAAGGTTGACGAAGGGCAGGTCAGGGAAGGATGTTCTTGCAAGTGTGGTCTTGCCCGACTGGCGGGGCCCTGCCAGAAAGACCGCCTGGTACCCCTGGATCAACGAGGGCAGGAGGTGCGATAACCGACGAGGGATATACTGCATGTTTGCAGTATAGGAATACAAATCCAATTTTGCAAGAACATGCCGGAGTGCGTCTCTACTCGGACTGCTCGTCCTGTCACGGCCTGGTGTATTCGTCGGGATGGCGCGCGGGGGGACGGATGCTGGAGGGATAGCATCAGGGTGCAACGGCAGGAACCCGGGGGAGACAGCCACAGGTACCGACCCCAACACCCTTTTCCCAGCCGGACGAGAACCCCGCCTTGGGAGGATCGGATCACGGTGACGGTACCGGGCCCTGACGCCGATAGCATCAGCCATCCCGGCGGAGCACGGTGGCCGCCTGACGCCGCTCATTCTTCAGGCGGTCGGCGCCCTCACCCTGGCGCCGTCAGGCTCGCAGTGGGTGCTCTCGGGCCTGTCTGGCGCGCCGGCGCGGCTGCTCGCCTGGAAGGCCGACCCGGCCCTGGATCGGGCCGCCATGGGCGGCGGGCTCGACGCCAGGGCGGTCACCGTCGTGCCAGGGACGACCCCCACGTTGACCCTGGAGGCCGTGGAGCCGTAGCCCGGTATACGTGGCGGTGGCTGACAGACGGAGGGACAGGTGGTTGCTCCACGGCGGGCATCCGAACAACCTCCTCGGTCGATTTTGGAGGCCGAGCGGGTCGCTGGTCTCCCCGTCCGGACATGTTTCACTCCCAGAGAGGTGTCACGCGATCATCAGATCCTCACGCGCCTGAGGCGCAGGGCGTTGCCCACCACGGAGACCGAGCTGAAGCTCATGGCGGCGGCGGCGATGATGGGGGAGAGCAGTAGCCCGAAGACCGGGTACAGCACTCCCGCAGCGATGGGGACGCCGACGCCGTTGTAGGCGAAGGCCCAGAACAGGTTCTGCTTGATGTTCCGCATGGTGGCGCGGGAGAGGCGCCGGGCCCGGACGATGCCGCGGAGATCGCCCTTGACCAGGGTGACGCCGGCGGATTCCATGGCCACGTCGGTCCCCGTTCCCATGGCGATGCCCACGTGGGCCTGGGCCAGGGCGGGGGCATCGTTGATACCGTCCCCGGCCATGGCGACGATGCGGCCCTCGTCCTGTAGACGCTTGACCGCCTCGGCCTTCTCATCCGGCAGGACCTCGGCGATGACCTCGTCGATACCGAGGCTCCTGCCGACGGCCTCGGCGGTGGTCCGGCTGTCGCCGGTCAGCATGACGACCCGGAGGTTTTCGCCGTGGAGCTCCTCGATGGCCTGGGGCGTCGTCTCCTTGATGGGGTCGGCCACGCCCACGAGGCCGGCCGCCCGGCCGTCGATGGCGATGAACATGACCGTCTGTCCCTCGGCCCGCAGTTTCTCCGCGCGCCCGGCCAGCTCGCCGGGGTCGGCGCCGAGCTGTTCCATCAGCGCCCGGTTGCCCACGGCGACCTTACGGCCGGCGACCTCCCCCACGACACCCTTGCCGGTGATCGAGTCGAAGCCGGTGGCCGTGGGGAGCTCGACCCCCCGTTCCGCGGCGCCATCGACGATGGCCTCGGCCAGGGGGTGCTCGCTGCTCTTCTCCAGCGCCGCCACCAGACCCAGGAGCTCATTCTCCCCCGTCGGGCCGTCGGCGACGACCGTCTGGAGCTTCGGGCTGCCCTCGGTCAGCGTGCCGGTCTTGTCCACCACGAGGGTGTCCACCTTCCGCATGACCTCGATGGCCTCGGCGTTCTTGAACAGCACGCCCGCCGTGGCCCCCTTGCCCGTGGCCACCATGATGGACATGGGCGTTGCCAGGCCCAGGGCACAGGGGCAGGCGATGATCAGCACGGCCACCGCGTTGATCAGGGCGTGGGCCATCCTGGGATCGGGGCCCCACAGCCCCCAGACGATGAAGGTGAGGACCGAGGCGCCGACCACGGCGGGCACGAAGTACCCCGCCACCTGGTCGGCCAGCTTCTGGATCGGCGCCCGGCTGCGCTGTGCCTCGGCGACCATCTGGACGATCCGCGAGAGCAGCGTGTCGCCGCCGACCTTCTCGGCCCGGATGACCATGGCGCCGGTCCTGTTGATGGTGGCCCCGATGACGGTGTCGCCGGGTCCCTTGGTGACGGGGAACGGCTCACCGGTGATCATGGCTTCCTCGACCGTGCTCGAACCCTCGATCACCACGCCGTCCACCGGGACCTTCTCGCCCGGGCGCACCCGCAGTGTGTCGCCCACCTGGACCTGGTCCAGCGGCACGTCCTCCTCGGTGCCGTCGGGGTTGATCCGGCGGGCCGTCCTGGGCGCCAGCCCCAGGAGCGCCTTGATGGCCGCCCCCGTCTGGCTGCGGGCCTTGAGCTCGAGCACCTGGCCCAGCAGCACCAGCGTCACGATGACCGCGGCCGCCTCGAAGTAGACGGACACGTTGCCCTCGAGGTCCCGGAAGGAGGGCGGGAAGATCGAGGGAACGAGGGCCGCGACCACGCTGTAGGTGTAGGCCACTCCGGTGCCCAGGCCGATCAGGGTGAACATGTTGAGCGAGCGGTTGACCACGGACTGCCAGCCCTTGACGAAGAAGGGCCAGCCGCCCCAGAGCACCACCGGGGTGGTCAGGATCAGCTCGATGATCGTCATCACGTGGCGGGGGATGCCGAAGCCGACGCCCGGAATGGACTCCCCCATGGACAGGATGAAGACGGGCAGGGTCAGCACCAGGCTGACCCGGAACCTCCGGGTCATGTCCTCGAGCTCGGCGTTGTCCTCCTCGTCCAGCGTGACGGTCCGGGGCTCCAGGCCCATGCCGCAGATGGGGCAGCTTCCCGGCTCGTCAGGGACGATCTCCGGATGCATGGGGCAGGTGTACCCACCTTCGGCCGGCTTCCCGGCCACTCGTGCTTCGGTCCCGCCCCCCACACCGTGGCAACAACAGGCCGCTCCTCCATTCACCGGCTCACCCTCCACGGCCACGCCCCCGAAGGAGATACTGACCTTCTTTGGCTCGACCCAGGCGCCCAGGTCCTCCACGAAACGCTCGTGGCAGGAGTCGGAGCAGAAGAAGTACCGGACGCCCCCGTGCTCCACGGAGTGCTTGGCCGTGTCGGGATCGATCCGCATGCCACAGACCGGATCGGTGACCTTTGCGGTCCCCGGTCCTCCATCCCCGCCGTGTGTGCCGTGCTCGTGTCGTTTTCCGTGTGCATGATCGTGGCCGTCCATCGTTGCCTCCCCGAGCCCTCCGGGCTCCGTCCTCCACCGGCCGGGGCTGATGAAGGAGGCCGGGCCGGCGCCGGCGAGCCGGCGCCGTGCCCGGCGCTCCAGTGTCAGTTCATGGGCTCGCCAGCGTTGCCGGCGGCATTGCCCTGTTGTTCCGTCATCATCTTCTTCATCATCATCTTGCACTTGTGTTTGGAGCCCTTGGGCATGTCCTGGTGCATCATTCCCGGCATCATGCCCTGCTGCATCTTCATCTCGTGCATGGCCTTGCGCTGCTGGACCAGCTCGTTGAGCAGTGCGGCCATGGCGTCGATCTTCTGCTGGCCCGTGGCGGTGTTCATGGTGGCAACGAGCTCATCCAGCCGGGCGTCCATGGCCTTGCACCTGGCCATCATGTCCTTTCTGGCCTGCATCATCTGCTGCCGCTTTTCCATCATGGCCTTGCACCTGGCCGGCATCTCGCCCCCGGAGCACTGGCCCGTTTTCTGCTCCATCATCCCGTGCTGCCTCTTCTTGGCAGGTGCCCCTTCGCTCGTCTGGGCCAGGGCCAGTGGGGCCCCCAGCAGCATGGCCAGCGACAGTGCCCCGATGATGTGACGGTGAGACTTCCTTTTCATGATTCCACTCCTTTCGTTTGGGTGGGTCGTGCCACCCGGTTCATGGTTGTCATTCGGAAACGATGGTGCCGCACTTGAGCATCTTGGAGCCGAAGTACGGGTTGGCGACCTAGCGGACTCCTGGAGCCACGGCTTCCTGGCCATGTGGCAGAAAACCACCTTGGGCCTGTGCGTGCAGGTGGCCATTCCGCGCCACTGGACCATGGGCCGGGGGAGCTCGCCAAAAGCCCGACGGGCCTCGGAGAGCGAACGGGCATCCTGGAGCCGCCTGGTCGCTTCGATCATCACGGGCAGACAGAGGCGCAGTGCCATGGCCTCTCCCAACTCGACCCTGGCGTGCCTCGCCGAGGCATCACGGTAGAGGTGGTCGAGCTCTTCGACGATCCTCGCGGCGTGACCTGCACGTCCGAGAGGTCGGGGATGGCGTCCAGTTGCATGGTCTTCATGGCCCAGAGCCCGCCCGCGATGGCGAAGAGCACGCCGATCACCACCATGAACTGGTTTCTCAGGGACCATTCGATGATCTTGTTCAGCATGATGACCTCCGGGTGGAAGGGTGAGGCGTCAGGCGTGAGGTTTCAGGCATGAGATTCGGACGGAGGCCCTCTTCGTTGCCACGGCCTACGGGGGCAGCAACTCGTCGTGCACCCGGTGGTATAGTTGAATTCGGGAGCGTGCGGATGACACATGAAGCAGCGAAACGGGAGATGGAGCTCACGGCAGTCGTCTGGCAGGAAGACGATGGTTTCGTTTCCCTGTGTCCCGAGCTCGGCGTCACATCCTGTGGAGATTCCGTCGAGGACGCTGCCAGGATGCTCGAGGAGGCTGTCGCCCTGTATGTCGAGAACGCAAGGATTCTCGGGATCCTGGACGACTCTCTCGAAGCATCGATTCGTGGCCAACGCTGGACCACATCCATCAGGGTTGCGGTGTGACGCCGAAGTTGCCGGGGTTGTCGTCGAGGGAGTTGATTGCCGCCTTGAAGAAGGCCGGATTCAGGGATGCCCCCAAGAGAGGCAAGGGCAGTCATACGGCGCTGTACAAGTCTGGCAATCCCCCTCGGCTCGTCATCGTCCCATCTCGAAAGACCCTCCCCGCCGGGACGATCCGTGGCATCATTCGTCAGGCTGGTCTCAGTCGCGAGGATTTTCTCGATCTGCTTGATTCGTGACATCTTCCTGGTAATGGAGAAACCTTTCTCGGTCATCTTCCACCCCCATTCGCCTTGCCAGGCTGGCCGTTCGCTCCCTCGTCGCGGAGGGCCTCGGGGTGATCACGATCCGCCTTGCGGGCAGCGATCATCTTCTGGATCGCCTCCCGGAGGTTGGACTCGGAGTCGATGAGGAACTGGGACGAGGTGACGACCTCGTCGCCGTCGGACAGCCCCTCGAGGACCTGGACGAAGCCGTCACCCCCGGGGCCGAGCGTGACGTCCCGCGGCGCGAAACGGCCACCTCCCAGTGCGACGATGACGACGTTCCGCTCCCCCGTTCGCAGCACGGCGTTCGCGGGTACGGCGATGGCGTTCCGTGCGGCCACGGCCGCGGCCAGCTCCACCTGCTCCCGGGCCGGCAGCTTGCCGAACCACGGGAAACGCTGGGACAGGGCCACCGTGCCGTACTGTGGTCCCACCCGTGTCTCGGGGCTCGACAGGAAAGCCGTCACGGACACGACCGGGTCGGGCAGTGCGTCGACCTGGGGCGCCCTCTGTTCGGCGGCCCGGGCCTCGGCAACCAGGGCCGCCACGGAGGGGTTCCGGTCGAGCACCTCCTGGAGGAGGAGCCGCAGGCGGGTCTCCCCCTGGGCCGCGACGATGGCGGCGGCGGGATCGGGAAGGGTGGCCGTTGCCTCGCCGGAGGTCCCGGCCGGAGCCGGCACGCTCCGCTCGAGCTCCTGGTGGGGGAGCTCCTGGGCCCGAAGGCCCGGCGCCCCGGCCACGAGGAGGGCCACGGCCAACACTGCATTCTTCGATCTCACGGGGTGTCTCCTTTCCCGGGTTGAGGTTCCAGGCGCGTTCGCGCCGGGATGGCGTGCGTCGGCACGCCGGGTCGGCCCGGGAAAGGCTCAGATCAGGAGGGCGCAGTCCAGGAGGAAGCGCGGCGGATCGGCCGGCGGGGGCGCGTGGGAGCGGGAGCGGACCGTGCGCCGCACCGCCGCGGACGGCGTCGGGGGCACCGCCACGGCGGACGCGGCCCCCGGCCCGTCCACCGGGCGGGGCGCCTGGGAGGACGCCGCTGGATCGGCCTCGGGCGACGGAGAGTGAGCACAGGCGCACTCGTGGCCGTCGGAGACGGTGGTCTCGCCACCCGTGGTGCGGGCATGCCCGTCCGCCGTCCGGTCGCACCGGCTCGCCATCGCCGGGCACTGGTGCGGTCCGGCCCCGACCCGGAGGCAGGAGGCGAACGCCCCTCCGGCCACCAGCCCCGGGAGGACCAGGGCGGTCAGGGTCACGGCGAGAAGACGATTCTTGCTCATACGCTCAAGCCAACACGCAAAGTTTCCCATGCATTCCCGCCGCCGTCAACCATCACCAGACAGATCGCTCCGGATGCAGGGAGACTTCCCCCTGCATCTGCGAGGCAGGGGGGAGGGCTGACCGGATATGGTCGGACCGGTTACAGCTTCGCCTCGGGCTTGAGCTCGCGGGTCATCAGGAGGCGCACGGCCTCCCGCGGGGCGATGTCGCCCGCGAGGATGGCGCTGACCGCCTCGGTGATCGGCATCTCGATCCCGTGGTCCCGGGCGAGGCGCGCCGCGGCGGGCGCGGTCCGGACGCCCTCGGCGACCTCGCGCATGGTACCGAGCACCTGCTCGAGCGTCTCCCCGTGGCCGATCCGCTGGCCGACCCGGCGGTTCCGGGAGAGGCCGCCGGTGCAGGTCAGGACAAGGTCGCCCATCCCGGCCAGCCCCCGGAACGTCGCCGCGTCGGCGCCGAGCCTGACGCCGAGCCGGGTGATCTCGTGCAGCCCGCGGGTCATCAGGGCGGCCTGGGTATTGGCCCCGTACCCCAGGGCGTCCACCATGCCCGCGGCGATGGCGATGACGTTCTTCAGCGCCCCGGCCAGCTCGACGCCCACGAGGTCGCGGCCCGCGTAGCAGCGGAGGTGGATGTCCGAGAGCTCCCGCTGGAGCCGTTCGGCCTGGGAGGTCTCCATGCACGCCAGGACGGCGGCGGAGGGGTGTCCTTCCAGGACCTCCTTGGCGAAGGTCGGGCCCGAGAGGGCACAGAACCGGCTGGACGGCAGGTTGAGCACTTCCCAGGCGAGCTGGTCCATCCGCTTCATGGTGGCCGTCTCGAGCCCCTTGGAGGCCGAGACCATCACGACCTCGCCGCGGAGGCTGCCAGTCAGCCGTTCCATGACGGCCCGGCTGTGCTGGACGGGGACGACCCAGATCCAGACGTCGGAGAACGAGGCCACCGTCTCGAGGTCCGTGCTCGCATGAACGTTCTCGTGCACGGGGTGCTCGCTGACGTAGAGCGGGTTCCGGTGCTCCCGCTCGATCCCTTCGGCGACCTCGGGCTCGAGCGCCCACATCATGACCTCGTGGCCCCGGCGCCCCGTGTGGTGCGCCAGCGCCGTGCCCCACGAACCCGATCCGAACACGGAAATCCTCATCGGTGTTCCCCCTTTCCCGGACGGTCCCCCCCGAGCCGCGGCTCCCGGCCCGCCACGAGGCGGCGGATGTTGGCGTGGTGCCTGAGAATGATGATCATCGAGACGATGGAGGAGGCCACGACGAGCGGCACGCTCCCCCCCTCGACGAAGTGCACCCAGAGCGGAAACGACGCCACGGCCACCACGGAGGCCAGGGAGACGATCCGCCAGACGGCGAGCATCGCCAGCCACACCCCGAACGCCGCGAGACCCGCCAGGGGCGCCAGCGTCAGGAACGCGCCCGCGGCCGTGGCGACCCCCTTGCCCCCCCGGAACCCGAGCCAGACCGGGAAGCAGTGGCCGAGCACCGCGGCGACGGCCGCCGCGCCGAGCCACGCGCTGGCCGGATCGAAGTGGCGCATGACGAGCACGGGCACGGCGCCCTTGGCGACGTCGAGCGCGGCCACCAGCAGGCCGGCCGCCGGACCCGCGGCGCGGACGGTGTTGGTCGCCCCGACGTTGCCCGAGCCGGTCCTGCGGACGTCCCGTCCCGTCGCAGCCCGGACCACCAGGTAGGCGGACGGGATCGATCCCAGCAGGTACGCACCGGCGACGATCAACGGTTCCGGACTCATCGTTCCCCTCGGCCCCCCAGACGGATCCTCTCCAGCGGAGTGTACACCGGTCCCCCGGACTGGAGCCGGCTACGGAAACAGACGAGCTCCCGGCACTCGAACCGCGCGAGGGAGAGGTCGTCGCCCCACGCGAGGAACTCCTCCGCCGCGTAGCGCGGCCACGGGGCGTCCAGCCGGGCGACGGTCAGGTGGAGCCGCCACTCGCCACGCTCCCGGGGGAACCCGACCATCCCCGCCACGGCCTCGACCTCGGCCACCACGTCCTCCACGCCCTCGGCCCGGCCCCCGACCCACGCCACGCGGGCCTGGCTCGCCGAGGGGAAGAACCCGGCACCGCCCAGCCGGAAGGCGACCGGCTCGAGCTCCTCGAGGCGCTCCGCGAGGCCACGGTTGAGCGTCCGGAGGCGATCGGGCTCCACGTTCCCGAGGAACTTGACCGTCAGGTGGAGGTTCTCCGGGCGAATCCACCGCGCCGGGGGAAGGTTCCGGCGCAGCCTGTCGATCTCGCCCACGAGCACGTGGCGCACCGTGTCCGGGATCTCGAACGCCAGGAACGCCCGGATCCCGCCGCGCCCGCCGTCCCGTCTCGGGCGCCGTCCACCCCGACCGCGCCCGCGCCCACGCCCCGCCCGCCGGCGTCCCCGCTCATCCGCCATGGGCCACCTCCTCCCCGAGCATGCGGCGCAGAAGGTCCAGCGCCATGGCCACCGTCGCCCGGCGGACGGAGGCGCGGTCCCCGGGGAAGATCCGGTGGCTCGCCCGAGTTCCGCCGGGTCCGGAGACGGCCCAGTGGACCAGGCCCACCGGCTTCTCCGGCGTGCCTCCCCCGGGCCCCGCGATCCCCGTGACGCCGATCCCCCAGTCCGTCCCGAACCGGTTCCTCGCACCCTCGGCCATGGCGCGCGCGACGGCCTCCGACACGGCGCCTTCCCGTTCCAGCAGCCCGGGGTCCACGCCGAGATCGCGGACCTTGGAGCCGTTGGAGTAGGCCACGACGCCGCCGAGAAACGCCGCCGAGGAGCCCGGCACCGCTGTCAGCTCGCCTCCGATCAGCCCGCCGGTGCACGACTCGGCGGTGGCCACCGTCTGATCGCGCCGGACGAGCTGCTCCACGACGATCCCCGCCAGGTCGTCCCGGTCCACGGCGGCGAGATCTTCTCCCACGGCTTCGGTGAAGGCGGCCTCCATCTCGTCGAGCCGCCGTCTCGCCTCGTCCTCCGGGCCCCGCGCCCTGAGCACGATCCGCACGGTGCCCGCGGAGCAGAGCACCGTGACGTTTCTCCGGCCGAACCGCTCGTACAGCGGGGCGATGCGGCGCTCCACGTCGGACTCGTACACGCCGGCGAGGAACAGGGTGCGCCGGAGGACCCGTTCGCCCGCTGTCATCGCCGAGAGCCTGGGAACGAGCTCACCGTCGAGGATCTCCCGCATCTCGTGGGGGACGCCCGGCAGCACGGCCACCACCGTTCCGTCCCGCTCCATCATCATCCCAGCCGCCGCGCCCGAGGGGTTCGGCAGCGGCGTGGCACCGTCCACGAGCCGCGCCATCTTCACGGCGAACGGCGGCATTTCCAGCCCGTGGGCCCGGTACCGTTCGCGGATCGCGGCGGCGAGGCCGGGGTCCTCCACGAGGGGCCGGCCGGCCCAGGCGGAGAGCGCCTCCCGGGTGACGTCGTCCTCCGTCGGGCCGAGGCCCCCGGTGGCGACGACCAGGTCGGCCCGGCCCGCGAGGCACGAGAGCACGGCGCGGATCCCGTCCACCGTGTCGCCGGCCACGCCCTTCGCCACCACCTCGATACCCAGACTCTCCAGCCGTGCGGTGACCTCGAGCGAGTTCGTGTCCAGCCGGTCCGTGCCCAGGAGCTCCGTGCCGATGCCGAGACAGGCCGCCGTGCGGATCGTTCCCATCGTGCCTCCCGCCGCGCATCATACCCGCTCTGTCAGATGGCCTCACGTGGTACGATCCCCCCATGGCGGGAGGCGACCGGAGGATGGGCTGGCGGAGGGTCTGGGCGGTGCCGATGCTGGCACTGTGCTGGCTCGTCACGGTGCCGGCGGCCTCGATGGAGATCGCGGTCCGGGAGCGGATCAACCCCGGTCTCGGTGTGCCGCCGCCCGAGGTTGTCCGGTCCACCCCGGCCGCCACCTGGCGGACGTTCCTCGCCATGGGTGCCGAGGGGCGGTTCGACGCGGCGGCGCACTGTCTCGACCTGACCGAGGTTCCGGTGGACGAGCAGCGATCGGCCGGCGCCGAGGCGGCGCGGCGGCTCTACGCCGTGCTCGAACGGATCGGAGCCTCGCCGGACGACGTCACCGTGGACGACCCCGACGGGCCGAAGGTCGGGGGCGAGCCGACGAACATCGTGGTGGCGAAGCGGTTCGCTCGCGACGGACTGGAGGGAGAGATCTGGCTCCGGCGGACCCGTGACGCCGGCACGGGCGAGGCGTACTGGCTGTTCACGCGCCGGACCGTCTCCATGACCGCCCTCTGGTACCTCCGGCTCGTGGAGGGGAAGGAGCTCGAACGCATCGACCTCAACCCCGGCCTCGGACCGCCGCCGCCCGAGGTCCACCGGGACACGCCGAGGAGCACCGTCGAGGGGTTCTTCAGGGCGTGCCGGGACGGGAAGTGCGAGGTCGCCGCCCACTACCTCGACCTCGGAGAGATCCCCGTCGAGAAGCAGAGGCGTCTGGGACCGAAGCTGGCCCGGCGGCTCTCCATCGTCCTGGAACGCCGGCTGTGGATCAACCCGGGGGCGCTGTCCAACGACCCGGGCGGCGCGCCGCAGGCGGGGCTTCCTCCGGACAGACAGCGCATCGGGACGATCCCCCTTGGCGACACCAAGGTCGACATCCTGCTGGCGCTGGTGAAGACGAAGGACGGTTCGCCCGCCTGGGTATTCGCCCGGGAGACCGTGGCAGCGATCGATCCGCTGTACGAGCGGTACGGGTTCGGCTGGCTGGGCGACTACCTGCCGGCGTTCTTCTTCACGGTGGAGGCCGGCGGGATCCAGCTGTGGCAGTGGCTCGCCATGGCGCTGATGTTCCTCCTCGCGTGGGCCGTTGCCGGCCTCGTGGCCCCAAGGCTGATGTGGGCGCTGGAACGCGCCGCGCAGCGCACGAAGGTGACGTGGGACGACGCGCTCGTGGCCGCCGTCGGGGGGCCGTTGCGGATCGGGCTGGCGGCACTGCTGCTGCTGTTCGTCCTGCCGTTCCTCGGGCTCTCGAAGGAGGGCCTCGTCACGGCGGGCCTCGTCTGGAAGCTGCTGGCCCTGGTCGCCGTGGCGTGGACGCTGGCGCGCTGGATCGACGTGGCGGCCTCGATCCTGTCCCGCGTCGCTGCGCGATCGGAGAACCCGGTCGCCGTCTCGTTCCTGCCGATCTTCTCCCGGGTGGCCAAGATCCTCGTCTGGGTGCTCGCCGCCGTGGTGGTGCTCGATTCCGCCGGCATCCACGTGATGGGACTGGTCGCGGGGCTCGGGATCGGTGGCCTGGCGCTGGCGTTCGCCGCCCAGAAGACGATCGAGAACGTGTTCGGCTCCCTGGCCATTGCCACAGACCAGCCGTTCACGGTGGGGGATTTCGTCAACCTCGGCGGGGTCAGCGGTACGGTGGAGGACGTGGGGCTGCGGTCCACGCGCCTCCGGACCATGGCGCGCACCGTGGTCACCATCCCCAACGGGACGCTGATCTCCGAGCGGATCGAGAACTACTCCCGCCGGGACCGGTTCTACTACAACCCGACGCTGGGCCTCGTCTACTCCTCGACGCGGGAGCAGATCCTCTACGTCATCGACGAGGTCAAGAAGCTCCTGGCAAATCACCCGAAGGTCCATCCCGACGTGGTGCGCGTGCGGTTCATGGGGTTCGGGGCGTCCTCCCTTGACATCGCCGTCCAGTGCTGGCTGATGGCGGCGAACTACCACGAGTACACGGCGCTCGTGGAGGAGCTCAACCTGGCAATCCTCGGTATCGTCGAGACCAGCGGCACCTCGTTCGCCTTCCCCTCCCAGACTCTCTACCTCGCACGGGAGAATGGGATCGACGAGGAACGGGCGAGCCGGGCTAGAGCCGTGGTCGAGGAACGCCGGGCCCACGGCGACCTCTGGATCCCCGAACCCCCGGAAGACTAAGCATCGCTTCTTCGCGTATCCAGCCAGGTCCCGGCAGGCATTCCCCCGGCGCATCCCGGATCGGCTCCCGGCCGTTCTCCGCCACCACCACACTCCCACATGCCACAAGCCGTCCGGCACCCATCACGTGACCTCTCTCCGCCCAGTCCACCCCGGCCACCCGGCCTCTTGTCTCTCTCATCGCAACCTCCTCGTTGTAGGGTCGGGACGCCAGGTGCTTCCGAGCCTCTCCGAACCATCTCGGCAGAGACCTCATCGGGCAGCACCAATCGCGTACGAGCGTGGGCGGCTGACCCTGTCGAGCCACAACGGCGGGCACTCTCAGCCGGACCCAGGCTCGCCCACTGTCCGGCATGGGCCGTCCCAATCCCGGGGCGTGTACTCTGGAGGGGTGGGTTCCTTGGGTGGCTCGGGGGTGATGCTCGTGGCGTTGGGGACGCCTTCGGTGCCCACGGCACCCGCGGTCCGGCGGTTTCTCCGGGAGTTCTTGAGCGATCCCGTGGTGGTCGATGCGCCGCGCCTCCCCTGGAGGGTGTTCCTGGAGACCGTCATCCTGCCACGGCGCGCACGGCGCGTGGCGTCGGCCTACCGCTCCATCTGGACGCCGGAGGGCTCCCCGCTCCTCGTCACCACGCTCCGCCAGGCGACGGCCCTGGAAGAGACACTTGCCCGAAGGAGCGGCCGGACGATCCCCGTGGCCGCCGGCATGCGGTACGGCGAACCCTCCCTCCGTCGTGCACTGGACACCCTCGCCACCGCCGGCTGCCGCCGGATCGCGGTCCTCCCCCTGTTTCCACAGTTCTCAGGAACCACCACGGGATCGGTCCTCGCACGGCTCGAACGGCTCCGGAGGAGCCGCCCCGGCCTCGAGCTTGCCACGGTCCGGGAGTACGCCACCGCCCCCGGATACGTCGAGGCCCTTGCGGCCTCGGTCCGCGAACATCGACGCGCCCACGGTCCCTCACGGCGTCTCCTGGTCTCGTTCCACGGGATCCCGGTCCGCTACGCCGAGCGAGGCGATCCCTACCCCGCGCAGTGCCGGCAGACCGCCGAGGCCCTGGCCTCCGCCCTCGGACTGGCGCCGGACGAGTGGGCCATGGCGTACCAGTCCCGGTTCGGCAGGCAGCCGTGGCTCGGGCCGGACACCTTCGAGATCCTCGAGTCGTGGGGCCGGGAGGGCATCTCCCCCGTGGACGTGATCTGCCCGGGTTTCCCCGCCGACTGCCTGGAGACGCTGGAGGAGATCGCGGTCCGGGGACGCGACCGCTATCTGTCGGCCGGCGGCGGCTCCTTCCGCTTCGTTCCGGCCCTGGGGGACCGGCAGGACCACATCGAGGCCCTCGCCGATCTGGCCGTTCGCAACCTCGGCGTGTGAACGCCTTCAGCCCAGCCGTTCGAGGAGATCGGCCACCACGGTCCGGCCGATCGCCAGCGCTGCGGTTGCGGCCGGCGACGGGGCGTTGAGGACATGGACCATCCGCTCGCCGTGGAGGATGGCGAAGTCGTCCAGCAGTGCCCCGTCGGGCCCGAGCGCCTGCGCCCGGACCCCGGCGCCGCCCGGTGTCACGTCCTCTTCCGTGATCTCCGGAACCAGCTCCTGGAGGGAACGGACGAACGCCCGGCGGGAGAGGGACCGCCACTGCTCGGCGAGACCGGTCCCGAGGTACCTCAGGCCGAGCTTCCAGAACCCCGGCCAGGAGAAGGTCTCCCACGTGTCCCGGAGGGAGAAGTCGGTCCGGCGGTACCCTTCCCGCCGGAACGCCAGCACGGCGTTGGGGCCGGCCTCCACCTCGCCGCCGATCCGCCGGGTGAAGTGGACGCCGAGGAACGGGAACCGCACGTCGGGCACGGGGTAGATCAGGTTCCGGACCAGGTGCCGGCGATCCTCGCGGAGCACGTGGTACTCACCGCGGAACGGCACGATCCGGACCCGCGGCCGGAGACCCGCCATGCGGGCCACGCGATCCGACTGGAGTCCGGCGCAGTTGACGAGCGCGCCGCAGGCGAACGTCTCCCCACCCGCCGTCACGTCGATTCCGCCGCTCCGTGGCTCGATTCCCGTCACGCAAGACCCCGTCAGGACCTCGCCACCGGTGTCGCGGATGTCGGCCGCGAGCGCCTCGGCCACCACACGGAAGTCCACGATCCCCGTCTCCGGCACGTGGAGCCCGTCGACCCCCGCGGCGTGAGGCTCCAGCTCCCGGATCGCCACCGGCCCGATGCGCCGGACCCCCTCGAGCCCGTTCTCCCGCCCGCGCCGCTCCAGCTCCTCGAGGGCCGGGACCTGATCCTCCCGCGTGGCGACCACGACCTTGCCGCACCGCTCCCACGGGATCCCCCGTTCGGTGCAGTACGCCTCGAGCGCCCGCCGCCCCTCGATACAGTTGCGGGCCTTCAACGAGCCGGGACGGTAGTACAGGCCGGAGTGGATGACGCCGCTGTTGTTCCCGGTCTGGTGCGCGGCCACACGCCCCTCCGCCTCGAGCACGACGACCCGGAAACCATGGGCGACGGCGGCCTCCCGGGCGACGGCCAGCCCGACGATCCCCGCCCCCACCACGGCCACGTCCCAGACCCGGTCCGTCATGCCCCCTCCCGGCGGACGATCCGGTTCGAGGCGTTCGCACACCGCACGATGTGCGGGGTCGTCATGGTCGGTCCGGGTGATCTGCGTTCCGGCATCGGTCCCTCCCGCGGGAGGTCATGGTACCCGGTCCGCCTCCAGAATGGGGATCTTGCGCCCGGTACGGGCTGCCTCGGCGCTTCTCGCTGCCCACCGGCCGTAGAGTGCCCTGTCGGGGCCGTTGGCCATCTCGGCGGCCCGGCGCAGCAGCCTCGCGCCGCCGGCCAGGTCGCCCCGTTCGTACCGAATCAGCCCGCTGGCGGCCACGATCGTCACCTCTTCCCGATCGAGGCCGGGACGGTTCAGGACGCGGGCGGCCTCTCCGGTTCGCCCCTGGAGGGCGAGCGACTGCGCCAGGATACCGGCACAGTTCGTCTCGATGGCCGGGCTGTTCAGGGATGTCGCCGCGTCGAGACAGATCCGGGCCACCCGCTCCGCCTCCTCGAGCTTCCCGCCGTCCCTGAGGATGACGGCCAGGTTCCCCGAGGCCCGCGCGATCCCCTCGGGATGCTCGAGCGTTCTGTACGCCTCGAGCGCCCGGCGCACGTGTTCCTCGGCCGACGCCAGGTCGCCCCGGCTCCAGTCCAGGACCGCCAGCCCCTCCCGGGCCTCGGCAGCGAGGCGGACGTTGCCCGACCTCTCCTGGGCGTCGAGGGCGGCCCGGAAGTGCCGGACGGCCTCCTCCGTGTTCCCCTGGTACAGCGACACCGCACCGAGGTTGTACTCGACGAGACCCACATCCTCGAGGGAGTCCATCTCGCGGAAGATCGCCAGTGCCCGGCCGAGGTGATCCCGCGCGCCGTCGAGGTCCCCACGTCCTCTCGAGAGACTCCCCAGGTTGAGCTCCCCCGTCGCCTCCTCGTACCGGTCGCCGATCCTCCGGGCGAGCTCCACCGCCTCGACGTACCGCTCCCAGGCGAGGCGGGGGCGCCCGGTCTTCTGGTAGAGCGTCCCGAGGCGGTTCAGGAAGCCAACCTCCTGGGAGGCCTCTTCGAGGGCGCGCGCCCGTTCGAGACCGGCGCGCCACGTCTCCTCGGCGGCTTCCGTCTCGCCGATCCGAAGCTGGAACAGTCCCAGGGCGCTCATGGCCATCAGCTCGGCCTCGGTGGCGTCCTCCTTCCGGGTCCAGTCCAGGAGCCTCCGGCTCTCCTCCTTCCCCTCGGTCCACCGTCCCAGGGAATCCAGACAGTTCAGCTCCGAGGCGGTGGCGCTCCAGAACCGCGGGTCACGGTCGAGGCAGACCCTGAAGTACGGGAGCGCCACGGCCGGCCCCTCCGTGTACCGCCGCTGCTCACCGGCGGCGAAGACGAGCGTCGCCAGGGGATCGGGGGAGAACCGGCCCCGCGGATCGGCCGACGGTTCCTCGGGAACAAGCCGTCGCGAGAGGGCGCCGCAGGCGAGGGACAGCGCCTCCGTGAACGTTCCCGCCCGCACGCGGAACCGCTGGACGCCACCCTCCCGGTCGAGAACCGTGACGTCGATCCCGGTCCGCCCCCCACTCTGCGACACGGTTCCGCCGACGACGACCCGCGCGCCCAGACGCCTCCCGACGCCGTCCCATCTCCCGACCGGCGACGCACCGTCCCCGGCCCCCTCCCGCCGGAGAACCTTGAGAACGCGATCCATCGGGACCGCCTCCAGCCGGTCGCTCTCGGCCAGCGTCCTTGCGATCATGTCGGCGAGACCGATCCCGATCCCGGCGGAGCCATCCTTCTCCGAGAACGGCAGCACCGCAACCGTCGCCCGCGAGCCCGCCTCGAGGATCGGCGGGGGCAACACGGTCCGGCGGACGACGACGCCCACAAGCAAGGAGAGAACCGCCAGCCCTGCCGCCGTCAGCGCGACCCTCCGGCGCTGCCGCCGGCGTTCCGGAGCCCGAAGCAGCTTCCGAAGGGTGGCGAGCACCTCGCCCATCCCGGGACGGTCCGCTGGATCACGCGAGGTCATGGATTCAATCAGGTTCCTCAGTCGCCCGTCCGCCACGGCACACGGCCGGACGGCGCCCTCCCTGGCGTCGATCAGCAGCTGGAGAACCGGCTTCGACCGATCGAACGCCGGTTCCCCCGTGAACAGCTCCTGGAGGAGGAGCCCGAGGGTGTAGACGTCCGAGGCCCGGCTCGCCGAAGCGCCCATCACCTGCTCGGGACTGATGTAACCCGGGGTGCCCACCACCGATCCGTCCCGTGTGATATCCGCGGAAACCTCCACCGCCCCGGCGAGGTCTCCTCCACCGGCGCCCCCACCGACGGGACGGGCGAGGCCGAAGTCGAGGATCGCCACGCCGCCATCCGAACGGAGCATGACGTTGTCGGGCTTGAGGTCCCGGTGGATGACCCCCGCGTCGTGAGCCGCGGCCAGCGCCTCCGTGATCGCCACGGCCACCGCCAGGCGCTCGCCCTCAGGAACCGTTCCCTCGGCGATGGCCCGACCGAGCGGTACGCCGTCGACGTACTCGAGGATCAGGTGGTCCTTTCCGTCGTGCTCCACGAGATCGTAGATCGTGCAGATCCCCGGGTGATCGAGGCGTGAGAGCACCCGCGCCTCCCGGAGAAACCGGGTCCTGGCGTCGCCATCGAACGCCACGTGGGGGTGGAGCGCCTTGATGGCGACCCGCCGCTCCAGCAGCTCGTCCCACCCCAGGTAGACGGTCCCCATCCCCCCGGCGCCGAGACGCCGTTCGATGCGGTACCGCCCGATCCGCTCCGGTGCGCCGTCTCCGGACTGGTGGTTCATGTCCCTCCCAGTGTAGCCCCTCCCACCCTGAAACCCTGTGGGCAGGTACACTGCATCCGTCGCACGCAGTGTGCGACGGGGGGTGCTCCATGGAACGGTTCACGATCACCCTGATCCAGATGGCGGTGGGCCCGGAGCGGGAGGACAACCTCCAGAACGCAGCCGGGGCAGTCCGGCGGGCGGCCGGCGCAGGGGCGGACCTCGTCGTGCTGCCGGAGATGTTCTCCTGCCCGTACGAGGCCGAGCGGTTCCACGAGCTCGCCGAACCGATCCCCGGCGGACCGTCTTCCCGGATGCTGGCCTCCCTCGCCCGGGAGCTGGGGATCCACATCGCCGGCGGTTCGATCCCCGAGCGCGACGGGGACCGGGTGTTCAACACGGCAACCCTCTGGGGCCCTTCGGGTGACCTGCTCCTGATCCACAGGAAAGTCCACCTGTTCGACGTGAACATCCCGGGGGGCATCCGGTTCACGGAGTCCGCAGTGCTTTCCGCGGGCGACGCGATCTCGGTCGTCCGGACGCCGCTCGGAACCATCGGACTCGCCGTCTGCTACGACCTCCGGTTCCCCGAACTGTTCCGGGCCATGGCGCTCGCCGGCGCGGAGCTGGTGATTCTGCCCGGCGCGTTCAACACGACCACTGGGCCGGCCCACTGGGAGGTCCTGCTCCGTGCCCGTGCCGTGGAGAACACGATCTACCTCGCCGCCTGCTCGCCGGCGCCCCACCCCGGGGGACGCTACCCGGCCTGGGGGCACTCCATGGTCGTCGACCCGTGGGGCGACGTCGTGGCGGCGGCGGGACGCGCGCCCGCCACCATCACGGCCCGCCTCGATCCCGGACGTCTCGAGTCCGTCCGCCGGGCCCTCCCCGTCCTGGAACAGCGCCGGCCGGACCTCTACGGCGACCCGGGCCCGAATCGGGGCTGAGCTGTCCTCACCGCCCCCGGGAGTAGCGCCCCATCAGGACGGCCTGGGCGAGCACGTGGCCCTTCATCGCCTCAAGCAGACCTGCCTTGTTCGTCGTAGGGGGCAGCTCCAGCACGGTGTCCAGGGCGTAGACCCGGAAGAAGTACCGGTGCGTCCCCGACGGCGGCGCCGGTCCACCGTACCCCCTTCGGCCCCAGCTGTTCACCCCTTCCACGGCGCCCTCGGGCAGCCTGCCCTCCGGGATCTCCGATGTGTCCTCGGGCAGGTTCCAGGCGACCCAGTGGACCCATGTCCCCATCGGGGCGTCGGGATCGTCCATGACGAGCGCCAGGCTTCGCGTCCCTTCCGGCACGTTCCGGATCACGAGCGGGGGACTGACGTCCGCCCCGTCCGCCGTGTACCGCGCGGGGATCGCCGCACCATCCTGGAAGGCGGGGGACTCCACCGTCATCGTCACCGTTTCCTCCCCTGCCGCCGCCGCGGCGCCAAACGCGGCCGCCACGGCGACCACCAGCACGACTCTCCGCATCGTCGCCTCCTTCCCAACGAGTATGGCGCCCCGCCCACCGGTCTGCAAACCAGTGACAGGGGCCCATCGGCTCGAGGGAGTTGATACGCCGATCGCGACCCTCCGAGATGGAGTACACTGCCAGTTCCATACGGCTCGGCGCGGCGGGAATGCCCCGGGGAGTGGTTCGTGTTCCCTCCCGTGACAACAACCGGTCCAGACCGGGTAAGGTCATGGATCGGAGAAGGAGCATCGAAATGGAAAAGGGTTCGTTCGCCGGGCGGCTGATCGTGCCGCTCACCGTCGTGTGTCTGCTGGGAGCAGGTCTCGCACACACATCCGTCACACCGGAGGAGACACAGCGGATCGCCGAGCAGGCGTACGTCTACACCTACCCGCTGGTCCTGATGGACGTCACGAGGCGGCAGATGACCAACAGTCCAGCGGGCGAGGTTCCCAGCCGGGGGCCGATGATGCAGTTCGTCCACCTGAGGGAGTTCCCCCCGGCGGACTTCAAGGAGGTGGTCCGGCCGAACTTCGACACGCTGTATTCGCTCGCCTGGCTCGACCTCCGGAAGGAGCCGGTGATCCTCTCCGTCCCCGAGGTGAAGGACCGGTTCTACATGCTGCCCATGCTGGACATGTGGACGGACGTCTTCGCCGTGGTGGGCACCTACGGGACCGGTACCGCGGCGGGGCACTTCGCCATCGCCCTCCCGAGCTGGAACGGCACGTTGCCCGACGGGGTCCAGCGGATCGACGCACCGACCCCGTTCGTCTGGATCCTGGGACGGACCCAGACCAACGGGCCGAAGGACTACGAGCACATCCACGCCATCCAGGACGGGTTCACGGTGGTCCCGCTCTCCGCGTGGGGGCGGAAGTACACCCCGCCGCCGTTCGTCAAGGATCCCACCGTCGACGACACGACGCCGCCGCTGGTCCAGGTCCGGCGGATGTCCGGCAAGGAGTTCTTCACCTACGCGATGGAGCTGATGCGGCTCCACCCGCCCCACATCACCGACATGGTGATGCTCAACCGGATGCGGCGGATCGGGCTCGACCCCGGGGCCTTCTCCTGGGAGAAGCTCCCCGAGGCCACGCGAAAGGCGCTCGACCGGGCGGCGGCCACCGCCAACGAGGAGCTGATGGGGTACATGCCCCACCTCGGTGAGAACGTCAACGGCTGGCAGATGATCACGAAGAGCATCGGTGTCTACGGCAACGACTACCTCCAGCGGGCCACCGTCGCGCTGATCGGTCTGGGAGCCAACCCGTACGAGCAGGCCGTCTACCCCCTCAACCTGGCCGATGCCGAGGGGAACGTGCCCGTCGGCGGCAAGAAGTACGTGATCCACTTCGACCGCGATGCACTCCCTCCCGTCGATGCGTTCTGGTCGCTGACCATGTACGACGAGGAAGGGTTCCAGGTGGCCAACCGGTTGAACCGGTTCGCCATCGGCGACCGGGACCCGATCCGCTTCAACCCGGACGGTTCCCTGGACCTGTACATCCAGCACGAATCCCCCGGCAAGGACCGGGAGTCCAACTGGTTGCCCTCGCCGGCATCGGGGACGCTCGGCATGACACTTCGCCTGTACGCCCCGCGCCAGTCCGTCCTCGACGGTTCCTGGCAGCCGCCCGCGGTCCGGCCGGTGAAGTAGCAGGCACCGATCGGAACATCAAGGGGGCGCCGGGAACGGCGCCCCCTTTCGTTGCAGTGTTCCGCGCCGGTTCCGGTCTGGCATGGCGCTTGCTTCTCACATGGGTGAGATGGGAGGTGAACGATGCGAAAAGCCATGATCCTCACGATGTTGCTCGCCGCGGCACCGGTGTTGGCGGTGACCTCTGAAGGGGACGATGCGACATCGTTGAGCTACATCTCGTACATGGAGCGGTTCGCCACGGTCCAGCCTGCGACCGATGATGAGACGCTCGACGCGATCATCAACATGCCGATCGTTCCCGGCGACCGGATCGATACGGCCCGTGACGCCCATGTGGAGATCCAGCTGGCGGACCGGTCGCTGCTCTGGCTCGACGAGTACACCTCCGTCTCGTTCGACGCCATCGCCTTCAGCCGTGGAAGCCAGGAGGACCGGACGGTGCTCTACCTCGCCGACGGCACGATCATGCTCGAGATCCCCGCCGATGCGCCTTCCTCCCATCCGACCCGGCTCGACTGCGGTTCCTCGACGGTGTATCTGACCGTTCCCGGCCTCTACCGCGCCACCCGGCTCGCTGGCGGCGGACTCCGGGTCGAGGTCTGGGACGGTCTGGCCGAGGTGTCCACGCAGTCGGGAGGTGTCCTGGTTCACGCCGGCACAGCCGTCGAGCTGGACGGGACGACCCTGGCCAGGACCGAGGAGATCCTGACCCGGGACGACACCTTCGCCGAATGGGTCGCCATGCGCCGCAGCCCGCCCGGGGGGGACGCCACACTCCACGTCGATGCACGGTATGAGCGGGAGGCATCGACGCTCGACCAGTACGGCACGTGGGTCTACATCGAGAGCGCCTCGACGTGGGCGTGGCAGCCGGACGTCTCCGGCCCCTGGTCGCCCTACACGTGGGGCCGGTGGTACTGGACACCCGCAGGGTGGTCGTGGATCCCCTACGAACCGTGGGGCGCTCTCCCCTACCATTACGGCACGTGGTTCTTCGACGTCTCGTTCGGCTGGGTCTGGTGCTGGGACAGCATCTGGGGGCCGGCGTGGGTCGACTGGATGTGGTGGCCCGGCTACGTCGGCTGGTGCCCCCGAGGGTACTACGACTGGTGGTACTGGAACTGCTACTGGTACGGTTACCCGCCCTACTCCGGCGGACCGCCGCACCACGGGCACCCGCCGTACCACGGCGATCCGCCTCACGACGGACACCCGCCCGGTGACGGGCAGCCGGGGCGTCGGCCCCTTCCGGAGCGGGGAGAACCGGTCAGACCGCCGGGCAACGGCCCCAGGCCAGGACCGGAGAAGACGACGGTGGCGAGGACGAGCCCGGTCGGCGGAGAGATGACGTCCGGAGGCGGCGGCACGGTTCCCTCACCTGCGCGGTTCGCCTCGAACCTCGAGGGCGAGATCCCGCTGGACAACGTCGACCCCACGCCGTGGCGGGTCGTCCCGACCCAGGACTTCGGCAGCCCGCACATCGGCCGGCTCGCCAGACCGCTCGAAGACGTCATCAGCGGTCACGAAGGGACGAAGGCCAGGGTGGTCAGCGGTCCGCTGCTGACCGATCCCCCGAAGGGCACGCCCGCGGGCTCCCTGATCGAGGCGAGCTTCCGGAAGATCGAGGGGTTCGACCGGGACCTGACGCCCGTCCTCTCGCGGAACCCCTCCATGGACCGCGAGACGCTCGACAGGCTCGTGACGCCGACGACAACTGCCCATCTGGTCAGGAACCCGATCGCCCGGACAGCGACCCCGGGCTCCCGGTCGGACCACGCCGGACGCGACCCGCGCCGGCCGTCCGGCCACGACCCGTCCCTCTCCTCGTGGAGGAACCCGAACATCCACCGGCCCCTCGCCGGAGGGACTCCCGCATCGGGAGCGGTTTCTGGTGGCTCGGGTTCCCGGAGAGGCGTAAGGAGCTCGACCGCTCCCACGCTCCGGGGCGGATTCGGCGGGTCGGCCCGGCGCCCCGTCGGGCTCCCCTCATCCCGTCCATCGGCCGGGTCCGCGCCGTCACCGTCGCGATCCGGAGCACCCTCGAGCCGGGCCGTGAGTCCGTCGTCCGGGACCAGGTCGCGAAGACCCGTAGCATCACCCTCCAACCGTCCGTCCGTCGGGCGGAACTCGGCCCTCTCGAGCGGGAACCTGACGCACTCCTCCCCATCCTCCTCGAGACGGCCCGTGACGGGAACGAGCGGAACGCCGGTGCGGCGGTACACACCGTCGAGCCGGTCCGTGCGGCCCATCGCCCCCTCACGGCCGCAAACCTGGAGGAGCCCCTCCAGATACTCGAACCCACGTTCGTCGGGCTCAAGCCGGAGCATCTCCTCCTCCAGGAGTTCGAGCCACCGTTCGCCGGTCAGGGTCTCGCCGTCCCGGTCACGGTCCCACTCGCACCGGAGCGTTAGCCCGTCGAGGAGCCGCAGCCACTCCTCCCACCGGAGCAGCTCGTCGAGGAGCTTCAGCCACCGTTCGTCTGGTTCCAGCCGGAGGGTCTCCCCCCGCCGCTGACCCGGGCTATGATGGCGCCATGAAACTCGCACCCGCGACCATCGATCGCCTCGTCATGGCGGCGGAAACGGTCCGGCGGAACGCCCACGCGCCGTACTCCGGGTTCGCCGTGGGCGCTGCCGTTCTCGTCTCGGACGGCCGCATCTTCACGGGGTGTAACGTGGAGAACGCCTCGTACGGCCTCTCGGTCTGCGCCGAACGCAACGCCATTGCCGCGGCGGTAGCCGCAGGGACAACTGAGTTCGTCGCCATCGCCGTGGTCACCGGCACCTCGCCCCCGGCGACACCGTGCGGGGCGTGCCGCCAGGTGATCCTGGAGTTCGGGCCGGTCCCGGTGATCTGCGCCAACACGAGCGGGGAGCGAACCGTCCACGAAGCCAGGGACCTGCTTCCCGACGCGTTCCTTCCAGAGTCGCTGGAGGGTTGACAAGGTCCGTCCCGGTACCCATATTGGAACCGTCCGAAGGGACCGCGGGCGTTGAACGGATCCAGCAGCCGCGAGACCCACTGCAAGGATCCGGGCGGGCATCCCGCCGCGACGAAACCCCGCCATCACGCGGGGTTTCGTATTGGTCCGGCCAACGACGCGATCGCCGATCGGCG
This sequence comes from Thermoanaerobaculia bacterium, assembly GCA_027067575.1. Lineage (GTDB taxonomy): Bacteria > Acidobacteriota > Thermoanaerobaculia > Thermoanaerobaculales > Sulfomarinibacteraceae > JAMOVQ01. The sequence continues at coordinate 4,116 of JAMOVQ010000138.1, read as the reverse complement.
AAGGGCGTCAGTCGGTCTCCGTGCCCTCGTCAGCGAGGGCGATCTCCCTGACCTGAGGTCGGAGGCCACCGAGCAGCCTTCCGAGCTCTCCACCCGTGCGACACGCCTCTTCCACGAGCGTGACCGCCTCCTCGGGAACCGTTCTCCCTTGCGATGCAGCAAGCTCCAGCCGGCCCGCCATCGCCGTGAGGAGGTCGTTCAGATGGCTCGCACTGGCGTCCACCTGCTGCCACTGGACCGCTGCCCGTCCGAGATCCGCCCTCGAACCGGCTCCCTCCGCCGTCGTCTCCCATGGCACGCTCTCCAGCCCCGCCCGGTCGGATCCAGAGAAGACGAGGGTCGCCCCCCCCTCCAGTCGTGGATGGATCGTCACCCTCACGATCATCCCGCGAACTTCGAACACCACCGTACCGAGAACGCCCTCGGCGAAGGTTCTCTCGAGCGCCCTGGCCACATTGCGTCTCGCATCTTGAGGGAAGAGCCCGATGACGGACCCTCCGCCCGAGACCGGCCATGGAATCCGAAAGAGCGATGCCGCACTCCGGTTGATCTGGACGAGGCGTGTCTCCGGATCGCAGAGTGCAACACCGACCCGGACGGCGTCCATCACGCTGTGGAGTGATGCTGTCAGCTCGTCGACGGTTTGCGCCAGCCGGACCTGGGCTGCCACGAGTGCGATCTCGTCCGCGAAGAACCGGGCCAGCTGGCGTTCGGCCGTCGTGAACTCCCAGCGCCGTCCTGCAGCGAGGAGGAGCGCTCCGTGAAACCTGCCCATGGACACCAGCGGCATGGCCATGAGCGACCGTGCTCCCTCTCCGGCGAGGACATGCCATGCCTCGTCCATCTCCGCCTCGGAAAGAAAGACGCCTCCACGAACCCTTTCCCCATTTTCCGGGAATCCGGGAACGACAACCGGTGTGTCCGGATCCGGCCCGCCTTCCCCGAACGAGAGGGCACAGCGCCATCCAGAACCCGTGAGGAGCAAGAGCCTGGCCCGATTGGCCTCGAGTGCATCCATCACCCTGCGGACGAGAACCTCCATCAGCTCCCGTCCACCACGAGCCTCCCCGACCTGCCGGACCGCCTCGAGAAACGTGTCCAGCTCCCGGAGCTGATGCCGTGCCAGGTCGAACCCCTCGATCCGTCCAAGAGCCTGGTGGGCGAGGTTCGTCAGCTGCCACACGAACGTGGCGTCCTCCGCGGAAAACGGCCGCTCACCCGGTGGGGCATCCACGACCACAAGGAGCTCCATGTGGCCCTTCACCATGACCGGACAGTGAATCAGCTGTCCCGGGGGCGACTCGCCCCACATTGCCAGGATCTGCTCCAGCTCCCGTTCCGAGAGGTAGATGGCGAGCTGCTCCGCCGGATGATCGAGAAGCATCGGCGTGCCATGACCCTCGAGAAGCGCGGAGAGCGTCTCGCGTGCCACACGCTCGTCGGAACCGTACCGCTTGAGGAACTCTCCGCGGACCTCTTCCTGGCGAAGCATCCCCGAGACGTCGGTTCCCCACCCACGGAGGTGGAACTCCCAGGGTGGCGCATCCGGGTTGCTCGACCACACCACCCGGACTCGGTTCCCCTCTCCCCGGTAGACCCAGACATAGGTCGTATCCGGGAGGAGCTCCTTGACAGCACTGGCAAGACGTCCCCAGAGCTCGACGGCGCTCCGGGACGCCATCATGCCGGGGGCGTGCTTGAGGAGAACTCCGAGGCTGTGTTCCCGCCGCACCTGGAGCGTGACATCTCTGACCACAGCCAGGAGCCGGTGCTCGCTGAACCTCCGGACGTTGAGCTCGATCCGCCTGCACTCACCCTTCCGACGTCCGTTCACGGCAAGGATCACACGGGACGCGCCCGATGCCACCGCCTCCCGCAGGCTCCCGAGCAGGCACTCCTCCTCGCCATCCCGGAGAACCGGACCCAGCAACCGTCCCGCAAGCGCCCCTTCGGGGAGCCCGAACAGAGGCCCAACCATCGCCGAGGCTTCCTGGATGCGCCCCGACGGATCGAGGAGAAGCGCCGGATCCGGGAGCTGTTCGATGAACCGCCGGAGCCTGGCCTCCGCCTCCTCCGTCTCGCGCGTCCGGTCCAGGACCTCGATCCCAATCCCAGTGAGCTGCGCCACCACGGTCGCCGCCGAGAGCTGCCGCCCGTCCGGAGACTCACCCGGCGGAAGGGCCGCGCCCATGACGCCTCGGATGCCGGACGTGCCGGGAAGGGGCACCACGAGAACAGAGCCGGCGCCAGCCTCCCGGAGCGCCCTGGATGCCCCGGCCGATTCGTCCTCCTCGACCGGAACGACGAGCGGTTTCACCGCCGTCCCCTCCCGGTTCCACCCCTCGATCCGTTCCGGCGTCATCATCTCCCGCAGGAACCTGACGAGCGCCGGCTCGTCTGCCATCTCCCGTCCGGCCCGGACGGGGTTCCGTTCTCCGACAAGGACGATCCGCGCCTCCAGTGCCCCGACCGCCCGGGCAAGCGCCCCCGAAGCCCGAGCCACTCCCGCATCCAGACCCTCGGACAGCAGTGCGAACCCGGAGTCACGGATGCCCTCCAGGACGAGCCGGTCGAGATCGTCTCGGTCGACCTTCATGACGATGTTCCATTGTACCGCGATACCGCTCTGGAGAAACGCCCGCCCCGGCCGGAGCCGTCGCGTCGTGCGCCAGCTAGCGAGAAGATGGTGTCCTCGGAGTGTCTGAAGGGTCGTCGTGAGGTTCCTACAGGGTCTGGTGAGTCGGCGGGGCTCTCAATCGGCGATCGGCCAGACGTCCGGTTCGTTCAGGGAAGCGGCCCCGACCCTCACCATGACCGTCGCAGTACTCGTGGCGGTATCGGTGCCCGGGTCGGCGTGCGTATCCGTGTCGGTGCCGGGGGCACGGCGCGAGCCACGGACAGGAGCACGGAAACGGACACGAACAGCTGTGACGCGCTCCGCTCCCGCAGCCCCCCAACGAACGAGCGCAGCGATGTTCCGGGATCGGGACTGTCCCCACAGCCCAGCCAACCCTTCGGTCGAAACGAGCCCGCCCCACCTGGTACCCCATCCCTCGCCCACCCAGGGACAAGCGGAGCGACGTTCCGGTTGCCGATCCAGAGAACCCGAGCCCGTCACGACCGGGACTGTCCCAAACCCGACCGACCCGCCAGCCGAAACGAGGCGTCCCCGCCCCGTACCCCACTCCCCCAGCCATCCAGGGACGAGCGGAGCGATGTCCCGGCTGGCGCTCAAAAGAACCCTGGTCTTCACGATCGGGAGTGTCCCCTCAACCAGCACTCCGCCTCGCCTGAAACGAGGCCCCCCCGCCTGGTACCCCACGCACCCACCTCCCCAGGGACGAGCGAAGCGATGTCCCGATTGGCGCCGCAGAGAACCAGGTCCTTCACGATCGGGACTGTCCCCACAGCCCAGCCAACCCTTCGGTCGAAACGAGCTCGCCCCACCTGGTGCCCCATCCCTCGCCCACCCAGGGACAAGCGGAGCGACGTTCCGGTTGCCGATCCAGAGAACCCGAGCCCGTCACGACCGGGACTGTCCCCAACCCGACCGACCCGCCAGCCGAAACGAGGCGTCCCCGCCCCGTACCCCACTCCCCCAGCCATCCAGGGACGAGCGGAGCGATGTCCCGGCTGGCGCTCCAGAGAATCCCAGCCCTCCACGATCGGGACTGTCCCCACAACGGAGCCCTCCGCCATCCAGCGATCGAGCACCTAACGAGGAACGGGCCGGCGTGGGGGCGGGGGCGGTCCGGCGACGGAGGGGAGGGCAAGCCCCGTGGAGGCGTGCCGGGGGCGGGAGCGCAGACCCCTTGGCCCGAGAGGGGGGCTGGGTGGGGGAAGGGTAAGGGGTCGAGCACTCGTCACCGGTGCGTCGCCACGGGGTGCAGCCCGAGCCGCAGGAGCCGGGGCGCACACGCCCCCACGGCCCCGGGGAGCGCAGCGACCCGGGGTGCGCCGCGAAGCGGCGCCCGGCCGCGACCGCGCCCCAACGAAGCGAGGAGGGGCCGCGCGGATCGTGCCCCGGGGCCGTTCCCGCAAGGGCGCGAGGAGAAACTGACCTGGCGGTCGTGACGACGAAGCGACCGCGGCGGGGGCGGTCCCGGGGTGCGAGAC
>JAMOVQ010000137.1 GCA_027067575.1 Thermoanaerobaculia bacterium | reverse complement strand
TCGCCGCGTGGATCAGCGCCGACACCGGCGTCGGACCCGCCATGGCGTCCGGAAGCCAGACGTACAGCGGAATCTGCGCCGACTTGCCCGTCGCCCCCACGAACAGCAGCAGCCCGATCACCGTGGCGACGCCCGCGTACTGCTCCGGGTGGGCCGCGGCCATGGGCAGGAACTTGGTGAACTCCACCGACCCGAACGCGGCGAAGGCGAAGAAGATCGCCAGGATGAACCCGAAGTCGCCGATCCGGTTGACGATGAACGCCTTCTTGCCCGCCGTGGCGCACCAGTCCTGGTCGAAGTAGAACCCGATCAGCAGGTAGGAACACAGCCCCACGCCCTCCCAGCCGACGAACAACACGGCCAGGTTCGAGCCGAGGATCAGCGTCAGCATGGAGAACATGAACAGGTTGAGGTAGGCGAAGTACCGGGAATACGCCCGGTCGTCCTCCCCGTGCATGTACCCCACGGAATAGATGTGGATCAGGAACCCGACGAAGGTGACGAACGCCAGCATGACCGCCGAGAGCGCGTCGAGCTGGTACGAGACCGCGATGGTGACGTCGGCGCTGCGCCCGAGCAGCGTCTTCACGTGGCCGCCGACGATCCATTCGTACAGCGTCACCACGTGGGTATGCTCGTGGCCCAGCTCCTGGAGCCACTGCCAGATGGCCCCCCAGCCGAAGAGCCACGCGAGGCCCGAACCGGCGATGGCCACCGTGTGCGCGACGCCCTTCTTCAGCCCCAGGCGGTTCGTGATCAACCCGTTGATCGCCGCACCGGCCAGCGGGAAGAGGGGGATCAGCCAGATGAGGTCGTACAGCTTCATCCGATCAGCTCCGCATCTCGTTGGCCTGGTCCAGGCTCACCGTCTGCTTGAGGCGGACCAGGGCGATGATCAGGCCGAGACCGATGGCGGCCTCCGCCGCCGCAATGGTGATGACGAACACGGCGAACACCTGCCCCCCGAGATCGCCGAGCCGGTCGGAGAAGGCGATCAGGTTCAGGTTGACGGCGTTGAACAGCAGCTCCAACGACATCAGCACCGTGATGAAGTTCCGCCGGACCATGACACCGATCAGCCCGATGGTGAACAGCACGGCGGACAGCACGAGGTAGGACGTGGTGGAGATCATCCCTGCCCCCCTTCCTCCTCACGCTCCAGCGAGGCCTGCCGGCGCCCGAAGACGATGGCGCCGATCATGGCGACGAGCAGGATCACCGAGACCACCTCGAACGGCACGAGGTAAGTCCGGTAGAGCACCCAGCCGACGGCCTCGGTGTTGCCGAGCACCTGCCCTTCGACAGTCCGGAGGGCGGTGGGATCCGCCCCGGGCCCGGCCAGCCGCGAGAGCACCATCACCAGCGCCACCATGACGCCGAACAGCGTGCCCACGGCCACCGCCGCCGGGGCGAGGTTCGACAGGAAGGCCGACTCGGGCCGGAGCTTGCGGACGTTGACCAGCATGATGACGAACAGGAACAGCACCAGGATACCGCCCGCGTAGACGAGCAGCTGAACGGCGCCAAGGAACTCGGCGTGCTTCAGGACGAAGAGGGCCGCGACCATCACGAACGTGCCCAGCAGCGAGATCGCCGAATGGACCGGGTTCTTCAACGTCACCACGCCGATCGCGCCCGCCACGGTCAGGACCGCCAGCAGGGAGAACAGCAGGACGGCGAAGTTCTGCACGAGAAAGTCCATCACGCCTCCTTCCCGGCGGCGCCCGCCCCGCCCATGGGGGCGTCGGGCAGTCCTCCCTGGGCCGGCGGCAGTACACCGGGGAACGGCTGTACGCCTTCCCAGCTCGCCAGCCGTTCCTTGTCGAAGTAGAGCTGCTCGGCCCGCTCGTAGGTCGCCATCTCGTACGTCTTCGTCGTCAGCCACACGGACTTGGGCTCGGTCGGGCACGCCTCCTCGCACAGGCCGCAGAACATGCACCGTTTCACGTCGATGTCGTACCGGTCGATGATCTTCTTCCGCTTCTTCTTGCCGGTCTCGGGATCCTCCTCGACCTCCGTGTGATCCTTGATGTGGATGATGTCGATCGGGCACGCCTGCGCGCACAGGTGGCAGTCGATGCATCGGTCCACGTCGTAGCCGAACATCCCGCGGAACCGGTCCGTGGGCTCCATTCGCTGCTCGGGGTACTGGATCGTCACCTTCTTGCGGAAGATGTACCCACCCGTCAGGCGGAGCCCCGCGAACAGCTCCATGGGGATCAGCTTGCCGATGAACTCGGAGACACTCATGGGCTCATCCCTTCAGCAGCAGGACGCCGAGACCGATGACGAACAGGTTGACCAGCGAAAGGGGGATCAGCCACTTCCACCCCACGGCCATCAGCTGGTCGAACCGGTACCTCGGGAACGTCCCCCGGAACCAGATGTAGACGAAGATGAAGAACCCGACCTTGGCCAGGAACCAGACCAGCGGCGGGATGACGTCGAGGAACGAGAGCCAGGCCACGTTGGGGAACGGCCGGAGCCACCCGCCGAAGAACATGATGGTCGCCAGCGAGGAGACCACGAGCATGTTGGTGTACTCGCCGAGGTAGAAGAAGGCGAACTTCATACCCGAGTACTCGGTGTGGAACCCCGCCACGAGCTCGGACTCCGCCTCCGGCAGGTCGAACGGGTTCCGGTTGGTCTCGGCTACCCCGCAAATGAAGTAGATCCCGAACGCCAGGATCCCCGGCACGATGTACCAGAGGTGCGCCGCCTTCTGGGCCTCCACGATCCCCACGAGGGAGAGCGTCCGGGCCATCAGCAGCACCGAGACGATGGCGAACCCCATGGGCACCTCGTACGAGACCATCTGGGCCGCGGAACGGAGGCCGCCCATCAGCGAGAACTTGGAGTTCGACGACCATCCGCCGAGGATGACGCCGTAGACGCCGATGGAGCTGACCCCCAGGATGAACAGCAGCGCGATGTTGATGTCCGTGATCCACAGCTCCGGCCCGAACGGGATCACGGAGAACATGACGAGCGCGGGCGCCATGATCAGCACCGGGGCGAGCAGGAAGACGAACTTCTCCGCCTGCCCGGGCACCAGGTCCTCCTTGACGAACAGCTTGAGGCCGTCGGCGATCGGCTGGAGCCAGCCCCGCGGTCCCACGCGGTTCGGTCCGATCCGGACCTGCATGTAGGAGAGCAGCTTGCGCTCGAAGAAGGTCAGGTACGCCACGATCAGCAGGACCGCCGCCAGGACGACGACGATCTTGATCAGCGGCAGGAGCACGAGGTCGTACAACGGTCCGTGCATTGCCCCTCCCCTACCTGTCGATCTCACCGAGCACGATGTCCAGCGTCCCGATCACCGCCACCAGGTCGGCGACGAGGGAGCCCTTGACCATCTCGGGCAGCGCCTGGAGGTTGATGAACGACGGCGGCCGGACGTGGCACCGGTACGGCTTCGTCCCCTTGGCCGTGGTGACGAGGAAGTACCCCAGCTCGCCCTTGGGCGCCTCGACGGAGGCGTAGACCATCCCCTCCGGGGCGCGGAGGACCTTGGGGACCTTCGCCATGACCGGACCCTCGGGCAGACGGTCCAGGCACTGGCGGATGATCCGCGCCGACTGCCGCATCTCCTCCATGCGGACCAGGTACCGGTCGTAGGTGTCGCCGGCCTGCCCGATGGGGACCTCGAACTCCACCTCGTCGTACCGGTCGTACGGGAACACCTTCCGGATGTCCCACTTCACGCCGGAACCCCGCAGCGGCGGACCGGTCAGCCCCCAGTCGATGGCCTCCTCGGCCGAGATGACACCGATGCCGACGGTCCGCTTCTTCCAGATCCGGTTCTCCGTCAGCAGCGTCTCGTACTCGTCGATGTGCGACGGGAACTCGTCGATGAACGCCGAGCACTTCTCGACCCAGCCGTCGGGCAGCTCGAACGGCACGCCGCCCACGCGCATCGCGTTGAGGGTCAGCCGCGCGCCGCAGTACTCCTCGAACAGGTCCAGGATGATCTCGCGCTCGCGGAACGTGTAGAAGAACGGCGTGATGGCGCCGAGGTCGATGGCGTGGGTCGCCAGCCACAGCAGGTGGGACGAGATCCGGCCAAGCTCCGCCAGGATCATCCGGATGTACGACGCCCTCGGGGGCACCGTGATGCCCAGCAGCTTCTCCACCGCCAGCACGAACCCCTGGTTGTTGGTCGGGGCCGCGATGTAGTCCAGGCGGTCGGTGTGGGGGATGCACTGGGTGAACGTCTCCTGCTCGAACAGCTTCTCGGTGCCGCGGTGGAGGTAGCCGATGATCGGCTTCGCCTCCATCACCTTCTCGCCGTCGAGCCTGAGCATCACCCGCAGCACGCCGTGGGTCGACGGGTGCTGCGGTCCGAAGGAGAGCTCCATCTCCTCCAGGTCGAACAGGGGCTCCAGCGGTCCGGCCATCACGCCCCCTCCTTCCCGGCGGTCTCCTCGGCCTCGGGTCCGGCACCGGCCGGGTAGACGTCCGGCTGCACCGCCGCGCCGGTGTCGATCCCCTCCACGGGGAAGTCCTTCCGGAGCGGGTGCCCGTTGAACCCCTCCCACGTCAGGATCCGCTCGAGGTTCGGGTGGCCCTCGAAGACGATCCCGAACATGTCGTACACCTCGCGCTCCATCCAGTTCGCCGTCTTCCAGACGCCGGTCACAGTGGGAACCGTTTCGTCCCCGCCCACCGCGGTCACGAGCCGGAGCCGCTTCTGGTCGTCGAACCGGTGCATCCAGTACACCACGTCGAACCGGCCCTCCTCGCGGTCCCCGCGGTCGATCGCCGTCAGGTCCACGAGGAACGCGAACGACCGCTCCTCTTTGAGGTACCGGCACGCCTCGGCGATCCGCTCCCGCGCCACCGCGGCCGTCACCTCGCCCGCGAACCGGTCCGCGGAGAGGACCGCACCCTCCACCGCTCGCGCAAGCGCCGACACGTCCTCATCGTCGGTGCCGTCGCCGTGCTCGGGCGGAACGGGCTTCTCCTCCCAGGGCTGCTTCGGCGGCTTCTCGGGAGCCGCCGCGCCGCCGTCCGTCGTCTCCGGAGTCTTCTTCTCGTCGCTCATGGCGTCCTCACGATGCCTTCCGGCGGGCGATGGTCATCCGATCGATCTTCCGCTGCAGCTGCATCAGGCCGTACAGCAGCGCCTCGGGCCGCGGCGGGCAGCCGGGGACGTAGACGTCCACGGGGATCACACGGTCCACACCCTGCGTCACGGCATAGGTCCGGTACGGCCCGCCCGACGTGGCGCACGACCCCATGGCGATCACCCACTTGGGCTCGGCCATCTGGGCGTAGAGCCGCTTGACGATGGGCGCCATCTTCTCGGTCACCGTCCCGGCGACCAGCATCAGGTCCGACTGCCGCGGCGACCCCCGGAACACCTCGGCGCCGAACCGCGCCATGTCGTGCCGCGGATCGAGCACCGCCATCATCTCGATGGCACAGCACGCCAGCCCGAACTGCATCGGCCACAGCGAGCTCCGCCGGGCCCAGTTGAAGATCGCGTCGTAGGTCGTGGTGATGACCCCCGGCTCGAACCGGTCCTCCATCAGGCCCATTCCAGCGCCCCCCTCCTCCACGCGTAGACGTAGCCGACCACCAGAATCGCCAGGAACACCATCATCTCGATGAACCCGAACAGCGCCAGGCGGTCGAACATCACCGCCCAGGGGAACAGGAAGATCGTCTCCACGTCGAAGATGACGAAGAGGACGGCGATCAGGTAGTAGCGGATGGAGAACCGCGTGTCGAACGCCGTGGTGGTCGCCCGGACGCCGCACTCGTACGGCTCGGCTTTCACGGGATCCGGCGAACCCGCCCGGATCGCCCTCGCGATCAGCAACGTGATGATCGGAAAGGAGATCGCGACGAGCGCAAAGATCAGGATCGGGATGTACGCGGCCATGCTCCCTCCTCCGTTTCCTCCATGCCCCCCCGAGGCGCGCCCATTGTACTGGCGACGCCCCCCTTGTCAATCATTTCACAAGCACACCCATCGAACGGTGGGCGGGCTTCCCGCGGACCGCGGTGATCCTCACCCGCTCCCGCCCCCACCCCGCGGAGATCTGCGGACCGACGCGCCGGGCGATGGTGATGGCAACGAACGGCTGGACTACGACGGCCCCATTGACGGCCACCACTCCGAGCGAACGGCGACACGGGTGAGAAGCCCCAGAAGTCGAGGCTCGTCAACAGGACAAAGCTGAAGCGCCGACACGGCTTGGCTTCCGCAGGTTCACCCCGATTCTCCACGAACGCCTGGAGCAGACGCGCGCATGCGACCAACAGGAGACACTCTCCCTATGCTCGCGAACCGCAGGGCGATCGTTCGTCCTGAGGGGCTCAGGAAAGAAGACGAGGCGGGCTGAAGCCCGCGCTCCATCGGGCCACGCACCGATCAACTGAAAAACAATGTCCCCTACTCCATCCTTCGGCCGAAACGAAGTACTCCCACCGAGTGCCCCACTCACCCGCCCACCCAGGGACGAGCGGAGCGATGTTCCGGTTGGCGCTCCAGAGAACCACCGACCTTCACGATCGGGACTGCCCCCGCAACCTGGCCGAGATCCTCGCCGAGAGGATGTCGTCTCACCTGGTACCCCACTCATCCACCCGCCCAGGAACGAGCGAAGCGACGTTCCGGCTGGCGATCCAGAGAATCCAAGGCCGTCACGATCGGGACTGTCCCCGCAACGGGGCCCTCGGCCGTCCAGCGATCGAGCGCCCCACGAGGAACGGGCCGGCGTGGGGGCGGGGGCGGTCCGGGGACGGAGGGGAGGGCAAGCCCCGTGGGGGCGTGCCGGGAGCGGGAGCACAGACCCCTTGGCCCGGGAGGGGGGCTGGGTGGGGGAAGGGTAAGGGGTCGAACGGTGCAGGGAGACCGGTCTACGGTCGTTGCCGAGGGGGTCGCAGGCCCGTCAGGGCCGGAGAGGGCGGGTGGAC
>JAMOVQ010000136.1 GCA_027067575.1 Thermoanaerobaculia bacterium | reverse complement strand
GCGGGGGGGCCTCGTTCCGGCCGGCGGGGCGGTCGGGTTGGGGACAGTCCCGATCGTGATGGGGCTTGCCCTCGCCTCCGTCCCCGGACCGCCCCCGCCCCCACGCCGGCCCGTTCCTCCTGGGGCGCTCGATCGCTGGCTGGCGGAGGGCTGCGTTGTGGGGACAGTCCCGATCGTGATGGGCCTGGTTCTCTGAAGCGCCAACCGGAACATCGCTCCGCTCGTCCCTGGGTGGGTGGGTGAGTGGGGTACCAGGCGGGGGGGCCTCGTTTCGGCCGGCGGGGCGGTCGGGTTGGGGACAGTCCCGATCGTGATGGGCCTGAGTTCTCTGAGGTGCCAACCGGAACGTCGCTTCGCTCGTCCCTGGGCGGGCGGGTGGGTGGGGTACCAGGTGGCGCGTCATCCTCTCGGCGAGGATCTCGGCCAGGTTGCGGGATGGTGGGGGAGGGGGTAGGCTCCGCCCGTGCGGACGGAGTTGATGGGCAAGGACCCGCGGGCGATCCGGGGGATGTTCGGAAGGATCGCGCACCGGTACGATCTCCTCAACCACCTGCTGTCGCTGGGACGGGACGTCTCGTGGCGCCGGAGGATGGGCCGGAGGGTCGCCGAGGCGGGGGCGTGCCCGGTGCTGGACGTCTGCGCCGGGACGGGCGACGTGGCGCTGGCGCTTCCGCCCTCGGCGGCGCCTGTGGCCACGGACTTCTGCCTGCCGATGCTTGTCGCCGCCCGCCGGAAGGCCGAGCGCCGGGGCCGGGAGCTGCCGCTCTTCGCCGCGGACGCCTTGGCGCTTCCGCTCCCGGACGGCGTGGCCGGGGGCGTGACGGTGGCGTTCGGGGTCCGGAACTTCCACTCGCTCGAGCGGGGGCTCGGTGAGCTCGTCAGGGTGCTGCGGCCGGGCGGCGTCCTGCTGGTGCTCGAGTTCTCCCACCCGTCGGGGCTCCTGGGCGGCGCTGCGGCGGTGTGGTCCCGGACCGTCCCTCCGGTGGTGGGCCGGATCGTCTCGGGCGATCCCGAGGCGTACGCCTATCTGCCGGCGTCGGTGGACCGTTTCCCCGACACCGAGGCGATGTGCGGCATCCTGGAGGATGCGGGGTTCGAGCGGGTGCGTGGGCGGCGCCTGACGGGCGGCGTTGCCACGCTGTACGAGGGCTGGAAACCGGTGCGGAGCGTCGACGACGCGGGGGAGGCACGATGACGGCACGGATTCTCGACGGTGCGGCGGTGGCCCGGACGATCCGGGAGGAGGTGGCGGCCAGGGTCTCGGAGCTGGCGGTCCGGGGGATCCGTCCCCGGCTGGACGTGGTCCTGGTGGGCGACGACCCGGCCTCGCAGGTCTACGTGCGCTCCAAGGCGAGGGCGTGCGAGCGGGCCGGGATCGCCTCGGAGACCCACCGGCTGCCGGCGGAAACCTCCCAGGCGGAGCTCGAGGCGCTGATCGACCGGCTGGACGCGGACCCGGAGGTCGACGGCATCCTGGTGCAGCTTCCGCTGCCGCCGGGTCTGGACACCCACCGGGTGCTCGACCGGATCGATCCCGAGAAGGACGTAGACGGGTTCCACCCGGAGAACGTCGGCCTCCTGGTCCAGGGGCGCCCCCGGTTCGTGCCGTGCACGCCGGCCGGGATCATGGAGCTGCTGGACCGCGAGGGGATCGCCATCGAGGGCCGCCACGCCGTGGTGGTGGGCCGCTCGGACATCGTGGGCAAGCCGATGGCGCTGCTGCTGCTCCACCGGCACGCCACGGTGACGGTCTGCCACTCGCGGACGGCCGACCTCGCCGCCGTCACGCGCCGGGCCGACATCCTGGTGGCCGCGGCCGGCCGGCTGGCGCTCGTCGGGCCGGACCACGTGAAGCCCGGGGCCGTGGTCGTGGACGTGGGGATCCACAGGCTGACGGAGCGCCAGGACGTGGAGCGGCTGTTCCCGGGCGATGCCGCGCGGAGGGCCCGGTTCGAGGAGAAGGGTTCGGTGCTGACGGGGGACGTGGACTTCGTCCGCGTGGCGGAGGTTGCGTCAGCCATCACGCCGGTGCCGGGCGGCGTCGGTCCCCTGACCATCGCCATGCTGCTGGCCAACACCGTGGCCTCGGCCGAGCGCCGGAAGGGCGGGGCGTGAGCCGTCCCTGCGTCGTGGGTCTGACCGGGGGACTGGCGTCCGGCAAGAGCACGGTCGCCGGCCTCCTGGCGGAGCTCGGCGCGGCGGTGATCGACGCCGATCGGGTGGTGCACGACCTGTACGGCCCGGGTCAGCCCGGCGCGCACGCCGTGGCGGAACGGTTCGGAACGGATCTGTTGGCCCCCGACGGCTCGGTGGACCGGGATCGCCTCGCCGGGCTGGTGGCCTCCGATCCCGGGGCCCGGAAGGTTCTGGAGGCTCTGATCCATCCGCTGGTCCGGGAGCGGATCCGCGCGTGGATTTCGGAGCTCGGGGAGGGAGGGGAGGCGCCCCCCGTCGCCGTGGTGGAGGCGACGCTGATGGTGGAGACCGGTTCCTGGCGGGATCACGACCTGCTCGTGGTGGTCTCCTGTCGTCCGGAGCAGCAGCTCGAGCGCGCGGTGGCGAGGGGGATGCCAGAGGAGCGGGCCCGGGCGCTGCTGGCGGCCCAGCTCCCGCTGGCGGAGAAGGTGGCGCTGGCCGACGTGGTGGTGGACAACTCGGGACCGCCGGAGGTACTGCCGGCACGTGTCCGGGAAGCCTGGACAAGGATTCTCGAACTGTGCCGGGAGCGAGGCCGATCCCTTCCGGGGGGCCGTGGTAGCATCGCCCGGTGATTGGAGCGGTACCTCATCTCGGCGCGATCCTGCTGGTGGTTGGGGGGATGGCGTGCCTCGGCCTGGGCGCGGGGTGGCTCGTGGATGGGGCATCCCGTCTGGCGCTCCGGCTCGGGGTCGCGCCGATGATCGTCGGGCTGACCGTCGTCGGGTTCGGCACGTCGATGCCGGAGTTCTCGGTCTCGGTCCTGGCGGCAGCCCGGGGCAGCCGCGGCCTGAGCCTGGGCAACGCCATCGGGTCCAACATCATGAACCTGCTGCTCGTCCTGGGTGTCGCGGCGGTGATTCGGCCGATCAACGTGCGGGGTGATGGCGAGGCGGAACCGGACCGTACGCTGCTCAGGGATCTGCTCCTCGGTCTCTTGCCCGCAGGCATCATCATCGTGGTGGTCCTGGCCCGGGGCGGCATCGGCCGGCCCGCCGCGGCGGTGCTCGTGGCGGTCTTTGCGGGGTTCGTCTGGCTCAGCGTCCGTGCGGCCCGCCGGACGCGGGGCGAGCCCGTGGCCGTCCGGGGTTCCGTCCTGGCGAACACGGCCCTGACGGTGCTCGGGATCGGCCTGCTCGTGGGCGGTGCGGAGCTGATGGTTCGCGGCGGGGTCACCCTGGCGCGGGCGGCTGGGATTTCCGAGACCGTCATCGGGCTGACTCTCGTGGCGTTCGGGACCTCCCTGCCCGAGCTGGCGACCTCGGTCGCCGCGGCGGTCAAGGCGGAGCCGGAGATCTCTGTCGGGAACGTACTCGGATCCAACGTGTTCAACCTCGGGCTGGTTGTCGGGACGGCGTTTCTGATCCGTCCCGGTGCGGTGCCGATGTTCGTCGTCCGGCAGGATGTGCCGTTCCTCGTGGCAGCGACGGTCCTGGTGGGCGGGTTCGTGCTCCGGGACGGGCGGATCAGCCGCCTGGAGGGGGGGGGCATGTTGCTGGCGTTCGTGGGTTACATGGCGTTCCTGGCGATGCGGGGGGCCGGGGGATGACGGGCCTGCTCCTCGCGCTGGCGCTCCTGCAGTTCGGACCGCCGGGCCGGCCGCCGCTCCCGCCGGGGACGACGGACGGTGGGCGGCCCATCGGTGTCCACTTGCTGTTCGACACCCGTTCGGTGGCGTTGCTCTGGCTCGAGGGCACGGCGGATGGCCCGAAGCTTCGGTCCGTCGAGGGGCTCCCCGGGGAGTTCCGGGCGTGGCGGTACCCGGTGCCGGTCGGCGACGGGACGTGGGTCGAGCTGCTCGACGGCCGAATGCAACCGATCGGCGCGTACCGGAGCGCCGTCCCCGCCCCGGGCGAACGGTGCGCCCTGGAGGTGCCGGTGGTCGGCGGGACGTGGTGGGTCGTGCTCCTCCGCAAGAGCGGGGGGAAGGTCCGGGTCCTCGCGCAGTACCAGGTGGGGCCCGACCTCGCGCGGATCGCCTCACGGTTCGGCCACGAGTAGCAGCGTCACGTCGCAGACGTTGGTGCCCGTCGGACCGGTGACGACGGCGTCGCCGGACGCCGCGAGCGCCGTCGCGGAATCGTTCCGCCGGAGGGCGCCGGCCGGATCGATCCCCGCCGCGATCATGCGCGCGACGGAACCGCCGTCCACGACGGCACCCGCGGCGTCCGAAGCCCCGTCGACCCCGTCGGTCCCTCCGGCGAGCAGGACACGGCCGTCCCGCTCCTCGAGCTCCATGGCGGCACCCAGCGCGAGCTCCTCGTTCCGGCCGCCCCGTCCGTCGCCGCGAACCGTCACCGTCGTCTCCCCGCCGAGCACCAGGGCGAACGGCCGTGACGGTTCGAGGGCTCCGGCCAGCGCTCCGAGCTGTCTCCCCCTGACCGATGCCTCGCCGGTCAGGAACCGGGCGGGGCGGTGGACGGTCCAGCCGCGCTGGCGCAGGGCTTTTACAGCAGCTGTGGTGGCCGTGCGGTTGTTGCCGATCACCTCGGTTCGGCCCCGAAAGATCCACGGTTCCTCCCCGCCGGGGCCCCGCTCCGCGAGGCGGCGTAGCAGAGTGGGCACGGCCTTCGGGACCTCGTCCGCGACGCCGTACCGCTCCAGCACGGAAAGCGCGTTGGCGGGCGTGGTCGGGGAGGGGAAGGTGGGGCCCGAGGCGATGTCGTGGAGCGGGTCTCCGGGAACGTCGGAGAGCACGAGGGTGACGACGGGTGCCGGAAACGCCATCCGGGAGAGGCCGCCGCCGCCGGCCCGGAGGATCTCCCGGCGGACCGTGTTGAGCGCCCCGATGGGCGCACCGGCCCGCAGGAGGGCCCGGGTGGTGTCAACTACCTCGTCAAGAGTCAGTGGGGGCTCGGGCGCGGCGAGCAGGGCCGAGGCCCCGCCCGAGAGGAGCAGCACGAGGAGGTCGTCCGGCCCCAGCCCATCGGCGAGGTCGAGCAGCTCCCGGCAGGCCGCCTCCCCGGCCCGGTCGGGGACCGGGTGGGCGCCCCACCGGACCGTGGCCGCCGTCTCGAGGGCCCCGGGCAGCGGAACTCCGTGGGGGACGAGAACGAACACCGTCTCCGCCCACCCGGGCGCGACTCGCAGCCAGGCGGCGGCCAGTCCCGGCGCCGCCTTCCCGGCGGCCACGAGAACCCGCCGTCCCCGGACCTCGGGGAGGGGCCGCCCCCGGACGACGGGACGCCCGGCCACCATCCGGACGGCCCGCGGGAGCAACCGCCCCGGCCGAACGGCGTCCACGGCCGCCTCGAACGCCGCCACCGCCACCGCACGAAGTGCCTCCATGTCCTCCACGGTCCGAGTCTACCCCGGCCCCTCACGGCGTGGCCCGGCCCCCCGGTTTACCCTCGGGGACGAGCGAAGCGACGTCCCAGCTCGCAAGAACGGCATCACGCCCTGGGGCCTGGATTCGCGGTCCGCGGGACCGATATACTCCGGCATGGAGGCAGCCGGTGCACGAGATGGGGATCGCGCTGGAGATCCTGCGGATCGCGGGAGAGTCGGTGCCGGACGGGGCCCGCATCGAGCGGGTGGCGGTGGCCGTGGGCGAACTCTCCGCGGTGGAGCCGGAGCTGCTGGCGGCGGCGTGGGAGGCGGCGGTGGCCGGTGGACCGCAGGCCGGCGCCGCGCTGGAGATCGACTGGCGCCCCGCCCGCCAGACGTGCGCGGCGTGCGGCGAGATTCCCGAGAGGGTCCCGGGGTCGTGGCTCCGGCTGTGCCCGCGGTGCGGGATGCCCCTGGGAATCGAGGGCGGTGGCGAGCTCGACGTCCTCCGGGTGGTGTACGTCGAGGATGCAGAGGAGACCGACGGGGAGGTCGCATGAGCTGTGAGACGGATGCACGGGTCGTCGAGGTCCAGCGGCGCGCGCTGGAGGCCAACGAGGAGCAGGCCGCACGGCTGCGGAACCGGTTTGCTGCGGCGGGGACGCTGGTGGTCAACCTGATCTCATCGCCGGGGTCGGGCAAGACCACACTGCTCGAGGCGACGGTCCGGCGGCTCGGGGCGTCCCTGCGGTGCGGCGTCCTGGAGGGCGACGTGGCGACGGAGCGCGACGCCGACAGGATCCGCGCCCTCGGGGTTCCGGCGCACCAGATCCTGACGGGCGGGGCGTGCCACCTGGACGCCCGGCTCGTGGAGCGCGGGCTCGACGAGGCCGCGTTCGGCGAGCTGGACGTGCTGTTCATCGAGAACGTCGGCAACCTGATCTGCCCGACCAACTACGATCTGGGCGAGGACTTCAAGGTGGCGTTGCTCTCGGTGGCCGAGGGGGACGACAAGCCGTTCAAGTACCCGGCGATCTTCTCCCGTGCGGAGGTGACGGTGGTGACCAAGGCCGACCTGCTGCCCCACCTGCCGTTCGACCTCGACGCGGTCCGCGAGCGGGTCGGGACGCTTCGCCCGGGCGGGACGTTCCTGGTCACCTCGGCCACGACGGGCGATGGGGTGGACGCCTGGTGCGGCCTGATCGAGGCGCGGTTGCGGGCCAAGCGGAACGGATGACCACCGCCGGGACCGGCCGCCTCCGGATCCGGTGCACGGGCGCCGTCCAGGGCGTCGGGTTCCGGCCGTTCGTCCACCGGCTCGCCACGTCGCTCGGGCTCGGCGGGGCGGTGGGCAACGACCCGGACGGCGTGTGGATCGAGGTGGAGGGGCCGGAGGAGGCGCTCCACCGGTTCGTGGCAACGCTCCGTTCCGGGGCCCCTCCCCTGGCCCGGCTGGATGCGGTGGAGGTCGCCCGGGCCGAGCCGAGGGGCGAGACGGGGTTTCGCGTGGCCCCTTCCGGGACCGGACCGAGGCTGCGCGCCATGGTCCCTCCGGACGCCGCCCTGTGCGCCGACTGCCGCCGGGAGATGGAGGATCCGGCCGACCGCCGGCACCGGTACCCGTTCACCGGCTGCGCCTCCTGCGGGCCGCGGTTCTCGCTGGTTCGCTCGCTCCCGTGGGACCGTGCCCGGACCACCATGGCCTGCTTCCCACTCTGCCCGGAGTGCGAGGCCGAGTACCACGACCCGGCGAACCGCCGGTTCCACACGGAGCCGCTGTGCTGCCCCGCCTGCGGTCCGCGGCTGTGGTTCGTGCGGCCCGACGGCTCGGGTGGACGGCTCGAGGACGGCGCCGCGATGGAGGCCGCGTCGGCGCTGCTCGCGGAGGGGGGGATCCTGGCGCTCAAGGGGCTGGGCGGGTACCAGCTGGCCTGCCGGGCCGACCGCGAGGCGGCCGTCCGCCGCCTCCGGGAACGCAAGCGGCGCCCGACCCGTCCGTTCGCCCTGATGGTCCCGGACCTCGCCTCCGTGGAGGCCCTGGTGACGATCGGGGACGCGGAGCGGGAGCTCCTGCTGGGGCCCCGTTCGCCCATCGTGCTGGCCCCCCGCCGTCCCGGCGCGCCGGTGGCCGCCGCCGTGGCGCCCGGGATCGGCGATCTCGGCGTCATGCTGCCCACCACGCCGCTCCACGTGGAGCTGTTCCGCCGCGGCGCACCGCCGGTACTCGTCATGACGTCGGGCAACGTCTCCGACGAGCCGATCGTCACGGGCAACCGGGAAGCGCTGGAACGCCTCGGAGAGATCGCGGACGCCTTCCTGGCCCACGACCGGGACATCGCCCGGCGGGTGGACGACTCGGTGGTCCGCACGGCGCCGGGGGGTCCCCTGCTCGTCCGGCGCTCCCGGGGGTGGGTGCCCGAGCCGGTCGCACTGCCGGCGCCCTCCCCGGAGCCGGTGCTGGCCCTGGGGGCCCACCTCCAGGTGGCGGCGTGCCTGGCGGTGGGAGACCACGCCTACCCCTCCCAGCACGTGGGGGACCTCGAGACCGAGCCCGCCCGGCGGTTCCTCCACGAGACGGCCACGGGGCTCGAGGCGTTCCTCGAGGCCACGGCAGGGGTCGTCGCCGTGGACCTGCACCCCGACCTGGGCAGCACACGGCTGGGCGAACGGTTGGCTGGGGAGCGCGAGGCCCGTCTCGTGCGGGTGCAGCACCACCTGGCCCACCTGGCCGCGGTGCTCGCCGAACACGGACTGCCCCTCGACGGGACCGCCGCCGTGGGGCTGATCCTCGACGGCACGGGAATGGGCACGGACCACACGGCGTGGGGCGGGGAGTTCCTGAAACTCGGCCCCGGCCTCGCCTGGGAACGGGCCGCCCACCTCGGGACGTTCCCCCTCGTGGGCGGGGAACGGGCGGTGCGCGAGCCGTGGCGGGTGGCCGCCGCGGTCCTGGAGCGGGCGGGAGAGGGTGGTCTGATCGAGGAGACACCGCTGGCCGGTATCGTGGACGGGGCGCGCCTCGCCGGCGTCCGGCGGCTGGCCCGGGAGGGCCGCTGGCCCATGGCCACGGGCGCCGGGCGGCTGTTCGAGGCCGCAGGGGCGCTTCTCGGGCTCGCCGCCGTCAACGGATGGGAGGGCGAGGCCGCCGCACGGCTCGAGTCCCTGGCCGCCGGAGCCGGAGGGACCGCCCCGTGGCCCGAGGTGGACCCGGACGACCCGGAGGGGTTCCCGGCGGCCGTCCTCACCGCCACGGCCCGGCGGGCAGCCTCCGGCGAGCCTCCGGAACGGATCGCCGCGGGGTTCCACGAGACGTTCGCCGCCCTCGCCGCCCGCACGGCACTGGCCGTCCGCGGCAACGCCGATGCGCCGGTCGTCCTTGCCGGAGGCTGCTTCGTCAACCGGCTCCTGCTCGGCGGCGTCACGGCCCGGCTCGAGGGCGCGGGCGCCACCGTGCTCCGCCCCCGGTCGCTCCCCCCCGGCGACGGCGCCGTCGCGCTGGGCCAGGCCGTCTGGACCGCCGCCCTCCTCGCCGCCGGGGGCTGATGCGCTACCATGGGTCCGACCGCCTCACGGAGACGACCATGTGCCTGGCCATACCGATGAAGCTGATCGAGCGGGACGAGTTCGAGGGGACGGTGGAGCTCGAGGGGATCCGGCGCCGGATCTCCCTGATGCTCCTGCCCGAGGCCGAGCCCGGCGACCACGTGCTGGTCCACGCCGGGTACGCCATCGGGGTCGTGGACGAGGACCAGGCCCGGGAGACGCTGGAGATCCTCGAGACCTACTCCGGCGCCATGAGGGAGCTGTGAGCGGGACGGACCGGTTCCACGACCCGGCGGTCGTGGCGGGGCTCCTGGAGCGGATCGCCCGGGCCGTGGATGCCCTCGGGCGGCCCGTGACGTTCATGGAGGTCTGCGGGAGCCACACCCACGCCATCGCGGCGGCCGGCCTGCGCCACCGGCTGCCCGGGGGCGTCCGGCTGATCTCCGGTCCGGGGTGCCCCGTCTGCGTGACGCCGGTGGGGTACCTGGACCGGGCGTGGGCGCTCGCCGGACAGCACGGGGCCGTCCTGGCGACGTTCGGCGACCTGATGCGGGTCCCGTCCAGCCGGGGGTCGCTCGAGCTCGCCGCGGCCCGGGGTGCGGCGGTGCGGATCGTGTACTCGCCGCGTGACGCGCTCAGGATCGCCGAGGAGAACCCCGGCAGACCCGTCGTGTTCCTCGGCATCGGGTTCGAGACCACGGCGCCCACCATCGCGGCGGCGCTCGAGGAGGCCGAACGGAAAGGGATCTCGAACTTCTCGGTCCTGCCGGGGAACAAGGTCATGCCCCCGCCGCTGGCCGCCCTGGCCGGAGCCGGCGACGTGGCGGTGGACGGGTTCATCCTGCCGGGGCACGTCAGCGTGGTCACGGGCTCCGGCGCCTTCGAGTTCCTCCCGGAGCGGTTCGGCCTGCCCGGCGCCGTGGCGGGGTTCACGCCCGCGGACGTGCTGCGGGCCGTGGAGGCGCTGATCGGCATGCTCGCCGCGGGGAAGCCCCGCATCGTCAACCTGTACGGGCGGGTCGTCCGGCCCGAGGGCAACCGGGCGGCGCTCGAGCTGATGGACCGCGTCTTCGAGCCGGTGGACGCCGTCTGGCGGGGGCTGGGACCGATTCCCGCCTCGGGCCTCGGGCTGGCCCCGGCGTGGGCCCACCGCGACGCCTCCCGCCTGCCGGTGGAACTGCCCCGGCCGGTGGAACCCCCGGGCTGCCGGTGCGGCGAGGTGTTGCGGGGGACCCTCGATCCGCCGGAGTGCGCCCTGTTCGGACGGACGTGTACGCCGGACAACCCGGTGGGCGCCTGCATGGTCTCCAGCGAGGGAAGCTGTGCTGCATGGTACCGCCACGAGCGGTGGACCATGGAGGGGACGGCATGAGCCGGCGGACGGTCCTGCTGGGCCACGGCGCCGGGGGACGGATGACCGCCGAGCTCGTGGAATCGGTGCTGCTGCCGCACCTCGGGAACCCGGCCCTTGCCGCGCTGGACGACGCCGCCGTCCTGCCGGAGCTGCCGCCGGGCCGCCCCGCCATGACCACCGACGCCTTCGTCGTCTCGCCGCCGGTCTTCCCCGGCGGCGACGTCGGTTCCCTCTCGGTGACGGGAACCCTCAACGACCTGGTGATGACCGGGGCCCGGCCGCTGTGGCTGAGCTGGGCTCTGGTGCTGGAGGAGGGAACGGACCTCGACCTCGTCGAGCGGTGCGCGGTCAGCGCGGGCCGGATCGCCCGGGCGACCGGCACCGCCATCGTCGCGGGGGACACGAAGGTCGTGCCCCGTGGGGCGGGCGACGGGATCTACGCCGTCACGGCCGGGCTCGGCGTGGTGCCGCCCGGACGCCAGGTCTCCGACACCACGGTCCGTCCCGGCGACGCGGTGCTCGTCACCGGCCCGGTCGGCGACCACGGCGCGACGATCATGGCGCTCCGCCACGGGCTGGAGACCGGCGACCTGGCCTCGGACTGCGCGCCGCTGGCGGACCTCCTCGAGCCGCTGTGGGACGCCGGGATCGCCATTCGGGCGCTCCACGATCCGACGCGGGGAGGCCTCGCCACGGTCACGGCCGAGGTTGCGGAGCGGACGGGGCTCCAGATGGTGCTCGAGGAGACGGCCATCCCGGTGCGGGGCGCGGTCCAGGCGGTCTGCGAGCTGCTCGGACTCGACCCGCTGGAGCTAGCCTGCGAGGGCCGGGCCGTCCTGTGGGTGGCCGCGGAGGACGCCGGGCGCGCCGTGGACCTCCTGCGGGCCAACCCGCAGGGCTCCGGGGCCGCCGTCATCGGCGCCGCCGTGGAACGGCCCGCTGGCGGCTCTCCCGTCGTGCTCCGGTCGCGTTCCGGAGGGCTGCGGCCTCTGGACCGGCTCTCCGGCTCGGGACTGCCGAGGATCTGCTGATGGCCGCGGACACCATCTCGTGGAGCCTCGTGGCCGCGGCGATCGGGGTGGCCGTCGTCCACACGGCGCTGGGGCCCGACCACTACCTTCCGTTCGTCATGCTCGCCCGTGCCCGGCGGTGGTCGCTCCCGCGGACCCTGCTCATCACCCTGATGTGCGGGATCGCCCACGTGGTGTCCTCCGTGGTGCTGGGCGGCGTCGGCGTGGCCGCCGGCGTGGCCATCGGGCACCTGGAGATCGTCGAGGGGACCCGCGGCGACCTGGCCGCATGGGCGCTGGTGGCGTTCGGGGTCGCCTACGCGGCATGGGGAATCCGTGTGGCGCTCAGGACGCAGAAGGGCCTCGAACCCCACACCCACGGCGGCCACGTCCACCTCCACGCCCACGGGGACCACGTCCATACCCACCCGGACGAACCCGGACGGACCACGACGTTCTGGGCGCTGTTCATCGTCTTCGTCCTGGGGCCGTGCGAGCCGCTGATCCCGCTGTTCATGGTCCCCGCCAGCCGCGGCGCCTGGAGCACCGCTGCCGCCGTGGCGCTGGTCTTCGGGGCGGTCACCGTGGCTGCCATGCTGGTCATCGTCGCCCTGGGCTGGGCCGGTGTCTCCCGGCTCCGGCTCGGCGCCCTCGAACGGTGGGCCCACGCCCTCGCGGGGGGGACCCTCGTCCTGGCGGGCCTCGCGGTCATCTTCCTGGGGCTCTAGACCGGGCGCCCACCGTCCTGTGGCCGGCGCCGTTCGGGGCCGGACCGGTCCGTGTGCGGTACCATGCGCCCATGGATGACGCATGCATCGCACGGTTCCGTGTCCGGTACGCGGAGACCGACGCCGCCGGGATCGTTCACCATTCTTCGTACGTGGTCTGGTTCGAGGAGGGCCGGTCGGAGTTCTCCCGGCAACTCGGGCTTCCCTACGCCGAGCTCGAGCGCGACGGGATCGACCTGATCGTCACGCGGGTCGAGGTCCGCTACCGGAGTCCCGCGAGGTATGACGACCTCGTGGAGGTCTGGACCCGGATGGCGACACTCCGTTCCCGGACCATGACCTTCGCCTACCGTGTCGTCCGCGCGGCGGACGGAACACTGCTTGCCGAGGGAACGACGGAGCATCTTGCGGTTCGGCGGGTCACGGGCCGTCCGGTCAGGATCCCCGACCGGTTTCGCGAGGCGTGGGCGGCCTCACCGCCCCGGTCTTCCGGCTGAGTAACATCCCCCTTCACCGGTCCGCATCTGTCCGGGCCAGGGGTGCCTTGCTGCACGAGCGGGGTTAGTCGAGGAGGGTGATCCCGGGTCCGCCGGGCGTTGCCGTGCCGCCGTTCTCGGGTGGCAGCCGTCGGGAGACCATCAGGAGGGGAACCAGCTCCCCCCGGCGGTCCGAGCCGGCGATGAGCAGCGTCTGGCCACGCATGATCAGCCGGTAGGTCCGGCCCCACGGATCCCTTGCTTCGTCCGGTGAGAGGAATCCGCCCTCCACCAGGTCCTCCAGCGAGGAGGGGATGCTTCCACGGAGTTCGCGGTACGCCTCGACGCCGCGGAGCACCTGATGGATCTGGTAGTGCGATCCGCTCTCCAGAATGTATCGCTCGAAGAACCGGCCCCCCTCGTGGAGTAGCGGATTGAGGGGGTTCCGCGGGATCATGCTGAGCGCAATCCCGAGGAGTGCGAGAAAGGGAAGCGCAAGCCACGGAAGGGATGCCAGGGAGAACCGGCGCTCGATCCCAGCCTCGCCCGCCTCCTGGCGAAGGGTCCGGGCGACCTCCGCCTGGCTCGCCTCGCGGACGAGGCCCCGATCGAGAAGGTCGGCGAGAGCCTTGCACGTCTCGAACTCCACGTACGGGCTCTTGAGCACGATCTCAGACACCGAATCCCGGCCGTTGACGAGGAGGTAGACCTCGAGCTGCCGGTGAGTGAGGCGGAGCCCTCCGTTCTCCTCCTGCACCTCCTCCGGTGGGGCGACCGGCTCGTCCGGTGCCTCGGCGAAATCGAAGGCGAAGTCGCCGAAATCCTCCTCATCCGATTCAACGACGGTCACCTGTTTCCTGGGGTCGGTCTTGACGAACACGACGGAACGGTCGGGAATCCGCTGCTCGATGAAGGGCCACTCGTCCGTCATCCGGGCGCCCTCCATGATGATCGAATCCGCCGACATCGGGACCACCAGATCCCTGTCGAAGTCGATGTCCGTCTCCTGGGAGAAGTGGTACTCCCCGTCCTTCCACCGGAAGACCCGGTAGACGATCTGGAGGATCTGTTGCTCCAGAGCCCAGCGGACATCCTCCTGTCTCGCGTACCCCCGTTCGATCAGGATCCTGCCGAGCCGCTTGAGCGATTCTTCCTGTTCCCTGAGTGCATCTTCGAGCTGGCTCTCGGAGATCTTTCCCGTCCGGAGCAGGATCAGGCCGAGGCGATCCGCACGATGCTGGTTCAGGGCGTCGGCACCGACGATCCGTCCCTCGAGGAACGAGATCGTCACCACGTTTTCCGAACCTTTCAGCGTCAGGACCCCAGTCTTCCTCTGGAGAGAGATCAGCTGCAGGATGTCAGCAAAGCTGAAGTCGCGGAGGGTTCCCTCGAGTGCCATCTCAGACCTTCCTCCAGCCCCTTCGGATCGAGACGAGCCACGAAATGGCGAGCAGGACGAGAAGCCCGGCCCGCAGTGGCATCACTCCCGCGGAACTGACGATCGGCCTGGCAAAGAGCGGCGCCCAGGCAATAATCCCGGTCAGGGCGATGGCAGCTGCGATGCCGTTCAGGAGACCACGTACGGACCTGCCCCTGATGAGATCGCCGAACCCGGGAACCACGATGGAGCCGAGCCGGCGGATCACCAGGAGCAGCCGCTGGCGCTTTCGGATCTGTTCCATCTTGGCCGCCTGCTGCTCGATGGAGACGGCACCCCGCGTCAGGAAGACAGCGATGCACTGGCTGCAGTAGCTTCTGCTCTCGCTGGTCGTCTTGCACCGGGAGCAGAACACCTTGCCGCACCGGGAACACGCCTGGGCGGTCCACATCCAGCGGCCTCGGGCCCATAGCACCAGCAGGCCGAACAGGCCAGTGCAAAGGAACGCGAGAACCCACGCAGAGCCGAGGATCCTCCGGGGTCTGAGGTCGAGGTCCGGGCTCCTGACGAAACGCCGTTTTTCGGCCGGTGTTTCGCGCCGGAGCCTCTCGAGAAGGAGCCTGGCATCGTGGGGGTAGAGGAGCTTGAGGCCGTCGACTTCCTGGAACCTGCCGGGATATCCCGAGAGACCGAGTGCCCGCGCCCTGTTCCTTGCGGTGTCTGCCTCGGTGAACAGGTGGTCCTGATCGAGTGCCACGGAGAGGTCGAAGTACGCCATCCCGAGATCGGGACGCTTCTGGATCGCCTTCCGGTACTCCTGGATCGCCAGGCGCGTGTCACCCTCCTCCAGCGCGATGTTCCCGAGCCAGACGTGGGGAATGGGATCGTCGGGTGCGGCGAGGGCCGCTCTGCCGAACTGTTCTGCCGCCGTGATGATCTCACCCAGCAGGTGCGAGGCCTCTCCGGCCAGCATGTGGAACGCGGGAACACGGTCGAGCTCGGTGGAGAGGGAAAGGAGCTCCTCCATCGTGAAGGGGATCACGAGATCGTTATCGAGCGCCGTCACCGCCCGCTCCGCGGGAGGGGCTTCGGAGAGTGCCCAGCCCTGCCAGAGCTCCAGGGATGGAACTGCCAGCATGACGGCCAGCCAGACCAGGCCGAAGACGACACGCTCATGGAGGGGAAAGTAGATCCAGCACAACGCAAAGAGGTACCCGAGAAGCCACACGGGACCGAGACCGGCAAACAGCGGGAGCGTGATCGCCACGGCGGCGAAGATTCGCGCGTTGGTCGTCGTGAACAGAACCTTCCCCAGCTCGAGCGCATCGTGGCCGAGCTCAGGCAGGTAGCGTCCGGTCTGAACGAGCATTGCCACGATCCCAACCGCGACGAGGGCAAGGAGTCCCCACCCGACGGCCGAGGTCATGAGCTCCCGCCTTCGGAACGGATCCGACAGCGAAGCGCGCCAGCCGTGGAGCGCGTCGAGCACGGCAGCTCCCCGGTTTCCCCCATGCCACGCCCATTCGGACCGGAGGAAGTACGCTTCCGGACAGTCCGGATCGAGCAGGAGCGCGATGTCAAGAAACGCCGCCCGCTCCGGCGGAGCACTCTTCCGGGCGACGGCCGTCAAAGCCCGGCCCCAGGTTGGCATCCGCCGCACGCCGGTCCGTTTCCCGAGCCGCACGAGATCCTCCGCCTCGCTGCGTGCCCGGACGACGTCTCCCGCATCCACCGCCTGCTGGACCCGAAACCATGCCTCACCGAGCGGCACCCCGGCGCCGGCGAGACGCACCGGCGCCATCGCGAGGATCAGCAGCGGAAGCAGGGCGGCCCGCCGCATCACCCCCCCGTGGTCTGGACGTACAGCGCGCGGAGCTGGAACAGGACGTCGGCCAGTGCCCTGGCCTCCTCCGGTGTCAGGTTGCCGCGGGTCCGGTCCTCGAGGATGCCGAGGAAGTCGATGAAGATCCTGGCCTGTTCGGGGCTCGCGGGATGGCCCTCGGCGCCAGAGAGCAGGAGGAGGGCCTGCTGTGCCAGGAAATCGACCATCTGGAGAAAGCTGATGGCCGAGGGCCATGCAACTCCGCCACTCGATGGTTT
This sequence comes from Thermoanaerobaculia bacterium, assembly GCA_027067575.1. Lineage (GTDB taxonomy): Bacteria > Acidobacteriota > Thermoanaerobaculia > Thermoanaerobaculales > Sulfomarinibacteraceae > JAMOVQ01. Next base: position 14,799 of record JAMOVQ010000136.1, on the reverse strand, counting down.
GGGTCCACTGTTCCGATCCGCGCTGGAACCCGTGGGTGGCGCGCCCGCAACCTCCGCGTCCTCCGCCGGTGTGGCCGGTTCCCTCTCAACCTGACTGGTCTCTGACTTGGATCGGGCCTCACTCAGCTCCCGGCGGAGCTCTCCGGTCTCGTCGAACCACCGCCGATCCACGACCTTGATCTTCCGGTCACCGCCATCCGTCGCGGCCATGGACACCTCCCATCAACCGTTCCCGAGCATCTTACGGGTCCCGGCACGGGAGGGCAAGGGAACCGGCTCTCCGGAGGACCCATCCCGCCGGACCGGACGGTGGCTGGGCTCCCGTTACGGGTAGTAGTCGGGCAACGTCACATCCGGTACGATCCGGACGTCGTCCACGTCGCAGCACGCCTCTTTCGCGAAATCCCTCTGGCACTTGAGAATTCCTGCGATATCCGCCTCGTATCTGCGTTCGAACACCCTTTCCTCCGACATGAAGCTGAGCTTGCCCCGGGAGAAGATGATGACGAGATCCTTGTGCTCCTTGTCGTCGAGAAGCTCCAGCCCCCCGTTCACGGCGCAACGGTACGATCCGATGCCGAAGCCGGCCCGCCGGGCATGGTCGAGGATGACCCAGCCGGCGTACGAGTTCGCCCTCCATGTGTTTTCGCCGGTCCTTCTCGCGTACCGCTTGCGAAGAGTCGCCTGGATGCTTTCGAGCTCATCCCCTGCCTCGTCCAGATAACGGCCGATCCTCCTCAAGCGGTCCCTCGCCCGCGCCCGCAGGAGCGGATCGACGAAGACATCGGTCTCGATCACCGCCCGGTGCCGTCCCCTGTCCGCCTTGATCCGGGCCACGAGCTTTCCGTAGAGCCTGTGCAGGTCGCCATGAAGGCGCTCGATGACCTTGACGTCGTTCGTGAACAGGCCGGCCTTCTCGAGATCCTCGGCGCTGACGACCATCGTCTCCCCGCACGGGATCTTGTTCAGCCTGGCGAGGACGTACCGTCCCTCCTCCGAGCCGAGGGCACGGATGGTGTTGCGAAGGGAGAACGCCGCCGCGAGAAGGACGAGCAGCACGAACGCCTGACCGACCCAGTGGGGCGTCCGGCCGAGTCGCCGGCGGATCGAGTACCACACGACGCCACCGATGAGGACGGCCCCCATGGCCAGCCCGTGCTGAACGCCGAAATACCTGACGAGGACCACGATGGCGAGGATCACGGCCAGGAGCGCGAGGAGGAGGGCGATCCTCCAGCCGTCGGACGGGGAGCGGCCCGGCGCTCCCGAATCACGCTTCGCCGACGACGTCCTCACCACGCCACTGCCATCTCCGAAACGTGTCCCATGCCTCCGCCTCCTCAGAAATCCGATCGAACCGCGTTTTGGAGAGTGTATCAGCAACCCGGTCCCCTGCACGGCACGAGCGGCCCCCCGGTTGCGCCCCGGGAGTTCGCGGTCCGTTTGCCCGTGGTTGACGGTGCGCCCCTTCCGGCCTAGAATGCGGTTCCCTGAGGCGACGTGGCCAAGTGGTAAGGCAGGGGCCTGCAAAGCCCTGATTCGCCGGTTCGAATCCGGCCGTCGCCTCCAGCAACGCCGAACCCGGCCGGGCGGACCGCCCGGCCGTTCGCGTTCCGGGGACTCAGCGGGCGAACCGGTTGTAGAGCAGCGCCAGGAGCCCCCCGGCAACGGCCCCGTCCACGAACCCCCAGACGAGCCCCACGACGGCACCCCCCACGGAGAAGGTATAGCCCAGGTAGAAGTACCCGAGGTGCGAGATCAGGGAACCGTCCCGGCCCGTGGCGATCAGGAACAGTGTCGCCAGGAAGACCGTCACGCCCCACAACGTCCCGCACGCGAGCGCGAACGCCCTGACATCCAGCTTCATCATGGAGTCCTCCTTCGGGAACAGCATACCCCGTACCACGCGAGGGAACGCCGCCGCCGACCCGGGCCGGCAGGACGACGGCGCCCCACCGCCACCCGGGCGGACACCGGAGCCCCGGCGCAGCCGGCCGCCACCCCGGCCGTCCCGGCCGACGTCCCCCCTTGACGGGGATGAAACGCTCGTTTTATACTCTCGATTGAAATGAACGTTCATGACCGTACCGTGACCGGAGACGACGAGGGGACGCGGGACCGCCTGCTGGACACGGCGGAGCGCCTCTTCGCGGAGAAGGGGTTCGGCGGCGCCTCCGTCCGCGAGATCACCGCCGAGGCGGGGTGCAACGTTGCGGCCGTCAACTACCACTTCGGCTCCAAGGAGAACCTCTACCGCGAGGTGTTCCGCAGGCGGCTCGTCTCCCTCAGGGACCTGCGCACCGCCAGGCTCCGGGAGGTGCTCGGCGCGCCCGGGCGGCCCTCCCTCGAGCGGGTGCTCGAGGTGTTCACCGGTTCGTTCCTCGAACCGCTGCTGGACGAGGGGCACGGCCGTCTCCTGATGAAGCTGTGGGCGCGGGAGATGCTCGAGCCCCGCCTCCCGAGGGAGCTGTTCGAGCGGGAGATGCTCCGTCCGGTCCAGGAGGCGCTGCTCGAGGCGCTCCTCCGGGCGGAACCGGGTCTCGCGCCCTCCGACGCCCGGATGGCCGTCTTCTCCCTCGTCGCCCAGCTCGTCCACGTGGTCCACCGCCTGCGGTTCGAGGATCGCGACACGCTCCCGGCCGACCTCGAGCGGCTGACCGCGCACATCGTCCGGTTCACGGCCGGGGGGATCCGCGCCCTGGCCGGGGAGTGCGGCTCGTGACGCGGCGCGCGGCCACCGTCCTCCTCCTGGCGGCCGGGCTCGCAGGCTGCACGCTGGGACCGGACCCCGGCGAGGCCCCGGCCACCGCCGCGGATACGGCCGACCGGTTCGTCTCGGCGCCGTCCGGGACCGGGGCCGAGACGCCTCCCCCGGACGACTGGTGGAGGCACTTCGCCGACCCGGTGACGGTGGAGCTCGTGGAGGCCGCCCTCGAGGCCAACCCCGACCTTCACGCGGCCGCGGCCCGCGTGCTCCAGTCCGAGGCGGCCCTCGGGGCGGCCCACGGCGCCCGGCTCCCCCAGGTCGACGCCGGCCTCAACGTCAGCCGGAACAAGTTCTCCATGGTGCTGCCCAACGTCGGGCGGGTGGGGATCTACTCGACGACGTTCAACGACCAGCTCCAGGTCAGCTACATGCTGGACCTCTTCGGGAAGCTCAAGCGGGGCGAACAGGCCGCGTGGGCCGAGCTCATGGCCACCGAGGCCAGCCGGAAGGCGGTGGTCAACGCCCTGATCGCCAACGTCATCCGGTCCCGCGTCCGGATCGCGCTGCTCGAGGAGCAGCTCGAGATCTCCACGGCGACGGCTGAGAGCTGGCGCCGCACGGCGGCCCTCGTCCGCGACCGGTACGAGGCGGGGATCGCGGACGCCGCCGAGCTCCACCTGACCGTCAACAGCCTGGCCCAGGCCGAGGCGGCCATTCCGCGCCTCCGCCGGTCCATCGACGCGGCGCGCCACGCCCTGGACGTGCTCCTGGGCAGGAGGCCGGGCACGGGGGCCGACCTGCCCGACACCCTCCCGCCGGTTCCCGATCTCTCGCCCGTACCCACGGGGCTCCCGGTGGCGCTCCTCGACCGGCGGCCCGACCTCGTGGCCGCCCGGATGCGGTTCTCGTCCGCCGCGGCGAGGGTCGGCGTGGCCCTGGCGAACCTCTACCCGGACCTGACCCTCTCCGCCTCCGGCGGGTTCACGGGCAACGAAGCCGCAGACCTGACGAGGTCCTCGAACATCATCTACAACGCTGCCATGGGGATCCTGGCGCCGATCTTCCACGGCGGCCGGCTCCGCGCCAACGTCGATGCGGCCCGCGCCCGGATGGAGGAGGCGGCCTCCGACTACGCCTCCGCCGTGCTGACGGCGCTCAGGGAGGTCGAGGACGCCCTGTCGGCGGATCGCGGGCTCCAGGAGGAGCTGGCCGCCGCCCGGCAGTCGCGGGATGCCGCCGTGGCCGCCGAGGAGCTGACCCGGATGCGGTACGAGTACGGCACCGTCGAGCTGCTCGACCTGCTCAACGCCGACCGCACCCGGCGGTTCGCCGAGAACGCCCTGATCCAGGTCCGGAGCCAGCTCTGGGAGGCCAGGGTCGCCCTCTTCCTCGCCCTGGGCGGCGACTGGGAGGCGGCGGTCCCCGCACCCGATGCCGGAGCGCCGGAGACCGCCCCGAACGCCACGACCGACGAGGTGTCGCCATGACCGTCCGACCGAGAAAGATCGCCGTCCCGGTCCTCCTCCTGCTGGCGGGAGCGGCCCTCACCTTCCTGCTCGTCTCCTCGCGGAAACCGCCGAGGCAGAAGACCGTGGAGCGGCTCGGCCCCCTGGTCGAGGCCGTCGCCGTCCACCCGGCGGACGTCCCGGTGATCATCCGCGGGACCGGGACGGTCCGCAGCCCGCGGACGGTACAGCTGATCCCCCAGGTCTCGGGCCGGATCGTCCACGTCTCGCCGGCGTTCGTCCAGGGCGGCTACTTCCGGGCCGGAGAGGCGCTCGTCGAGATCGACCGGACCGACTCCGAGGCGGCGCTCCACCAGGCCGAGGCCCGCGTGGCCTCCGCCGAGGTGCAGCTCGAGATGGAGCGCGCCCGGGCGACGGTTGCGCGCCGGGAGTGGGAACGCGAGCACCCCGGCCAGGAACCTCCGTCCCCCCTCGTGGTGCGGGAGCCCCAGGTCCGGGGGGCCGAGGCCGACCTGGCCGCGGCGAGGGCCGCGCTGGAGAAGGCCAAGGCCGACCTGGACCGGACCCGGATCGCCCTGCCGTTCGACGGGAGGGTCGTCGAGAAGCAGGCCGACCTCGGCCAGTTCGTGGCGCCGGGCCAGCCGATCGCCAGCGTCTACGCCGTGGAGTCGATGGAGATCCCGGTCCCGCTCAGAGACGACGAGCTGGCGTGGTTCGACATCCCGTGCCCCGGGAACCGGCGGACCGGTTCGCCGGTCACCGTGACCGCCCGGCTGGGCGGCGAGACCATGACCTGGAACGGCAGGATCGCCCGGACCGAGGGCACCGTGGACCTCCAGACCCGGACGATCTCCGTCGTCGTCGAGGTCCCCCGCCCCGTCGGCGGTACCCGGATTCCGCTGCTCCCCGGGATGTTCGTCGAGGCCGCGATCCACGGCCGGACGCTCCGGAACGCTTTCGCCATCCCCCGGTACGCCATCCACGAGGGCGACACCGTGTGGGTCGCCGACGGCGGCGTGCTGCGGTTCCGGAAGGTCGCGGTGGCCCACACGGCGGGTGATACGGCCTACCTGACCGGCGGGCTCGCCGACGGGGATCTCGTGGTGACGAGCCAGCTCGAGGTCGTGACGGATGGGATGAAGGTCCGCGTGGCCGGAGGGGAGGACAGGACGGACGGCGGTGTTCCGGCGGAGGGTGCGGCGTGAGCAGGGAGCACGGTCCCTTGGCGTTCATGGCCGGCAACCACGTGGCGGCCAACATCCTCATGCTGTTCCTGCTCGTGGGTGGTCTGATCTCCCTGTCCCGGATGCCGGTCAAGGTGTTTCCCGACCTGGCCACCCAGATGATCACGGTCCGCGTTCCCTACCTCGGCGCCGCGCCGGCGGAGGTGGAGGAGGGGGTCTGCATGCGGGTGGAGGAGGCGATCTCCGGGATCGAGGGGATCGACCGGATCCGCTCCATCGCCCAGGAGGGTATGGGCACGGTGATCGCCGAGCTCGACGAGGATGCCGACGTCCGCCGGGTGCTCGACGACATCAAGGCCGCCGTGGACCGGATCGAGACGTTCCCCGAGGAGGCCGAGAAGCCGGTCATCGCCGAGGTCACGAGCCGGACCCAGGTGATCACCGTGGTGCTCCACGGCGACGTCCCGGAAACCACCCTGAAGTACCTGGCCGGGCGCGTGCGGGACGACCTGACGGCCAGCGGCGTGCTGTCGCAGGCAGAGATCACCGGGGTGCGGAACTTCGAGATCGACATCGAGGTCTCCGAGGACACCCTCCGGAAGTACCGTCTGACATTCGCCGACATCGCGGCCGCCGTCCGGCGCAACTCGGTCGACATCCCCGGGGGCCAGATCAAGACATCCGGCGGCGAGATCCTCGTCCGGGGCAAGGGGCAGCGGTACCACGGCCGCGAGTTCGAGGACATCGTCGTCCGGGCGACCCCCGGCGGCGCCACCATCCGGCTGGGCGACGTGGCGCGCGTGGTGGACGGTTTCGAGGACACCGACGTGGGCTCCCGGTTCGACGGCACCAGCGCCGCCAGCATCCGGATCTACCGCATCGGCGACCAGAGCGCCCTGGAGATCGCCGAGTACGTCAAGCGGTACCTCGACGAGCGGCTCCGTCCCTCTCTCCCCGCCGGCGTCCGCGCCGACACATGGGAGGACCGCTCCCAGATCCTCCGTTCCCGGATCGACCTGCTCGTGCGCAACGGCCGCTGGGGTCTGATCCTGGTCTTCCTCTCCCTGTCCATGTTCCTCGATCTCAGGCTGGCGTTCTGGACGACCATGGGGATCCCCACGTCGTTCCTCGGAGCGATGCTGATCCTGCCCGCCTTCGACATCAGCATCAACATGGTCTCCCTGTTCGCCTTCATCGTCTGCCTGGGCATGGTGGTGGACGATGCCATCGTCGTGGGCGAGAACGTCTTCACCTGGCGCGAGCAGGGGATGCCCGCCCTGGAGGCCTCCGTCCGGGGCGTCCGCGAGATGGCCGTCCCGGTGACCTTCTCCGTCCTGACCACCGTGGCCGCGTTCGTCCCGCTGGCGTTCGTCTCGGGACGGATGGGCCAGATCATGAGGACGATCCCCGTGGTGGTGGTCTCGGTCCTGCTGATCTCCCTGGTGGAGGCGCTGTTCATCCTGCCGGCCCACCTCGCGGGCGCGCGGCGGGGAGAGCGGAAGGGTCCCGTCGCCCGGATCCAGGACGTGTTCCGGAACGCCTTGGAACGGTTCGTCAACGGCCCCTACGCGCGGCTGCTCGAGGCCAGCCTGGAGAACCGGTACACCACTCTGGCCGCGGCCCTGGCCATCCTGATGGCTACCGTCGGACTGATCGCCGGCGGGCACGTCAAGTTCACGTTCATGCCGCGGATCGACTCCGACCAGATGACGGCGGAGCTGACCATGCCCAAGGGCACCCCGCCGGAACGCACGCTCGAGGTCGTCCGGCGGATCGAGCGCGCGGCGATCGAGGTCGGCCGCGAGTACGACCGGACGGCTCCGGAGGGATCGGGACCGGTGATCCGCCACATCGCCACGTCGCTCGGGGAGCAGCCCAGGGCGGCCAGGATCGCCGGCGGCGGGCACACCGAGGGCGTCGGGGGGGAGACGGGCGCGCACCTTGCCGAGATCGTGGTGGAGCTCTCGCCCGGGGAGCGGCGCGGGATCGCCTCGGGCGTCCTGGCCGACCGGTGGCGCGAGGCCGTCGGCGAGATCCCAGGGGTCTCCATGCTCTCCTTCTCGTCGAACCTGTTCTCCGTGGGCGAGGACATCAACGTGGAGCTCTCGCACCACGACTTCGAGACGCTCGTCCGCGCCGCCAACCGGCTCAAGGAGCTGGTGGCCCGGTACCCCGGCGTGGGCGACGTGGCCGACTCGTTCGAGCCCGGCAAGGTGGAGCTCAAGTTGCGGCTGAAGCCGATCGGCCACAACCTCGGCCTGACCCTGGCCGACCTCGCGGGGCAGGTGCGCCACGCGTTCTATGGCGACCAGGCCGAGCGGATCCAGCGCGGACGGGACGACATCCGGGTCAAGGTCCGCTACCCCGAGGAGGCACGCCGCACCCTGGCCTCCCTGGACAGGCTGCGCATCCGCCTCCCAAACGGTACTCAGATTCCGTTTCCTACCGTCGCCGAGGTCCACGAGGGCAGGGGGTACGCCGTCATCAACCGCACCGACCGGCGGCGGGTCGTCACCGTGACCGGTACCGTCAACGAGACCGAGGCCAACGCCAACGAGATCAACCGGGAGCTGCGCGAGACCGTGCTGCCCCGCCTCAAGCAGGATTTCCCCGGGCTCGTCTCCACCTTCGGAGGTGCCCAGCGCGAGCAGGGCAAGTCGATGAAGAGCCTCGGCGAGAGCTTCCTGTTCGCCCAGTTCGCCATCTTCTGCCTGCTGGCGATCCCGCTCCGGAGCTCCACCCAGCCCCTGATCATCATGACGGCGATCCCTTTCGGCCTCGTCGGCGCCGTGCTCGGGCACATCCTGATGGGGTACGACCTGTCGCTGCTGTCGGGGATGGGGATCGTCGCCCTGACCGGCGTCGTGGTCAACGACTCCCTGATCATGGTGGACCTGATCAACAAGGAGCGCGCGGAGCACCTGCCGATGCTCCAGGTGCTCCGGGACTCGGGGATCCGGCGGTTCCGCCCGATCATGCTGACCACCATCACCACCTTCTTCGGCCTGACACCGATGATCCTCGAGCGCTCGATGCAGGCGCGGTTCCTCATCCCCATGGCGATCAGCCTGGGGTTCGGCGTGCTGTTCGCCACCGGAATCACCCTGCTCCTCGTCCCGTCGCTGTACCGCATCCTCGAGGATGTCCACGACTTCTTCCGCGGGCACCGCTCGGAGCCCAAGGAGGGTCCGGAAGGGGCGTGAGGAGTACACTGACCCCGTGGACGACGGGAACGGCGCGCCCGACCTCGACCGGCTCGAACGCGAGATCGAGGTGACCGTCTACCAGGCCGGCGGTCCCGGCGGTCAGCACCGGAACAGGACCTACTCCGCCGTCCGCATCCGGCACAGGCCCACCGGGATCGTCGTCACCTGTGCGGACACCCGCTCCCAGCACCGGAACCGGAAGATCGCCCTCGAGCGCCTCCGCCGGATCCTCGCCGAGCGGAACCGGCCCCGGAAGGTGCGCCGCGCCACGCGGAAACCGCGCGGCGTCCGCGAACGGGAGCGCGAGGCCAAGCGGCGACGCGCGATGGTCAAGAGGCTCCGCGGGAGACCCAGGGAGGACGAGTGAATTCATGACGGAGACTGTCTCCACTTTCCCGAGGGAACGGTTCTGAGGGTCCGTCCTTCGGATCCCGTTACCCTGTGTCTTCCTTGCGGGCCGAGCCGGTGGAGCGCAGGGCTCCGCAGCTCCCAAGGTTCGTGATCAGTTCGGGGATCTACCGTCTCGCTCAGGCGGTTCCGGGGCCGACACGATCCTGGAGGAGGTCACCGGCCGCGGCCAGCAGGAGGACGACCAGGGCGATGGCCAGGCCGGGGATCGTGGCCACCCACCAGCCGGAGAGGAGGACCGCCTGGCCCTCCGCAACCATGGAGCCCCACGAGGGCGTGGGCGGCTGGATCCCGAGGCCGAGGAAGGAGAGGGTCGCCTCGGCGACGATCAGGTCGCCAAGGCGCAGCGCCGTCTCCTGGGCGACGGGGCCCACGAGGTTCGGCAGGTAGTGGAGACGCCACCGGAGGTGCCACGGGCTGCCCATGGCACGGGAGGCCTGGAGGAACGGCCGCTCCCTCAGCGCCAGCGCCTGGCCGCGGACGAGGCGGGCCAGCCCCATCCAGGACGAGGCGCCGAGGATCGCGACGAGGCTCACAGGCCCCGGCCGGAACAGGGCGACGAGCAGGATGAGGAGGAACAGCATCGGGAACGCCATCCAGGCATCGGCCAGGCGCATCAGGACGGTGTCGAGCCAGCGGGGGCCCGTCGCGGAGGCCAGCCCGAGGCCGAGACCCACGACGAGGGAGAGCGCGAGGGCCGCACCGGCGACGGCCAGCGAGATCCGGCCTCCCCGGAGGAGACGGTCCAGGAGATCCCGGCCGTACCGGTCGGTTCCCAGCCACGCCCGCCGCCGGACGGCCGATCGCACGGCCGCCGGCGGGACGGTCTCCTCGGCCCCGCCGCGCCGGAGGGTCCAGGCGCCGTCGGGCGACGGCCGGGCCGCGGGCGAGACCAGCGTCCGGCCGTCTGCCAGGGTGAGGACCACCACCGCGGAACCCGGCGGCAGGAGCGCTCCGCCGACGGGGTCTGCCGGGACGGGCCGGTGGAGGAGGGGCCCGGCGAGGCATGCCAGGACCACGGCCCCGAGAAGCGCGGGAACGGCTCGCCGCCGGTTCACACCGACTCCCGGACCCGCGGGTCGAGCGCCGCGTACAGCAGGTCGGCGAGCAGCGTCCCGGCCAGCACCGCCCCCGCGGCGAGCAGGGTCGTGGCGAGCACCACGGGGATATCGCGGGCGGTGGCGGCGGTCCACATGACACGCCCCATCCCGGGCCATGAGAAGACCACCTCCACCACGAGGGCGCCCGAGACCAGGGCGGGCACGGCGAGGCCGAGCAGCGTCGCGACGGGCAGGAGCGCCGGGCGCAGGGTGTGGACCCAGAACAGCCGGCGGGGCGGGACCCCCCGGGCCCGGGCGGCCAGGAGGTGGCGGGAGGCGGCCACGTCGAGGAGTGCGGCGCGGAGGTAGCGCGCCGTGGCGGCGAACCCGGCGAGGGCGAGCACCCCGGCGGGCAGGATCAGGTGGCGGAGGAGGTCCACGGCGCGGGCCGCCGGCGGAAGGGCGGCCGCGCCCACGGAGGCCATGTGGGATGGCGGCAGCCAGCCGAGCTTCAGGGAGAAGACGAGCACGGCCATCAGCGCCAGCCAGAACGGGGGCATCCCCCAGAGCAGGAGGGAGAGCCCGCCGAGCAGGCGGTCCGCCACACCGTGGGGGCGGCGGACGGAGACCACCGCCACGGCGAGTCCGAGCAGAAGGTCGAGGAGGAGGGCGGTGCCGGCGAGAAGCGCCGTCGGGCCGAGCGCCCGTCCGAGCACGGTGGCCACGGGCTGGTGGTACAGGAAGGAGACGCCGAGGTCGCCGGCCGCCACCGCCCCGAGCCAGCGGACGTACTGCTCTCCGAGCGGACGGTCGAGCCTCCAGTGCTCCCGGATCGCCAGCCGGGCGGCCGGCGAGAGGGACGGGTCGGCGACCAGATCCTCCACGGAGCCGGGCGCAGCGTGGACGGCGAGAAACGTGGCCGTGACCACGAGCCACAGCACCGGGACCGCCACGAGCACGCGCCGGAGGATCAGGCGGGACACGGCATCATTCCCCCGTTCCGGCGAGGCTCCAACGGTCCAGGTTGAAGTACGGGCTGGCCGCGTTGACGTCCGCGCCCCGGACCCTCCGCGAGAGCGCCGCGACCCGGTCGGATTCATACAAGAATGTGTACGGCTGGTCGGCCACGATCAGACGCTGGATCTCGTGGAGGAGCGGGAGCTGCCGGCCGAAGTCAGACAGCGCCTCGACCTGCTCGATCAGCCGGTCCACCTCGGGGTTGGCGTACCCCACCCAGTTGTAGGTCGGTTCGCCCGGCCTGGCCGAGTGCCACACCGGGCCGAGGTCGATCCGTGTCGACTCCCTCCAGGCGCCGACCACGGCGTCGAACTCGCCCGCCTCCAGCTTCCCGGTCATCACGCCCCACTCCAGGAGCCGCGGGCGGACCTCGATCCCGATCCGGGCGAGGTCCGCCTGGACGAGCACCACGATGTCGCGGCGGGTGTCGTTGCCCGCGTTGGTCATCAGGTCGAACGCGAACGGGACGCCGTCCCGGTCGAGCACGCCGTCGCCATCGGTGTCGCGCCACCCGGCGGCGGCCAGCAGCTTCCGGGCGCGCTCCGGATCGTACGGCAGCGGCTCGAGCGACCGGTCGAACGCCCACATGGTCGAGAGCACCGGACCGACGCCGGGGCGGCCGTACCCGGCCCGCGCCGAGCGGAGGATCGCGTCGCGGTCGATCGCCAGGGTCAGGGCGGTGCGCACGTTCCGGTCGGCGAACAGCGGCCTCCGCAGGTTCCAGCCGATGTAGGCGTACGCCCGGTCGGGGAAGACGATCAGCCGCAGCGCGGGGTCCGCCTCGACACGGCCCGCCTCCCGGGGAGGGACCGCCTCGAGGAAGTCGAGGCGGTGGCCCAGGAGCTGGGTCAGGAGGGCGTTCTGGTCCGGCACGATCCGCCAGACCACGTTGGAGACGGCGGGCCGGCCGGGGATCCAGTACGCCTCGTTGCGCACGAGGTCGATCTCCTGCTGGGGAACGTGCCGTTCGAGAACGAACGGCCCGGCGGAGAGGGCGTGGGCGGTCCAGTCGGTGCGTTCCCAGTCCTCGAACGGGATCGTCCGCCAGGCGTGGGCCGGCACGATGGGGCTGTCGTTGACGTCCATCATCGCGTACGGGTCGCGGCGGGCGAACCGGAAGACGATGGTGTGGTCGTCTGGCGCCTCGATGCCCGTGATGTTCGCCTTGTCTTCCACTCCGGGCCAGCCGACGGCCGGATCGTGCTGGACCTTCCATGTGTAGAGGACATCCTCGGCGGTGACGGGAACCCCGTCGCTCCAGCAGGCGCGGGGATCGATGTGGAACGTGAGGGAGAGTCCGTCTTCCGATGTCTCCCAGCTCGACGCGAGCCACGGTTCGAACGATGGGGGATGGTCGGTGTAGTCCGGCTGCTCGATCGCCAGGGTGGGGTACAGCAGCGTCAGCACGTCCTCGGCGAACGCGGAGTCCGCCAGGTACGGGTTCCAGTTCTCGATGTCCGCCAGCTTGCCGATGACGATGGTGTCAGGCGGCAGGGTGGGGGTGCCGCCCCCGCCGCACCCGGAGAGGGCAGCGAGGGCGATGGCGAGGGATGAGAGCATCGTCCGGCGCATCGAAGGCCTCCGCTTCCATGGTAGCCCGGACCGCAGGTCCTCTCGCTGCCGTTCACCCGTACCGCTGCCGTCTGTCCTGGCTTCGTTGGAGGGCGGCGCCGTCATCGTCATTGATCGACTGGGACCGTGAGTCTCGCATCCTGAGACCGCATCCGCTGCAGGTCCTTCGTTGTAGCGGCCGCGAGGTCAGCTCCTCCTCGGGGCCTTGGGGAAACGGTCCCGGAGCACGATCCATGCGTGTGTCCCGGATCACCGCGTGACCGCCAGGAGACTGGCGCGTCCTTACGATGTGGGGTATGATTCGTTCGATGAAAAGGGAATCACGAGGCGCCGGCCGAGGGGCCGGTGGGAATATGCCAAGGAGGAAGAGATGAAGAAGATCATGACCATCGTGGCCGTCGTTGCGATCGTGACGATGGCGTCGCCGCTCCTGGCCGGCCAGACCGTCCAGAAGCAGATGAGCCGTGAGGAAGCGGTTTTCGGCCAGAACGCGCCGCGCCTGATCGTGCAGCGGACCGCGATCCGTGAGGACGGATCCCAGGTCGTCCAGGTGCGGTTCGAGGGCAGCGGCGTCAGCGCTCTCGGCGCATGGCTGGACTTCCCCGTTCTCGAGCCGGTCAAGGCGAAGGACGTGACGGTCCAGTCGGAGCTCTCTGGCCGGTACCAGCTCCTGAGCCGGGTCGAGGCGATGGACGGCCACGTGCAGGTCCGGTTCGCCGCGTTGGATGGTCAGGCGCCGTTTGCGGGGATCCCGAACGGTTCCATTGCGACGGTGGTGCTTCCGGCGGCGGTAGACTTCGCCCAGGCCCAGGTGGTGGGTGAGAAGACGTCCGCCGCGAACTTCGAGGCGAAGGACGTTCCGCTGTCCGTCTTCACGATCGAGGACGACGGCCCGACGGCCGGTGACCTCGTCGCCCAGGCCGCGGCGTTCCGTGCGAAGGACCTTCCCTCGGTCCGCGGTACGACGACGGCGCCCGGAATCGACTTCGAGATCGTCGATCCCACCGACAACGACAATGGATTCTGTGTGACGCCGGGCGGGACGTTCACCGCGGACGTGATGTTCCGGCCGGGAACCGATACGACCACGACCTGCTCCCAGAGTTGTGGAACCGTAAACGGCGGGAACGGCCGGATCGCCACGGCGGTCGTGGACGTCGCCTTCGACACTTCGAAGCTGACATTGACGAGTGGAACTCAGGGTGATTATCCCGACGGCATCTTCCAGGACCACACCGGTTCGGGGCGGTACGGCTGGGCGGCGGCCGGCGACTGGGCCACCGATGGCGACACGAGCTCTGCGTTGGCCAGCCCTTGCGCCATGGCCAAGCTTGATCAGCCCATGAGGTTGTTCAGCATGACCTTCAGCGTCGCTTCCGGCTTCACCGGCTCCACCACGCTGCACCTGCGGCGGTCGGCGGACGGGTTCGCGTTCTCCGTGGCCGACGCCTGCGCCAACGGCTGGGACGAGAACGACTTCGACGAGATCGTCGACGCGACGGTCGGCGTCTCGGTGACCATCGATACGGCGGCCTCTGGGATGACGGCCTCGGACGGCACGATCTACGTCCAGGGCGACAGCAGCAATCCCAAGACCTCGGCCATGACCACGACCCTGAACGACGGGACCAACGCCCTCCCGGGCCAGGTCGTCCGGATGGAGTTCGTTGGCCCGAACTACTCGCAGGCGACTATTAGCTCGGTGACGGATAACGGCGACGGGACCTACTCGGCAACGGTCACCTCGGGCCCGAACCCCGGCCGGGTCAAGGTCCGCTACTACGTGGACAAGTGCGACGGCGAGTTCACCGAGACCTCTGAGGACAAGGTGATCATCATCAACAACTCCGCCTGGGGTTGCGATGCGGGTGATGCGAATGGGAGTGGTGGGCTGTCTGCAGCGGATGCAACGGCCATCCTGCTAGAGTGGTCGGATGGCGATGGCAACGATGATCCGACCGCCTGGGAATCCGCGGGTTCCTATGCTGCGAAACCTTGCGCCGATGCAAACGGAAACGGTTCCCTGTCAGCGGCGGATGCCACAGCCGTCTTTGGAATGTGGCTTGCCGGGATGTGATCTGTATTGCTCGATCCCCCTGGAAACGGTTGCGAAACACCGTTTCCAGGGGTAAACTCGTTTCGTGAGGAGCAAATCTGTGCGCAGACGTTGGAGGCAAGGAGGTTCTCGATGAGACGAAC
>JAMOVQ010000135.1 GCA_027067575.1 Thermoanaerobaculia bacterium | reverse complement strand
TCGAGGCGCCGGTGTCCGGCGCCATGGTCCGAAAGGCGATCTGGGCTATTCTGTTCCCGGAGGAGGCGCACGGTGACGATGGAAACCCATGAGTTGCTCTCACGGATCGAGCTGTTCAAGGGGCTCGATCCCGGAGAGCTGGCAGCGATCGCCCAGGTGGCCCACCGCCGGTCCGTCGAGCGGGGCACTGTCATCTTCGAGGCGGGGGACGAGGCGTCCGACGTATTCGTGCTGGCGTCGGGAAAGGTCAAGATCGTCACCCTCTCCCCCGAAGGGAAAGAGCTGATCCTGGCGACCCTCGGGGCGGGCCAGGTATTCGGGGAGATGGCGCTGATCGAGAGCGCTCCCCGTTCGGCCTCGGCCATCGCCGACACCGCCGCGGAGCTCGTCGGCATCAACCGGTCGGATTTCCAGCGGCTCCTGGAGAACCATCCCGGCATCTCCCTGAAGCTGCTCCAGATCCTCTCCGGGCGTCTCCGCCGGGCGAACTCGCGGATGCAGTCGTTGGCGTACATGGACGTCGCGGGCCGGCTGGCACGCTACTTCCTCGACCTCGCACGGGAGCACGGTCAGCGGCTCGGGAACGGCTGGATCGTCGTCCGCCGGCCGACCCATGCGGACATCGCCCACTCCATCGGCACGAGCCGGGAGACGGTCTCGCGCCTGATCAACGAGTTCGAGACCGAGACGGGTCTGGTCAACAAGGGCCGGTTCACCTACATCCGGGAGGAGCTCCTGGACTGAGGCCGGCCGCCTCGTGCCGGAGGGACGCCATGTGGAGCGAACACAGGATTCTCAGGACCCTTCGGGTCCGCTACGCACAGCTTCCCCACGTCCTGCCGGCCCTCCTCTCGGTGATCGGCGAGGAGGGTGGGGACTACGGCGAGATCACCATCGTCCGGGTCGACGCCCGGCGGGTCGTCCGTGACGTCACGGTCTTCTCCGACTCCGTCGAGCACTTCCGGCGGATCGTGGCACGGATCGAGGCGCTGGACGACGTGGAGATCCTCGAGGTCCGCGACGAGGTGCTCGAGATGCACCAGGGGGGCAAGATCGCCGTCCGCAGCCGGTACACCGTGGACTCCGTACGGGCCCTGCGCCGCGTGTACACACCGGGCGTCGCCGAGGTTTGCCGCCTGATCGCGGACGAGCCGGACCTGGCCTGGCGGTACACCGCGATCACGCACCTCGTCGCCATCGTGACCGACGGGACCGCCGTCCTCGGGCTCGGCGACATCGGCCCCGTCGCAGGGATGCCCGTCATGGAGGGCAAGGCGGCGCTGATGGAGAGTCTGGTTGGCCTCTCGGGAATGCCCGTGCTGCTCCAGACCAAGGACCCCCGGCGGATCATCGAGACCGTGGAGGCCATCGCGCCGACCTTCGCCGCGATCCAGCTCGAGGACATCTCGGCGCCGCGCTGCTTCGAGATCGAGGAGGCGCTCGCCGAACGCCTGGACCGGCCCGTGATGCACGACGACCAGCACGGGACCGCCGTGGTGGTCCTCTCGGTCCTCCTGACGGCCATGCGCCGGCTCGGCCGCGACCTCGGCTCGGTCCGGATCGGCCAGATCGGCCTCGGCGCCGCGGGGATGGCCATCGCCCGGCTGGCGATGAAGGTCAGCGGGAGCGCCGTGCTCGGCGCGGATCTCGACCGGGACGCCGTAGCGCGGCTCGAACGGTACGGCGGCACCGGATCGACCATCCCCGAGATCATGGCGAACTGCGACGTGGTGGTGGCCACCACCGGCGCACCGGGGTTGATCGCCCCCGGGATGATCCGTGAGGGCCAGATCGTCCTGGCGCTCTCCAACCCCGTCCCGGAGATCGAGCCCGACGCAGCGCTCGAGGCCGGGGCCGCCTTCGCCGCCGACGGCAAGACGGTCAACAACGTCCTGGGGTTCCCCGGCATCCTGCGGGGCGTCGTGGACGCCCGCGCCCCCCGGATCACCGACGAGATGTACCTTGCCGCGGCCCACGCCATCGCCGACCGGACTCCCCAGGACAAGCTCGTCCCCGACCCGCTGGACAAGGAGTTGCACCGTGCCGTCGCCCGCGCCGTGGCCCGGACGGCCCTCGATCAGGGCCTTGCACGGGCCGACCTGACCGGCTACTTCAGCGAGACGGCGGAAACCTCCTCGTGCGCCCCGTGAGCGCCCCGGGACGCCTCACCTACCAGCATCCAAGGTACTGCTCGTCCGGGGTATAGTACCGGGTGCACGGCGGCGGCGCCATGTTTCCCACGATGGTCTCCGTGGTCCGGCCCGATGCATCGGCCGCGCTCTGCAACGTCCTGCGGTACACGCCACAGGTGGCGCCGTCGATCAGGCCGAGCTCGCACTTCTCCTCGATCATCAGCTCCTGGCGCTGCTCCTCCGCGTAGGCGTTGCCCGAACCGTACGCGGCCGCAACCTGGGCCTGCTGAAGGATCGCACCGCACCCGTCGCCCATCCCCGTCACGCCGTTGTACCGGAGCTCCGCCGCGTGGCTTCCCATGCACATCTGCTGGAAGATGTAGGCGTTGAGCGCCTCCTTGATCGTGACCACCAGCCGCTGGGTGTCGTTCAGACCGAAGAAGTAGGCCGCGTAGATGTCGTCCGGCCCCATCGACGGCAGACTCGCCAGGAACCAGTACAGGAACCCCGGCGAGCCCGGGGGCGGCACCGCCGCCGTGCTGCCGGCGGCTGCCGCCTGGCCGCCGCCGGCCGCCGAAGCAGGGGGGGTGCCGTTCACCGCCGGCAGCTGCACGACCTCCATCACCAGGTGGTTGCCCCCGGGGTCCACCAGGTGCATCGTGCCGTCCCCGCCGGGCTCCATGGTGTACGCCGTGGCCCGCTGGCTTCCGGCATCGTGGAGGACGAGACGGTTCCCGGTGGATTCGAACCGACCCTCGGACCGGAACCCCGGTCCTTCGAACAGGTAGGTGTCGTCAGGCCGGAGGGTCAGCCGGATCTCGCCGCCCTTCTGGACCAGGACGATCGGCTGCACGGCACCGGAGGTCCCCGCTGCCGGCGGGCTCGTCCCCTGTGGCGTCCCCTGGAGCCGGAACGCCATCCGGTTCCCCTGGGGATCCACCAGCGTCACCACGCCGGGTGCCGTCTGCTCCATGGCGTACACCGTCGTCGCCCCGGAGGTCCCGTCCTGGAAGGCGATGCGGCCAGTCTCCGTCGCGAACCGTCCAGCCGACGAGACGCCGGGCCCCGAGAACGTGTAGGTCCCGTCGGAACGCAGGGTCAGGGTCAGGCTGCCCCCGTCCTGGACCCACACCTCCACGGCCGGCGTCCCGCCGGTGCCGGCCATCGCGGCCGCAGCGGCGAGGATCATCGCGGCGAGCGCCACGAACAGGCGGGCGCTCCACGCCCGCCCGGAAGAAACGAGACGGAACGACATTGCCCCACTGCGAACGATGGTCCCCATGGAGAGCCTCCTTGGGCCGATTCTACCATCCGTCCGGCGGAGCCCGCCCTGCCAGAGCCGGTGGGCAACGGCCACGCCGAGGAATGTCGCCGTGGCGTCGCCGAGGGTTCCGCACAGGACCGCCGGGACGACCCGCCTCTTCCACCGGCGGGCCACCGCCATCGCCGCCGTCACCGCTCCCGGAGCTGGGGTACGAACGGGATCAGGACCATCGCCGGGATCGTCGCCAGAAACGTCAGTCCGAAGTACACCGGGAACCCGAGCTCCGCGGCCAGGAACCCCGACGCCACACCCGCCAGCGTCGCCGAGACGCTCATCAACGCCGTGGCGATCGCCATGTGCGCCGCCTTGTACGACGCCTTGGTGGTCCGCATGATGAACACCTGGAACGCCGAGCTGCCGAGCCCCGCGCCGAACGCCTCCACCGCGATCAGCGCCGTGACGAGGCGGATGTCCACCGCCGGATGCGCCGCCCCCTCCAGCGCCGGGCGTTCGTGGAGCGCCAGCGCCATGTAGAGCAGGTTGAGCACGTTCTGGGCCGCAACGAACGGCCAGATGCACCGTCTGAGGCCGTACCGGGCGATCAGGATCCCGCCGAGCATCGCACCGGCGATCGCCGCCGCGATCCCGAACGTCCCGTACGCGATCCCGTACTGGGCGCGCGTCACGCCGATCGCCTTGAGGAACGGGTACGCCATGTTGAGCAGGAACGACTCGCCCGTCCGGTACAGCGCGATGAACGCCAGGATCACGCCGATGCGCGGCTGGTCGAGGTAGTCGACGAACGCCAGGGCGTAGGTGGAATCAGAGGCGTACAGCCGCCGTTTGAGGGCCGGCGCCCGGACCGCCACGCCAACCATGACCGTCAGGAGCCCCAGGACGATCCACTGGGGGACCGTCAGCGCGCCGAGCAGCGTCCGGATCCCCTCCGCCCACGGGCGCGCCAGGACGAACCGGACGCCGAGGACCGCCCCGGCGGCCCCGAGGAACGGGACGAGGAACCGCGGCCTGGCGAGCCCCGCGAGGAGCGCCCGGAGCGGCCGCCGCGGCGTCTCGATCCGCGGCAGGAGAAGGCCGTGGACGACGCCGAGCAGCGCCAGGGCCCCCGCCGCCACGACCCAGGCCACCGTCCACGACGTCCTGCCCGAGACGTAGATCAGCCCGCCGCCTCCGGCGATCAGTGCGATCCGGTACGCCATGGACTGGAACCCGACCCACCGCGCCTGCTCGGTCCGGTCCAGCGCCTCGAGGTAGTAGCCGTCGATGGCGATGTCGTGGGTCGCCGCCGCGACGGCCATGACGAGGAACGCCACCGACGCCGCGCCCAGGGGGTCGGCGAGGCCGGCGATGGCCGCCTGCGCCAGGGCGATCCCGGCGAGCACCGCCTCCATCGTCACGATCCACCGCCGCTTCGTTGCCGTGGTGTCCACCGCGGGAGCCCAGAGGAACTTGAGGTTCCACGGCAGACCGTAGAGGGAGGTCAGCCCCACGGCCTGCAGGCTCGCCCCGGCGTCACGGAAGAACGGCGTGGCGAGGAGCCTGACCAGCGCGTAGGGGAACCCCTCGGCGAAGTACGTGGTGACGGCCCACCACGGGGCCCTCCTGCGGCCCGGCCCGGCCGCGGTGTCCGACGAGGTAGGAGGATCAGCGACCATGGCGAGATGGTACCGCACCGGCTCCGCCCGCCGGTTCCGGTACACTGGCCGGAGAACGGCGAAGGAGGTCTGGACAGTGAGAACCGGACGGAAATGGCTGGCGGCCGTTTGCGCCGCCGCGATCGCCGGGACGGCCGCAGCGGCCGGGCCCGACTGCTTCACCGTCGTCGTGGGATCGGCCGCTTCGGCCACGGGAGCGGTGATGCTCGCCCACAACGAGGACGACCGGCCCCCGCAGATCCTCGACCTCCACGCGGTCCCGCGGCTCCAGCACGAACCCGGGGAGCTGATCCGCCTCCAGGGCGGCGGCACCGTCGAGCAGGTCGAGGAGACCGCCGCCTTCGTCTGGTTCGAGCTGGCGGGCCAGACGTTCGCCGACTGCTTCCTGAACGAGCACGGCGTCACCGTGGTCTCGAACCAGTGCCAGTCCCGGGTGGAGGATGCGGACCTGACCGATGGCGGAATCCGGTACCGGCTCCGGAGGATCGTCGCAGAACGGGCGCACACGGCCCTGGAGGGGGTCCGGATCGCGGCCCGTCTCGTGGAGCGGTTCGGGTACGGCGACTCCGGGCGGACCTACACCATCGCCGACCCCCACGAGGCATGGATGCTCGCTGTGACCCTCGGGCGCCACTGGGTCGCGGCCCGGATTCCCGACGACGAGGTCGCCGTCCTGGCCAACACGTTCACCATCGGCGAGGTGGACCTCTCGGACCCCGGCCGGTTCCTCGGCAGCGCCGACCTCGTGGCGTACGCCCGCAGGAACGGCTGGTACGACCCATCCCGCGACGGGGCGTTCCACTTCGCCCGCGCCTACGCCGATCGGTCGGCTGGCGTCGGGCTCCACTCCCTGCCACGGTGGTGGTTCGGCGTGGCGTTCCTCTCGGGGACCGCTCCAGGGATGCGCAACCTGCCGTTCTCCTTCCGGCCCGCACACCCCGTCCGGCTGACCGACCTGTTCGCGCTGCTCCGGTCGCATTTCGAGGGGACGCAGTTCGAGTCCCTCTCCACCTACGATCGCGGCAACCCCCACCGTAACGCGATCAAGCGGATATGCTCCGAATCGACGGAGCTCGGGCTCGTGGCGGAGCTCCGCTCCGGCCTCCCACCCGCCCTGGGGCCCGTCGCGTGGTTTGCCCCGCGCCGTCCGTGCGTCGAGCCGTTCGTCCCGGTTTACGCCGGCGTCACGGCGTTCCCCGACGGGTACGCCCACCGGCCGTGGCACCAGGCGCTCCGGGATCACCTCGGCGACGATCCCGGCGGATACCCTCCCGACGCCGGTCACGCCTGGTGGGCGTTCGCTGCCCGGGCCCGTCGGATCGACGCCGGGTTCGCACGTCTGTTCCCCGCCGTCCGTACGGAACGGGATCTGTTCCAGGGCCGTGTGCTCCAGGCACGCGAGACGTTCGAGGCCACGGCGATCCCGCTGGCGGAACGCGACCCCGCCGCCGGCGCCCGGGCGGTGACGGCGTTCACCGGGGAGTGGCTCGAACGGCTGTGGAACGCGGCCCGCGCCCCCCTCCCCCGGCCGGTCCCCGATGGCTCCGGGAGGATCGAACCGCTCGTCCGCGCAACAGGCCAGCCGGAGCCCGCAACCCTTGAGGGGAGCCGCTGAGACGCGAACCCGACCGCCCCCCTGGCCGAAACGAGACAGCCCCACCTGGTACCCCACCCACTCACCTCCCCAGGGACGAGCGAAGCGACGTTCCGGTTGGCACTCCAGAGAACCCTGGCCTTCACGATTGGGACTGTCCCCAACCCGACCGCCCCCCTGGCCGAAACGAGGCCCCCCCGCCTGGTACCCCACTCACCCACCCACCCAGGGACGAGCGGAGCGATGTTCCGGCTGGCACTCCAGAGAACCAGGCCCATCACGATCGGGACTGTCCCCACAGCGGAGCCCTCCGCCATCCAACGATCGAGCGCCCCACGAGGAACGGGCCGGCGTGGGGGCGGGGGCGGTCCGGCGACGGAGGCGAGGGCAAGCCCCGTGGAGGCGTGCCCGGGCGGCGAACGCAGACGGCTTGGCCCGAGAGGGGGCG
>JAMOVQ010000134.1 GCA_027067575.1 Thermoanaerobaculia bacterium | reverse complement strand
GCTGGAACGCCCCTGACGACGGGACGCTGGGGGGCGGACTGCTGATCTATCGAGGCGCCATGAGGAATCGGAAGGAAAGGGACCCTGTTTCTCCTCTCAGTGTCTATCGTTGAATAGAAGAGTGTCTCTTTTACTCGGCGGGAGGGCGTTCTCTCTTGCGTGCCAGAAGATCAAGAGTGTCCCCTTCCAACGTATCCGTCCGTCGCGGCGGGATGTGAGAAAAAGAGTGTCCCTTTCTTGTGCCGAGGGACGAAGGGCGGGACCCGCGGGTCCCGCCCTGTTGTCCTCGACCCCGGATGGGGGGTACTCAGTTCCCGAGCTTCTCGGTGTAGGTGATGGCGATGGATGTCGAGCCGTCGTCGCTGCCGATCATGATCTGCACCTCGCGCCCGTGCGCCTCGTCCTCGGCGCTGACCAGCGCCCCGGTTGTCCTGCCGTTCTCCTGCATCGAGTTGGTCGTCACCGTGAACCCAGCATCCTCGAGCTGCTTGCTCAGGGTCTTGACCACGGCGTCCACGCCGTCGGAGGTTGTCTGGGACGCCATCCCGCTCCGTTCGGTGTCCGAGGTCATCCCGTAGTTGCTCTGGACCTCGGCGCCCGGATAGGTGGGGAGCCACTCCGGCACCGCCGGCGCGTTCTCGCCGCCTCCGATGACGGCGGTCCCCTTGTCCGTCGTGATGGTCACCGTCCCGTTCTCGTCCTTTCCGGAGGTGTCGACGGTGATCGTCCCCTGGTCCTCCGTCTCGATGGAGATGTGACCCTTCTTTGCCTCCTCGGCGTCGATGGTGACTACCTTGCCGGTCTTCTTGTCCCGGATGGTGATAGTGCCCGCGTCCTCGTCGACCTCCACGACCTCGAGGTCCGGGTTGAAGGTGCTGATGACCTTGGACGCGGCCAGGGTCGGGTTCTTCTCCCAGAGGTCGGGGTCGATTCCGGCCTCCTTGACCTTGTGCGCCACGAAGAGCCCGCCTGCCACGAGGACGAGGACGACGATCAACGTCACCACGCCGCACCCGATGGCGATCCACGCGATGGGCCCGAGCCCCTTCTTCTGTTGCTGTCCACCCTGCTGCTCAACCATGTCGGTCTCCCTCCGTCGAATCTTTCGGTCGTCGCCGGTTCACCAGCGTATCACGAGTCCCCCGGCGGCCCAAGCGCCCGACGCATCCCCTCCAGCTCCGCGTTGCCCGGGTTCTCCCGGAGCCCCTCGTCCAGGACGGATCGCACCTCGTCCATCCGTCCGAGCCTGAACAGCACCTTGGCCAGGGCGGCGTAGACCCTTGCCCCGCGGAGGCCCAGTTCCCGCGCCTTCCGAAGCTGTTCCAACGCCGGCTCGAACTGTCCGGCCTCCGCGAGCATGGCGCCCAGGTTGTACCGGAGGCTGGCGTCCTCCGGCCGCAGCCTGACGGCCCGCTCGAGCAGCTCCCGGGCCTCGTCCATCCGGCCTTCCTGACGCCGCGCGACGGCCAGGTTCATCAGGAGCCCGGCGTTGGTCGGATCGCTCCGGACGAGGATCTCCAGCGCCTTCCCGGCCCAGTCCGGCCGCCCCTGCTGGAGGCACAGCACGGCAAAGTCGTTGAGCTTCTTGAGGTCGGTCTTGACGGCATCGAAGCTCCTCCGGAGGATGGCGTCCACGTCGACGGCGACGCCCTCGCGGGCGAGGCGTAACATCCCGGCGGTGGCGACGGGGTTCGACGGGTCTGCCTCGAGCTCGGCGCGGTACGCCTCGGCGGCGGCTTGCAGGTGACCGAGCTTCTCCTCGGCCAGCCCCACCGCCGCCCGGTACCCGGGCCGGTCGCCCCAGACCGGCTGGAGCAGCTTGAGCGCCCCGGGAGCCCTCTCGAGCCGGCCCGCCTTCTCCAGTGCCCCGACGAAGTCGACGAGCACCTTCGGCGGAAGGTCGGGGTTCCCGGTCTCCAGCGCCTTCGTGTACCAGCGGACCGCCTCGTCGGGCTTGCCGAGCCGGAGCTCCACGTCGGCCAGCGCGATCATGGCGAAGGCGAAGTCGGGCTTCTGCCGGAGCGCCTCGAGGTAGTGCCGTTCCGCACCCTCGAGATCGCCGCGTGAGTCGGCGAGCTTGGCCAGGTTGTACGTCTCCGTCACCTTGGCGACACCGGCGTCACCGGCAGCCGGGGCGGGGACGGCCGTGGCAGGAACGTCCGTCCCCCCGCCCTCCCCGTGGGGCCGGGCCACCGACCCGCCGCCGGGAGAGAGGTAGCCCAGCGCCTCGAGCTCCTTCACCCGGGCCTCGTCCAGTACCGAGCGCGCACCCTCGGCCTTCCACGTCAGCGGCAGGTTCTCGTAGGTGTCCACGAACACCGGCGGGTGGTCACGGACCCACTCCGGACGCATGAGCTCCGTGACGATCCGCCCCTGGAGCTGGCGCGAGACCGGATCGCCCTCGAGCCACAGGAACGTCCGGCACAGGTCGTAGATGTCCACGCCACGCTCGAGTTTCCCGCGCTGGACGTGCGGCCCCATCGCCATGAACACCCCCACCATCCGGTGCCACTGGGAGGCCCCGACGCCGAAGTCGTCCGGGCGCACGTGGGGACGGGCTGCCCCCGTGAAGAACCCGTGGTCCGCCGTGACGATCCACGTGGTGTCCGGCGGCGCCGCGCGCATCATCTCGCCCATCAGCCGGTCCACCTCCTCGTAGTAGGCGGCCATGGTGTCGTGGTACCGCGCGAAGTCGCCGTCGGAGACCCAGGAGAGCTTCGGCGGCAGGAAATGGGCGAACCGGTGGCCGATGGTGTCCGTCCCCTCCACGTAGACGGTCACCAGGTCTGCCGGGTGCTTCTCGAGCAACCACCGCCCGACGTTGAACACGCCCCGCGTCGTGGCGATGATCTTGCGCAGGTGGTTGATCCGGTTGTCGTACGGGTTCTTCACCCGCGCGGCCTCCGCCAGCGCCTGATCGTACTCGGCCCGGGAGATCCGCGCGAACCGGCGGATCGTGCCGTATCCGATGTCGTCCACCGGCACGAGCAGCGGCAGGACCTCCGAGAGCACCTCGGGGGGGTACACGTTGGCGGGGTCCCGCTGGTCCAGCTCGATCCCGAACAGCTGGTAGAACAGGTGTTCGGAGACCATGACGCCGTTGACCGGCTCCGCCGGGTAGGTCGCCCACCAGTTCGCCACGTCCACCTTCTGCCCTGCGTACGACATGATGTTCCAGAAGGTGTGGACCTTCCGGGACTGGTCGCTGATCGGGACGTCCTTTCCGGTCTTCGGGTCCTTGACGACGAAGTCCAGGATGCCGTGGACCTCCGGACGCCGCCCCGTCGCGATGGAGGTCCAGATCAGCGGCGAGAGCACCGGCGGGTGGGAGATCAGGTCGCCCCACGCCCCGTGCCGCTTCATCCGCGCGAAGGTCGAACACCGGCCCTGGGAGATGAGACGGTCGAGCAACACCCAGTCGAACCCGTCGAGGCCGACCACGACGACCTTCGCGCCCGTCGGCCGGGCCAGTGCGGCGATCTCGTCCAGCGCCTCACCCGGGTAGGAGACCTCCACCGAGAGCAGCTCCAGCGGCAGCGAGGCCAGGTCGCGTTCCAGCGCCTCCCGAACCGCGGGACCGATCCCCTTCCCGGAGAACCGGCCGTCGAGAGCGGCGATCCGCTCACCCACCATCCCCGCGAGGCGCTCCGGATCGATCGGGTTCGTGGCGAGCCGCTCCCCGTTCCAGCGGAACCCGACGGTGACGGTCAGCGGGTAGGTCGCCCCCTCGCGGGAGGCGATCTCCCGCTCGACGCGGACGGTCCGTTCCCCGGCCTCGTACGGCGCGACCCGTGCGAACGGCATCCTCAGGTGCCACCCAGGCGCCAGGTACCGGCCGGCGCACCACGCGCCCGGCCCCTCGGGCACACGGACGACCGAGCCCCAGACGAGCACCGCCAGGAACGCGA
Organism: Thermoanaerobaculia bacterium; assembly: GCA_027067575.1. Lineage (GTDB taxonomy): Bacteria > Acidobacteriota > Thermoanaerobaculia > Thermoanaerobaculales > Sulfomarinibacteraceae > JAMOVQ01. The sequence goes on along the minus strand of JAMOVQ010000134.1, from coordinate 3,207 downwards.
CAACGACGACGATGGCGACGAGCTTGCGCATGGCCCCTCCCGGACCGTCACATTAGCACGCGCCCCCGTGGCATGACTCAACCCCGGGACCACCGGGGTGATGACGGCGAACGACGCTCCATGGGTCCAAAGGACAGAACACTGCCTACCTCGTTTGTTTGTCATACTGAAACAGTGTCCCTCATTCGCAGGGACGAGCGAAGCGACGTTCCGGTTGCCGATCCAGAGAATCCCAGCCCTTCACGATCGGGACTGTCCCCACAATGGAGCCCTCCGCCATCCAGCGATCGAGCGCCCCACGAGGAACGGGCCGGCATGGGGGCGCCCCCGCCCCCACGGCCCCGGGGAGCGGAGCGACCCGGGGTGCGCCGCGAAGCGGCGCGGCCTGCGACCGCCACTCGCCGAGACGAGGAGAGGCCGCGCAGGCTCGTCCTCCGGTGCCGCTGCGGCGAGGGGGGCAAGGAGGAACTGACCTGGGGGTCGTGACGACGAAGCGACCGCGGCGGGGGCGGCCCCGGGGTGCGATCCGCGCGGCCCCGTTCATAGAATGTCGATGACCCGAAGCCCTCCAACGAAGCCCAGGCGGCCGGCAGCGACGCCGCAGGCAGCGCCAGCGGTACGGCCGGACGGCGCGGGGGAAGCTCGCTTCCACCGCGACGGCGGGCCGGAACGCTCAGCCCGCACGCAGCGCGGGGGCCGGCCGCCGGTTGGCCCCCGCCGAGCCATCTGCACCGTGAAGGGAATTGCCTCCGATGGTGGCCCTGGCGTGTGCGAGACGAGCTCGTGGTAGCATCGGCCCATGGACGATCCGGCAACGGCGGGCTTGGCCCGGGAGGCGGTCGGCATCCTGCTCTGCCTCGCGGGCTCGGCGTTCTTCTCGAGCTCCGAGACCGCCCTGACATCGCTCTCGCTCCCCCGCCTCGAGGCGCTCCGAACGCGCGGAGGCAAGCTCGCCCGTGCGGGGTTCGAGCGCTGGGCCTCGGCCCCCCAGGAGTTCCTGATCACGATCCTCGTGGGCAACAACCTGGTCAACGTACTGGCCTCCGCGCTGGCCACGTCACTGGCCTATCATCTCAGTGGCCGGGGCAATCTGGCGGCCGTCGTGGGTGCCATGACCCTGGGCATCCTCGTCTTCGGGGAGATCACGCCCAAGTCGCTGGCCCAGCTGCACGCCGAGACCTTCGCAACCCGGGTGATCGTCCCGCTCTACCTCCTCGACCTCCTGCTGCGCCCGGCCGCGTGGGTGCTCGGCTCGCTTGCACGGCTCCTCGGGCGGATCGGCCGGAGCCGGGCGCCGGTGACCGAGGAGGATCTCCACCTGATGCTGACCCTGGCCCACCGGTACCGCCAGCTCCCGACGGACGCGATCCGGATCATGGAGGCTGTGCTCCACTTCCGCGAGGTCGTCGCCCGGGAGGTCATGGTGCCGCGGCCTCACGTGGAGACGGTAGACCTGTCGTGGGACACGGCCACCCTCCGCAGGCGTGTGGCCGCCTCGGGCCACAGCCGTTTCCCCGTGGTGGACGGCTCCCCGGACCGGCTGGCCGGGATCCTCCACGCCAAGCATCTCCTTCGTCTTGGCGGGGAGGACGACTGGCGGGAGCTCGTCACCGAGCCGCTCTACATCCCCGAGAGCCGACCGCTCCACGACCTCCTGGACGAGATGCGCCGCCGGCGCCGCCACATGGCGGTGGTGCTCGACGAGTTCGGCGGGTTCTCGGGGATCCTGACGCTGGAGGACGTGGTGGAGCTGCTCGTCGGCGAGATCGAGGACGAGTTCGACGTGGAGCGCGGCACGAGCATCCACCAGCAGGGGGACGTGCTCGTGGTTCCCGGCCACATGGCACTCCGGCGGCTCGAGCGGCTCCTCGGGCTCAGGCTCGCCCCGCCCGAGGGCGTGGACTCCGTGGGCGGCCTCGTGGCGCAGGAATCGGGCCAGCCGGTGCGCCCGGGAACCGCCGTGGAGTGGAAGGGACTCCGTCTGGAGGTCGTGTCGACGCACGACGGCCGGCCGGAGCGGATCCGGATCCGTCCCCCGGCCGGCGGCGAGGAGGAATGAGCGGCGAAGCGGCCCCCGTACCGGCGTTGGAGTGCCGCGGGCTCACCGTCCGGTTCGGCAGGGTAACGGCCCTCGACGGGCTCGACCTCTCCGTGGAGCCGGGACGGATCACGGCCCTCGTGGGCCCGAACGGCGCGGAGAAGACCACGACGCTCCGCGCAGGCTGGGGCTCCTGCCCGATCGGCCCGCGCTCCCGCCCGACCTGACCGCCCGGCCGCGGCGACGTTGACGAACCGCAGTGACGGCGTTTCCTCCGCTGTCTCGCCCCGCAGAGAACAGAACCCTCCCGTGTCCTCGGCACGACCCGTGCCTCGGCCACCCGTGGATCCCCTCACGGGTCGCGAGCGGAACCCCCACCCATCACGATCCCTGCCACCACCGCCCAGCCTTCTGGAAAAGGAGTGTCCTCACTTCCCAGGGACGAGCGAAGCGATGTCCCGGTTCGCGACCCGCAAGACCCCGGCTCCTCACGGTCGGGACTGACCCCTCGACCAGCACTCCGCCTCGCCTGAAACGAGGCCCCCCGCCTGGTACCCCACCCATCCATCCAGCCAGGAACGAGCGAAGCGATGTCCCGACTGGCGCCTCAGAGAACCAGGTCCTTCACGATCAGGACTGTCCCCAACCCGACCGACCCATCAGCCGAACCAAGACCGCTCCACCTGGTACCCCACCCATCCACCCGCCCAGGGACGAGCAAAGCGATGTCCCGATTGGCGCCTCAGAGAACCACCGACCTTCACAATCGGGACTGTCCCCAACCCGACCGACCCGCCGGCCGAAACGAGACCGCCCCGCCTGGTACCCCACCCATCCATCCACCCGCCCAGGGACGAGCGAAGCGATGTCCCGATGGGCATCCCGGAGAACCCCGGCCTTCACGATTGAGACTGTCCCTCGACCTGGCCGAGATCCTCGCCGAGAGGATGGCGCTCCACCTGGTACCCCACGCACCCATCCACCCAGGGACGAGCGAAGCAACGTCCCGGCTGGCGCTCCAAAGAACCCTGGCCTTCACGATTGGGACTACCCCCTCAACGGAGCCCTCCGCCATCCAGCGATCGAGCGCCCCACGAGGAACGGGCCGGCGTGGGGGCGGGGGCGGTCCGGCGACGGAGGGGAGGGCAAGCCCCGTGGAGGCGTGCCGG
>JAMOVQ010000133.1 GCA_027067575.1 Thermoanaerobaculia bacterium | reverse complement strand
TCCCCGGTCACGCTGGCCCGCAGGGAGCCGCGCACCAGGCCGTCCAGGCGGACTCCGGCGAGGCGGAGACCGAGGGCGGCCATCCGTTCACGGACCTCGCCGACGGGGCGCTCCCCGTCGAACGAGATCACGGGCTCGGCGATGTCAGAGGCCGTGAAGCCCGACCGGAAGAACCGGCGGACCGGGTCCTCGCGTGGGTCACTGTGCAGCCGTCGGTTGCCGGGCTCGTCCATGGGCTGGAGACCTCCCCGACCGATTATCCCCCAGACCGGGCGGCGGGACGGTGCCGGCCGCGGTAGACTGCCGCCGTGGAGACGTCGTTGTCCATCGTCCATGCGCTCGAGAAGAACCGGCTGACCACCGGTTCGGTGGTGCAGATGATGGAAGCGGCCCGAGGTCTGGTGGCCCGGGGGCACCGTGTCACCGTCGTCAGCCGGCCCGGCGGCGACCTGGAGGCCGCTTGCGAGGCCGCCGGGATCGAGTTCGTACCCATGCCGTTGCGGCACGGGATGGACCTCGGTTCCGCCCGTGCCATGCGGCGGCTGTTCCGGGAACGGGGCATCGACATCGTCCACGTCCACAAGGGGCGGCCCCACGGTGTGGCGCTGATCGGAGCCGCGGGCCTCGGTCCCCGCCCGGTGCTGGTGGTCAACCGCGGGGTCTCGTTCCCGCTGGACCGGTTCAACCGGCTGAAGTACCGCCACCCCCGTGTGGGCGCCGTGGTCTGCGTGGCCGAGGCGATCCGTGAGGTGGTGATCCGGAGCGGGAGGCTCGATCCAGCGAGGGTCCGGACGATCCACGCCGGGACCGACACGGACCGGTTCGACCCCGCCCGCGTGGATACCGCGGCCGTCCGCCGGGAGCTGGGGCTGGGACCGGACGACCTGCTGGTGGGCCAGGTGTCGGTCCGCGACTGGAAGGGGTGGCGCGAGCTCGTTCTCGCCTTCGCGGCGGTGGCCCCGGAGTTCCCGACCGCGCGGCTGCTGCTGGTTGGGTGCGAGCCCGAATCCGAGCTGGAGAAGGTCGAGGGGGCGGCCCGGGGCGCCGGGATCGACGACCGCCTCCTGACACTGCCGTACCGGACCGACATGCCGGAGGTGCTGGGCGCCTGCGACGTGGTGGCCGACGCCTCCTGGGCCGGGACCGGGATCACGGGCACGATCCGCGAGGCGATGGCCATGGAACGGGCCGTCCTGGCCACCGACTGTGCGGGGAACCGGGAGCTCGTCCTGGACGGCGAAACGGGGCTCCTCGTCTCCCAGAAGGACGTGGTCGCCCTGCGGGACGCCCTGGAGCGGCTGCTTGGCGACGCCGGCCTGCGGGAACGCCTGGGACGCGCCGCCCGGCGGCGCGTGGTGGAGGGGTTCTCCACGACGGTCCGCCTCGACCGCCTCGAGGCGCTCTACCGGGAGCTGCTGGCGGGCTCCTGAACCGTGCCGGTCCAGGGGAGCGGGACAGGGGTCATCCACGACCGGATGTTGCAGGTGGGCCGTGGTCGCCCCCACAGGACGGCAGCAGCCCGCCCGCCGGGCAGCGGGCGCCCCGCGACGGCCAGGAGGCCCCAGAGGACCGCCGCGGCCAGGAGGAGGCGGAGGAACGCGCCGGTTCCGGGCGCCTCGTACCGGGCGCCGAGTCGCCGGGGCACGCCGAGAAACGCCGCAAGCAGCGCGCCGAGGCAGGCCACCATCAGCCCGACGGCGGCGGGAGGGGGCAGGGCGCCGCGGACGGTGGACACGAGGAGGAGCCAGCCGCCCGCCGGCAGGACGAGGTGCAGGACGACCACGGCCGTGCGGCGGGAGCGGGACGGGGTGGGCACCGCCTCCCGGTCCAGGGCGAGGAGCCGCAGGACGGCGGGAAGCGCCACCGGGACCGCCAGGAGGGGAACGCCCCAGACGAGGACGGCGGGCAGGTGGCGGAGGGCGAGCCACCGGGCCACGTGGCCCTCGGCGCCGTCGAGCACCGGCAGGATTCCCAGCGCGCCGGCAGCCGCCGCCCAGGCGAGGCCCACCGTTCCGAGCTCCGCGGCCACGGTGTGCCGCCGCGGGAGGAGGGGCACGGCCAGCGCCGCCACCGCTCCGGGCAGGATCGCCGACCCCAGCCAGTACCCCCACGCCCGGGCAAGGTGCGCGAACGCCACCGAGGGCTCGTTGACCACCGCCCACACCTGGCGGTGGACCGGGACCGAGACGCCGATCCAGGTGCAGCCACCCAGGGCGGCCCCCGCCGCCTGACCCAGGGTCGCCAGCACCAGGGCCGCCGGGAACGCTGCCGCCGCTGCAAGCCACGACAGGCCAACAGCTTGAAGTGAGGTCATCGGAACGTTCCGGCCCATGGCCCCATGCTACCATGCGGGCATGAGACCGCGCCTCTGCACCGTCACTCTGGTGATCGCCGCACTGGCGCTCGCCGTGATGGTCCAGGGCCAGACTCTGGAGATCCTGCCCGTGGGCGATGGGGGCGAGGTGGTCGTCGTCTCGATCCCGCTCTCCGACGCGTACGGTCTCGCGTGGGTCGAGACGGCGGCGGACGACGGCGCGCCGGCGGTGCGGTCCTCCGCAGGGCCGGCACTGATGGCCGCCTCGGCCATCGAGAAAGTCCTCACCCCGGCCGAGGGCCGCCCGCTGCCACCCGTGCTCGTCGTGACGGGCGCCGTCCGCCCGGACGAGATCGCCTCCCTCGTGAAAGGGCTCGGCGGGGGGCGTCCCGCAGAGACCGTCCCGAGGCCGGAGCCGGTCCCGACGGTCGAGGGGGGCGTTCGCCGGCGGCTGGCCCCGCCGGGGTCGGGCGCCACGCTCCGCCTCCGGATCCCCCTGCCAGCGCGGGGCGATCCCCTGCGCTCGCCGGCCGAGGTGCTGGCCTCCCTCCTTCCGTCCGTGGTGGGCGGAGCGTTCGACGCCCTCACCGTCCGGATCGAGGACGAGGCGGTGGTGCTCTCCTCTCCGGTGGAGCCCGAGCTCGCCGAGGGCCGGCTCGCCCGCCTCAGGCTCGCTCTGGCATGGTTCGCCGACGATCCGGCCGTGGAGCCCGGCGACGTGGAACGGGCGCGCAGCAGGCTGGCGGTGCGCCGGCTCGTCGTCCTCGGGACGAACCCGGGGGGGGCCGAGGTTGTGGCGCGGTGGTGGCTCGCCGGGGGGGACGATGCGGTCCGGGAGCTCGTGTTCGGGCTCGAGGGCGTGGGACCGCGCCGGGTCGCCGAGGCGGCGCGGCGCTGGCTCGCGGTGCACCCCGGCGCTGCCGAGCTGCTCCTCCCGCCGCGTGTCCTCAACCCGCGGTTCGCGTCGGGGCCCGTGGAGGCCAGTCTCGCCTCGGGGACGACGGCCATGCTGCTGGAACGGCCCGCCACGCCCCTGGAGGCCGTGGTGCTCCGTCCGGTGCTGACGCCGGACCTCGAGGGGGGGGCCACGGCCTCGGTGCTCGCCCGGCTGGCCGCGGCCATCCGTCAGCTCCCCGAGGCCCCGGGGTGGGTGGAGGTCCGGCGCGAGCCGCCCCGCCTCGAGCTGGCCGTTCCCGCCGGGGACGTTCCGACCCTCGTCGAGGCGCTGGGCGCGGCGCTGGAACAGGTCGCGGCGGACGGGACGCCGGTGGTGGAGAGCGACGGGGCCGAGGCCCGGGCGCTGGGTCTCATGGCGGACGCGCTGGGACTGACGGGCGATGGACCGCTGACGCCGGCGCGCCTCCTCGGTCCGGACAACCTGGCGCTGGGGATGCTCGTCACGGACGCCGAGGCCGCCCGTGAGGCGCTCGACAAGCTGCTCGGCGAGGCGCCCGGCGCCGCGGCGGGGGCTGTGGCCACGGACCTGCCTGCGACGGGCCGGACGCGGGTCGCCGTTCGCGGCACGACGGCCTGTCTCGTGGTGCGGCTCGACGGGGCCGACGGGTCCCCGGCCGCGGAGACCGCTCTCGAGCTCCTCCGCGGACGGACCGTGGCCGCGCTGGACGGCGCCTCGGTTCGCGTCCTCCGGCCGCGCGTCCCGGGCCACGCGGTGGCGCTCCTCGTCGTCACGGCGAAGGGGGACCTCCCCGAGCTGGAGGAGCGGCTGCGGGGGGCCTGGAACGGTCTGACGGCCCCGCCCGGCGAGGCCGAGATCGAGGCGGTTCGCCGGACCGTGCTCGAGCGAGCCGCCCAGCGGTGGAGCGGTCCCCTCGGCCGGGCGGCGTTGATGGCCGAGGTGGCCGTGGGCCAGCGTCCGTGGAGTCCGCCGGCGCAGTGGCAGACGCGGCTCCTCGCCGTCGCCGCCGGGGACGTGGCGCCCGTCCTGGAGTCGTGGAGTCAGTGGGACCGGCTGGGGGTCACCGGGGCGGGGCCGCTTCCCGTGGCGGCCGTTCCCCTGCCGCAGATCGGTGCGGGCCACTGAGGCGGGGTCCGTGGTACGGTACCGGACCAAACGAGAGGGGCCGGGCCGTTCCGCCCGGCACACCGGGAGGATCGCGTGACATCGAGGAGCGTCGAGGACCAGCTGGCGTACCTGACCAAGGGGTGCGTGGACGTCGTCCCGCGGGAGGAGCTCGAGGCGAAGCTGAAGCGTTCGGCGAAGACGGGGAGACCCCTGACGGTCAAGGTCGGGTTCGACCCGTCGGCTCCGGACCTGCACCTGGGCCACACCGTGGTGATCCGGAAGATGCGGCACTTCCAGCAGCTCGGGCACCGGGTCGTGTTCCTGATCGGCGACTTCACCGGCATGATCGGGGACCCGACGGGGAAGAAGGCCACCCGGCCGCAGCTGACGCCGGAGGAGATCGCCGCCAACGCACGAACGTACGAGCGGCAGATCTTCAAGCTGCTCGATCCCGAGCGGACCGTCATCGAGTTCAACTCGACATGGCTCGGAGCGCTGTCGTCGGCGGACTGGATCCGGCTCGCGGCGAAGGTGACCGTGGCCCAGATGCTCGAGCGGGACGACTTCAGGAAGCGGTACGAGGGTCACCAGCCGATCTCGCTCCACGAGTTCCTCTACCCGCTGGCCCAGGGGTACGACTCGGTGGCGCTGGAGTGCGACGTGGAGCTCGGCGGCACCGACCAGCTGTTCAACCTCCTGATGGGACGCCACCTGATGCGCGAGCACGGGCTGGAGCCCCAGGTCGCCATGACCCTGCCGCTGCTCGAGGGGCTCGACGGCGTGGAGAAGATGTCCAAGTCGCTGGGCAACTACGTCGGCGTCGAGGATCCGCCCGGTGAGATGTTCGGCAAGCTGATGTCGGTCTCCGACGAGATGATGTGGAAGTACTGGCTGCTCCTGACCGACCGGAGCGAGGAGGAGATCGAGGCGCTCCGGGAGTCGGTGGCCTCCGGGCAGCGGCACCCGATGGACGTCAAGAAGGAGCTGGCCGGAACGATCACCGCGGAGTTCCATTCGCCGGAGGCGGCCGCGGAGGCCCGAGCGGAGTTCGAGCGCGTGTTCTCCCGGCGAGAACGTCCGAGCGAGATCCCGGAGGTCGAGCTGCCCTCACCGGGCGAGGAGGCGCTGCTCTCCCGCGTCATGGCCGATGCCGGGCTGGCCTCATCGAACTCCGAAGCCCGCCGCCTGATCCAGCAGGGAGCCGTCCGGGTGAACGATGAGCGCGTCACCGACCCCAAGGCGACCCTCCCCGCCTCCCCGGGATCCACCGCTCTCGTCCGGGCAGGCAAGCGCCGCTTCGCCCGACTCCGCTTCATCTGACCCCAACCATTCCTTCCTTAGCAACAGGACCCCCCCTCTTCCAGCAGGAAACTCCGCCCATCATGGATACTTGGCGGAGTCACCCCCCCCGGGGTGGGCTGGGGTCAGGCGAAGGCACCCGTCCACGAGTAGGGACACTCCCTTTGCCCGGGTGCCAACTCCGATCGGATCGGAAAGGGACACTTCCTTTCGAATCGAGATCGTGTCTCATACACTGTCGCAGGTGTGTGCAACTGTCTCAGTCAATTGCGTGGTGATACGGTGGTTTGTGTGACAACCGGAGGTGAAGGGGGGATCACCATGCGAGCAGCGGAGGAACGGGTCGTCGGACCGTTGCGGTTCAAGAACCGGATCGTGGTGGCGCCGTTCAAGTCGGCGCGGGGCGAGCCGGAGGGCGTGATCGGGGATGCCGCGGTGGAGATCGCGGCAACCTTCGCCGAGGGCGGCGCCGCCATGGTGATCACCGAGCCGATGGCCGTCCTGGTCTCGGGTCGGGAGCACCCGAGGCAGCTGGCGATCCACGACGACGCCCACGTGGACGGGCTCCAGCGGCTGGTCCGCGCGATCCACTCCAGGGCCTCCATCGCCTGCTGCCACCTCAACCATGCGGGGAGGGCCGCGAACCCGAAGGCCACGGGGGGGCCTTCCGTCGCCCCGTCGGCCGTCCCCTGCCCCACCACGGGCCAGACCCCCGAGCCGTTGACGGAGGAGGGGATCACCGCGATCCTGGCCGGCTACGAGGAGGCTGCGGCCCGCGCGTGGTGGGCCGGGTACGACGCCATCGAGATCCAGATGGGTCACGGCTACCTGGTGGCACAGTTCCTCTCCCCGCGGACGAACGCGCGCACCGACCGCTGGGGCGGCAGCGTGGACGGGAGGCTCCGGTTCGCCCGGGATGTGCTGGCCGCGGTCCGCCGGGGCTGCCACGGAGAGCTGCCGCTGATCGTCAGGATCTCGGGGAGCGAGGAGGTCGCCGATGGCCTGGCCCCGGCCGCCCTCGGGCCGCTACTCCGGCTCCTGGAGGCCGAGGGCGTGGCGATGCTCCACGTCGGGATGGGATCGGCGTGCGACACGCCGCCGTGGTACTACGGCCACATGGCACTCCCCATGGCCCCGCAGGAGGAGGCGCTGGCGGCGATCCAGGGCATGATGGACCTCCCGCTGATCGCCGCGGGCCGGATGGGGGAGCCCGGGCGGATGGAGCGGGTCCTCGACGGCCTCGCGGACCTCGTGGCGCTGGCGCGGCCCCTGATCGCCGACCCCGACCTTCCCCGGAAGATCGTCCAGGGGCGCGCCGACGAGATCGTCCTCTGCGGCGCCTGCCTCCAGGGGTGCCTGATGCGCGTCAAGCAGGACCGCCCCATCGGGTGCATCGTCAACCCGGCTGCGGGCCGGACCGTGCACCTCGAGCCCGCCGCACGGCCGTTACGGATCATGGTGGCCGGCGGCGGGCCGGCGGGCATGACGGCCGCCGTGACGCTGGCGGAGCGCGGCCACACCGTGGCCCTGTACGAGAGGGAGCCCGTCCTCGGCGGACAGTTCCGCGCCGCCCCCGCCGCCCCGGGGAAGCAGCGGATGGCGTTGCCGCTCGAGTCGCTGATCCGGAAGGTGGAGCGCTCCCCGGTGCGCCTCCACACGGGTTCCACCGTCACCGCGGAGCTCATCGCCCGGGAACGGCCGGACGCCGTGGTGGTGGCGACGGGCGCAGCGCCGGTGCGGCCGCCGATCCCCGGCCTGGAGACGGTCCGGAGCCTCTCCGGCGTCGAGTTCTTCGCGCACTGCCCGGAGGTCGAGGGCCCCGTGCTCGTCATCGGCGGCGGGCTCGTCGGCATGGAGGCTGCCGAGCTCCTCGCGGAGCGGGGACTCGAGGTGACGGTGGTGGAGCTGCTGGACGGGATCGCGCGGGACATGGAGCCGATCACCCGGACGCTCCTCCTCAGGCGGCTGGAGACGCTGCCGGTGACGATCCACACCTCCACGGCGGTCAGGGCGATCTCCCCGGATGGGGTCGTTCTCGAGGCCGAGGACGGGCGCCGCATCGAGCTGCCGCCGGTGGAGACGGTGATCTACTCCGTGGGCACCCGGGCCGAGAACGCGCTGGCCGACGCCGTCGGCGGCCTGGGGATCCCCGTCCACGTGGTCGGCGACGCCGTGGAGCCGAACCAGATCATCGGCGCGGTGGAGAGCGCCTGGGAGCTGGCCCGGTCGCTCTGAGGACGCCGGGGTACACTCCGGACGTGGGGAACGACCGGGGACGGTGGTGGACGGCCCTCCTCCCGCCCGTGCTGGCGGGGGGGGCGGGGGTCGCGCTGGCGCTGGCGCTTCCCGGTGCCGGCATCGCGCCGCTCGTCGTCCTCTTCCCCGCCCTGCTGCTCGAGGCCGTCGCCCGCGCGTCCTCGGCCCGCGGTGCCGCCTTCGCCGGCTGGGCGGGCGGGACCATCCACTGGGTCGTGGCCACGAACTGGGTTGTGCCCGTGATGCACCACTACGGCGGGCTGCCCCTCCCCTTGGCCGTGCTCTGCCTTGCCGGCATGGCCGCCATCCTCGGCACGACCTGGGCGTTCGCCGCAGGTCTCGCCCACCGCGCGAGCCCCGGCCTCCGCCCGCTGGCGCTGGCCTCGGCGTGGGCCGTCACGGAGGCGCTCCGGGAGGGGCCGCTCTTCCGGTTCCCGTGGAACCCCGTGGCGGCCGTCCTGGCGAGCCGCCCCGAGGCGCTGGGCTCCCTTCCGGTCTGGGGCGCCCTCGGGCTCGGCTGGGCGGTTGTGGCCGCTTCCGGCGGGGCGTGGGCGATGCTCCGGCGCCCCACGCGGCGCGCCGGGGCGGCGACCGCGGGAGGAGCCGCCGCGGCGCTCGCCATCGCCACGCTGGCGGCCCCCCATCCGGTGCCGGCCGGCTCCTCCGTCCGTGTGGCGCTGCTCCAGCCCGGAACGACCCTCGAGGAGCGATGGACCCCGGGCGGGGCCGGCGCGCTCCTCGGGCGGGTGGCGGCCATGACGCGGGAGGCCGCGGCCGGTGGGGCGAGCCTCGTCCTCTGGCCGGAGAGCGCGGCCACCGGCTCGGTGGAGCGCGACCCCTCCCTCGACCGGTGGATCGGGAACCTGGCCCGCGAGACGGGGGCCACGATCCTCCTGGAGTCGATCGGCTGGGACGCCCGGGGGCGGCCGACCAACGCCGCCCACGTGGTCACCCCCGCGGGGCGGAGGCCCGAGCGGTACGACAAGGTCCGCCTCGTCCCGTTCGGGGAGTACGTCCCGTGGTGGGCCCGCTGGGGGTTCACCCGGGGTCTCGTGCGCGAGGTGGGCAGCTTCGTGCCGGGCCGGGAGGCGAGGCCGCTCCCGACCCCCGCGGGCCCCGTCGGCGTGGCGATCTGCTACGAGATCGTCTTCCCCGGCCTCGTGGCGCGGGAGGTCCGCCACGGCGCGGTGCTCATGGCCACCCTGACCAACGACGGGTGGTACGGCTACTCGTGGGCGCCGCGCCAGCACATGGCCCAGGCGGTCCTCCGGGCCGTGGAGACCCGCCGCTGGGTGCTCCGTGCGGCGCTGACCGGGATCTCGGCGGCGATCGACCCGAGGGGCCGGGTCGTGGCCCGGCTCGACGTCGGGCGGCAGGGAGTGCTCGTCGTGGACGCCGCACCCTCCCGGGTCCTGACGCCGTTCGTGCGCTTCACCGGGTGGTGGACCTGGGTCGTGCTCCTGCTCCTCGTCGGGACCCTCCTGCCGGGGGCGGCCCGGCGCTGAGGCCGTGCCCCCGTGATAGACTGGCACCGCACATGGAACGGCACGACTCCGCGCTGTCCGGGACCGTCTACATCCCCGACACGTCGGCCCTGATCGAGAACCCCGAGGCGCTCGACAGGCTGCTGCTCGACGGCAACGTCGTGGTGTTGCTCCACCAGGTGATCGAGGAGCTCGGCCGCCTGCAGGCGGCCCGCAACAAGCCCGACGGGATCCGCCACGCGGCCCGTCAGGTGACGCGGAAGATCCTCGAGTACCGCCGGCGGAACCTCATCCACCACCACGTGGAGACGCTGCTCCAGGGCCACGCCGAGCCCGGGACGTTCACCAGGACGCCCATGGGCGGCGTCCTGGCGTGGGAGCCCGACGGGCAGGCCATGCACCCGTACGCCGAGGGGTCCGGGGACAACCTGATCCTCGCCTCGGCGAGGCGCGTCGCCGAGGTGGCCGCCGGGAACGGGCGGCCCGGGTACCGGGTGGTGGTGGTCTCCGAGGACTCCAACCTGCTGCTCAAGTGCGACGCCGTCGGTGTGCCCGCAGAGCCGCTGCGGTACGGCAAGGTCGAGCTGGAGAGCGTCGATCAGGTCTACCGCGGCGTGGAGACCGCCACCGTCGACCCCGAGGCCATCGACGCCTTCGTCGAGAGCGAAGCCCCGACCCGGCGCTGGCTGCCGGTGGACGTCCTCCCCGAGGACGTGGCCGAGCGGCTCGTGTGGAACACCGGCGTGGTGCTGTCGGACGGGGAGCGCACGGTGCTGACCCGGTTCGATGCGGAGCGGGGACGGCTCGAGGACCTCCGCCACGCCCAGTACTGGGACCGCAAGCGCCAGACCTACCGGCCGCGCCCGATCCTCGGGCTGACCCCGAGGGACCCGGAGCAGACGCTGGCCATGGAGTTCCTCCTCGACCCGACGGTGCAGCTCCTGGTGCTCGACGGCCCCGCCGGCTCCGGGAAGACTCGCCTGATGGTGACGGCGGCGCTGTACATGCTCGTGGGGCAGCCGGCGTCGTCCGTCAGGGTCTCGCGGCGGTCCCAGCCGATCATGGAGGACCACGGGTACGACAACGGGCTGATCCTGCTCCGGCCGGAGCACGCCTCGAGCCAGTACGAGATGGGGTTCCTCCCCGGCGACTACGAGAGCAAGCTGTCGCCGTGGCTCGAACCGTTCTTCCAGGCGATCCGCTCGCTGTCGATCCTCAACGACCACGACTTCATGGAGGAGCTCCGGATCACGGACCGGCTGACGATGATCTCGACCTCCATGCTGCGCGGGCTCGACATCGAGCGCTCCATCGTGCTGGTCGACGAGCTCCAGAACGGCGACCGGCACCTGGCGAAGACACTGATGAGCCGGTTCTGCGACACCTCCAAGGTCGTGCTGGCCGGCTGCCTCGACCCGCTCCAGATCGACAACCCGTACGTGGACTGGCGGTCCAACGCGCTGACGCGGATCAAGGAGACGTACCGGGGTTTCGGCCCGTTCGTCGCCCAGGTCCACCTGGCGCGCAACTACCGCGGCCCGATCTCCACCCGCGCCGACGCGCTCTGACCGGGGCCGTTGCCCTGCGGGGGAGTGTGGTCTAGGCTCCTCGGGTGGGCAGGCGTGCAGTCTTCCTCCTGATCGCCCTGGCCGTGGTGGCCAGGGTGGCGCTCCTGGGGTGGGACTCGGGGCTCCTCTCGCCCCACCCGGACGAGCGGCAGGTCGCGTTCGTCACGGAGCGGACGACGTCGTGGGACGCCGATCCCGGGTTCTCGGCGTACGGGAGCCTCCACTTCCTGGCGATCCGGGGGATGGCGGCGGCGGCCCGGACGGGGACGGCGTACCCCGGCCTGCTCCGGGCCGGGCGGATGGTCTCGGTGACGGCCTCGGTGCTGGCGCTCCTCCTGGCGGTGGGCGCCGCCTGGACGGCGTGGGGGCGGCGGACCGCGCTCCTCGTCCTGGCGCTGGCGGCCGTGGTGCCGCTGGACCTCCAGCAGGCGCACTTCGCCACGGTGGAGGCGCACCACGCGTTCTGGGTGATGGCGGCCCTGGTGGCGGCGTGGCGGCTGGCGTGGCGCGGCGGGGTTCCCGCGGCGGCGCTGGCCGGCGCGGCGTGGGGGGCCTCGCTGGCCGTCAAGGTCGCGTCCCTGCCGCTGGCGGTGCCCCTCGGCATCGCGGTGGCGGCGGCCGGCGTCCGCCGGGGGGCGGGGTCGGCCGCACGGGCGTCGCTGGCCGTGGCGGGCTCGGCCCTGGCGGCGTTCGCCCTGGGTCAGCCGTCGGCGTTCCCGCACCGCGGGGCGGTCCTTCCGGCCGTGGCGGCGCTGGCCGCGGGCGTCCTGCTGGCCGGTGCGGCCTGCCATGGGGGGCGGCGGCTCCGCGTGGCCGCGGGGCTGGCGGGAGCCGCGGCCGTCCTCGGCGGTGCGGCGGCGCTCCTCCGCGGGGGGTTCGCGCCGGAGTACCTCCGCGGGGTCCTGGAGCAGATCGCCATGGCCACGGGCCGGGCGGACCTCCCGTACACCCGGGTGTACCGGCACACCCTGGCCGTGCTCTACCCGCTCCGGGAGCTCGCCCTGTGGGCGCTCGGTCCGGCACTGCTCGCCGCGGCGCTGGCCGGCGCGGCGTCGGCGGTGCGGATCCACCTGCGGCGCCTCCGCCGCGACCTGGCCGGGCGTCTCGGCGCCTCCGGGGCGCTGACGGCGGTGCTCCTGGCCTGGACCGTGCCCATGGCGCTCCGGCTGGCGACCCTCCGGGTCAAGTACCTCCGCTACTGGGAGCCGCTCGTGCTCCCGGCGGTCCTGCTGGCGGCATGGTGGCTGCTGCGCCTGCCGCGGCGCGTCCGCCGGCGGGCCGTGGCGGCGACGGTGGCCGTGACGGCGGTCTGGGGGGCCGCGTACCTCGCCGCGTTCACCGAGCCGCACCCCCACGAGCAGGCGAGGCGCTGGCTCGGAGAGCGGGTCGAGGCCGGCCGGACGGTGGCGCTCGAGCACTGGGACGAGGGGATCGCCCTCCCTCCCGGCGTGCGGACCGTCACGCTGACGCCGTACGACCTCCCGGACGACGCGGCCAAGGCGCGCCGGATGTGCCGGACGCTGGCCGGGGCCGACTGGGTCGTGCTGACCTCGAACCGGATCCGACGGACCGTGCTCGCCAACACCGACCGGTTCCCCCGCACCGCCCGCCTGGAGCGGCTGCTCCTGACCGGTGGGGCCGGGTTCCTGCCGGCGACCCGGTTCGGCCGGGCGCCGCGGCTGCTCGGCGTGCGGTTTCCGGTGGAGCTCGCCGACGAGAGCTTCGCGAACTACGGGATGCCCCGGGTCGTGGTGCTACGCCGGGTGTCGGACATCGACCCCGGGGCCCTGGCGGCGCGGCTCGAGCGGCCGGTGCCGTACCTGGAGGGGATGGACGCCGGCGCGCTGGAGCGGTGGATCACGGCCCACGTGCCGCAGGCGGCGCCCCGCCCCGGGGCGGCGCGGCAGACCGTCGATACCCTCTCGTTCCTCCTCGTCGTCCTCGCCGCCGGGGCCGCCGTCTGGCTGCTCCTCCTGCCGTGGCTCGCGCCGCTGCCGGACGCGGGGGCCGGGCTCGCGCTGGCCGCGGGGTGGGTGTTCCCGGGGCTCCTCGCCTGGCTCGGGTCGGAGGCCGGTCTCTGGCGGGTCGCCCCGGCGACCGTCCTCGCCGTCCTCCTCGTCCTGTGCGGGGCGGCGGGGGCCGCCGCGCGCGGCCGGCCCGTGCGGGGGGTGCTCCGGCGGCGGCGCCGGGGTCTCGCGTGGGTGGCGGGGACGGTCCTCGGGGTCTTCCTGCTGTTCCTCGCCGTCAGGGCGTCCAACCCGGCGGTCTGGTGGGGCGAGAAGCCGATGGACCTGACGTTCCTCGAGGCGTTCCTCCACGCCGGCACGTGGCCGCCGGGCGAGCCGTGGATGGCGGGGATGCCGCTCCACTACTACTACCTCGGGGACGCCTTGGGGGCGGCGCTGCTGCTCGCCTCCGGCGTGGGCGCCGCGGTGGGGTACAACCTGCTCGCCGCGCTGCTCCCCGCCCTGGCCGCGGGTGTGCTCGCGGGGCTGGGGCTCGCCCTCGCCCGGAGGCGGGGACCGCTGGCCGCCGTGGCCGGGCCGGCGATCGTCCTCCTCTCCGGGAACCTCGCCTGGCCGTTCCTCCTCGGCCTGCTGCGGGAGGGGCGGTGGTTCGACGCCTGGTGGGCGACCTCCCGGGTGATCCCGGGGTTCGCCATCGACGAGTACCCGCTGTGGACGGCGCTGTTCGCCGATCTCCACGCGCACTTCCTCGCGCTGCCGGTCCTCGCCGCCGCGCTGGGGTGGGGCTGGCTGGCGCTGCGCCCCGGCCAGCGGCGCCCCCTCTTCCCCGCGCTGGTGACGGGGGTCCTGGCGGGCGCGCTGGTGGCGACGAACCCGTGGGACGTCCCCGTGATGACGGCGGCGCTGGCCACCGGCCTTCTCGCCACACGGCGCCGGGGGCTCCGCTTCACCGCGCTCGTGGCGGCGGCCGGCGTCGCGGCGGTGGTGGCGGCGCCGTTCCTCGTGGAGCTGGCGGCGTGGCTCCGCGCCGGCGCCGGTGGGGCCGGGATCCTCCTCAACCGGGGGGAGCACGCCCCGGCGTGGGCCGTCCTCGAGCACATGGGCCAGTTCCTGGTCCCCCTGGGCGTGGCGGCGCTGGCGGTCCTCGGCCGCAGGGCCTGGCTCGGGGCCGTGGCGGCGGCCGCCGCCGCCGGGGCCGGCGCGGCGCTGGGCTCCGGTGCGGCGGCGGCCGGCCTGGGGTCGATGGCGCTCCTCGCCGCCGCTGCGACGGTGGTGCGCGGCCACCGGCTCCGCCTGGCATTCCTGCTCGGGGCGCTGGGGTCCGCGGTGATCGCCGCGTGCGAGCTCGTCACGGTCATGGACCGGATGAACACGCTGTTCAAGTTCTACGGCGGGGCGTGGCTCCTCCTGGGCGGAGGGCTCGTCCTTCTCCTGCTGGCGTCGGCCGGGCGGGTTGGGCGGGCGGCGTGGCTCGCCTGGGCGCCGCTGGGCGCCGTGGCGGCGCTGGCGCTGCCCCTCGGCGTCGCCCAGGGCGTGCTCCAGCCGCGGACGGCGTCGCCCCGGCCGGCCCTCGACGGGGAGGCGTACCTCGAGCGGCACGATCCGTCCACCGCCTGGCTCGCCGGGACGCTCGCCGCCGCCGCCCGGCCCGGGGACGTGGTGGCCGAGGCCGCCGGGCCCTCGTACCAGGAGTACACGCGGATCGCCATGCACACGGGGCTGCCCACGGTCGTCGGCTGGGAGTGGCACCTCCGGCAGCGCGGCCAGCCGGCGGAGGAGATCGCGGCCCGGGAGCGGGACCTGGAGACGCTGTACCGGCCGGGCGACCCCGCGGCCCGCCGGGCGGTCCTGGACCGGTACCGCGTCCGCTGGGTCGTCGTCGGTTCGCTCGAACGCGAGCGGTACGGGATCGCCGGGGACGACCCGTTCGAGGACGTGCCCGGCGTGGTGCCGTTCTGCGGGCACGGTCAGGACCGGGTGTGGCGGGTCGTCGGGGGCTGCCCGGAACCGGGCGGGCGCGGTGCGGGGAGGCGGGCCGACGTGCTCGCCCGAGCCCGCTCGGAGTCCGGGACGGTGCTCCTCGTCGCCGGTGGAGGGGTCGTGGTGCTGGCCCCCGACGGGACGCCGGAGAGGGCCGTCCCGGCGCCGGAGGGCGCCGCCGGGGTCGGCTGGCTCGAGGGGCGCCCGGCCGCGTTCTCGCCGGGGGGCGTGTTCCTCCTCGGGACCGACGGCCGGTGGCGCCGGACCGGCAGCCGGGGCCCATGAGCCGTCCGGCCCGTGCCGTGCCCGTGTCGCGGCGGTGAAGCGGCCGCCGCGCTACCATGACCGCATGGCGAAGGGGCGGCGTCTGGACGTGGAGCTCGTCGAACGGGGGCTCGTCTCCACGAGGTCCCGCGCCCAGGGGCTGATCCTGGCGGGAAAGGTGCTCGTGGACGACCGCCCGGTGACCAAGGCGGGCACCCCCGTGGCGCCGGACGCGGCGATCCGGCTCCTCGAGCCCGACCACCCGTGGGTCTCCCGGGGTGCGCTCAAGCTCGAGGCGGCGCTCGACGCCTTCGGGATCGACCCGGCGGGGCTGGACTGCCTCGACGTGGGCGCCTCCACCGGCGGGTTCACCGAGCTGCTGCTGGCCCGCGGGGCCCGGCGGGTGATCGCCCTGGACGTGGGGCGCAACCAGCTCGACTGGAAGCTCCGGTCGGACCCCCGGGTCGTGGTCATGGAGGGGGTCAACGCGCGGACGCTGGGGCCCGGCGACCTGCCGTTCCCCGTGCGGCTGGCCACCTTCGACGTGTCGTTCATCTCCCTCCGGCTCGTGGTGCCCCCCGTCCTGCCCCACGTGGAGCCGGGCGGGAGGGTCGTCTGCCTCGTCAAGCCCCAGTTCGAGGCCGGGCGGGAGCAGGTGGGCTCCGGGGGGATCGTGCGGGACGAGGCCGTCCGGCGGGAGGCGGTCGATGCAACGGTGGCCGCGCTGGAGGCGCTGGGGCTCGAGCGGATAGGCCTGGTCCCGTCGCCGATCCGCGGGCAGAAGGGGAACCAGGAGGAGCTCGCGGCGTTCCTCAGGGTGTGACGGGGGCCGGGCGGGTCACCGGGCCTCCACCGGCCGCGCCGGGACGAAGACGGCGTCCCCCGTCCGCCCGTCCACCACCGAGGCCCACGCGAGCACGGCCCCGCCGTCCCCGGTGACGGAGACGTCGGCGCCGGACGCCCCCGTCGCGCCGGCCGTCTCCAGGATCCGGCCGATCTGGACGGCCTCGAGCGGGCCGAGGGAGCGCCGGACGGTGGCCGCGGCGCCCCCGCCGGGCTCGCGGAGCGTCACCGCGACCTCCACCGGAACCCGGGTGGCGTTGACCAGGCCGATGTTGGTCCGGTACGCCGGCGGGCCGGAGAGCAGGAGCAGGGCGGCCTGCCGCGCCGGAGTCGCGGCCTCGGAGGCCGGGACGGCCGGGACGAACTGGCCGTGGGTCCCCTCCCCGGGCTCACCGGTGTACGTCCGGCTGGCCACCAGCACCCGGCCCGCGAGGGGGGCGATCCGCAGGGCGCCGGCGCCCTCGAACCCGAACAGCGAGCCGAGGACGTCCCCGAGCCGGACGGAGGAGCTGGCGGGCACGGTCAGGCGGACCTCCCGGGGCGCCGGGTTCTCCCGGCCGCGCTCCAGGAGCGCGACGGCCACCACCGCCTCGCCGGGGCCGACGGCCCGGAGCTCCAGGTCGGTCCTCCAGTGCGTTCCGGCCAGCCCGGGCACGTTCGCCGCGGCGGGGACGAACAGGGTCCCGGGGGCCACGTCGGACGGCCGGAGGGCGTTGGCGGCCCACGCCCCGGAGACGACGGCCTCAACGGGGTTGCCCGGCACGTCGTGGTGGACCTCGGGGTCCGGTCCGAACCGGAAGTTGAAATCGTCCACCTCCGACGCCCACGGCTCCCACGACGGCTCCCAGTCCCAGATCGCCCAGTTGAGGCCGCGGGCCTCGATCAGGTCGATCTCGTCGGCGAGGAACCGTTCCACCCCGGGCTCCCACCGCATGGCGCCCATCTCGTTGACGGCGCACCGCACGCCGTGCTCGGCCACGAACCGGTCCACCGTTCCCAGCAGCCGGTCGAGCCAGCCGCGGTCCACCGTCTCCGGCACACCGTCCTCGTCCGTGTCGAACACTCCGGGGTACGACAGGACGGGTGGCGGCTCCTGGTGGGTGTAGACGTGGGGGGCGTACTGGTGGACGGAGTAGACCGTCCTGGGGTCGTCCACGGGTTCGAGCCAGGGGAGCCAGTCCACCATGGAGTACCCCATGGGCTGGACGAGGACCGGCGTCGTGGGGTCCACCTCACGGATCGCCGCGACGATCCGGGGGAACAGCTGGTTCCAGTCCGCCAGGGTGCCGCCGCGGCGGGCGTACCACGCCACCGGGTCCCACTCGTCGTCGAGGACGGCGTTGGCGTTGGGTTCCACCATCAGGTCGTACCCGACGACCACGGGGTCGTCCCGGTACCGTTCGGCCGTGTGCCGCCACATGGCCACCCAGGCGTCCTGGGCTGCCCGGTCGGTCCAGACCGAGTCGTCCAGGTAGACGTCCGGGTCGTACCAGTCTTCGCCGAGGCAGCAGATGGAGAACTCCATCCTCCCGGGGCCCGACCGGAAGCTGATCACGGCGAACAGGTTCGCCCGCCGCGCCATGTCGAGCAGCCGGTCGAGGTTCGCCTGGGCCGCGGAATCCAGGGCGTACGGCGGCTTCTCGGCGAACAGGCCGGGGCAGGAGATGTTCACGAGGTTCGCGCCCGCCGCCGCCAGGGCGTCGAGGTCCGCCTGGGTGTACGGCGGCCCGAACGGACCCGGGCCCATGAACTCGGACCCGTCGAGCTCCGGGTACACGTGCCGCTGGTAGACGTTGGCGCCCCGGAGAGCGGTCGGTCCCGTCCACAGGCTCCACGGGTCGGCTCCCTGGAGAATGGCGGGAACAGCAAGGAGGGTGAGGGGAAGCAGGGCGGTGACAGGCTGGAACGGACGCATCGGCGGACCTCCTCCGGCAACGATACACCGCGATCGTAGTCCGCACACTGAGCCCGGTCACCGCCGGGTGTCATGGAGCCTGGCGCGGACCCTTGCTTTGACGCGGCGCCGGAACCCCGGTCGAAAGCTCAAGAACACCCTCCTGTTTCTGCTCCGGCTGCTCATCGTGAGCAGGGCGTGCGGCGGAGCCCCGCGGGTCCACCGGGGAGTGTCCCCTCGAGACACGGGGTGGTGGAGCGGCGAGACGTCCAGGGGTGTTCCGGCAACCTGTCAGGACTCGCTCAGAAGAGTCCGTTCGAGGGCGAAGGCGCGGATGGGACGGCCTTCGATCCGATACTTGTGCTCGAAGCCGGTGAGCGGGAGGGCGGCGAAGAGAGCCTCCGCGTCCAGTGGACGCGTCCCGGGCAGACCGTGGAGCACTTCCTCGATCACCTCGGCGTACTCCGGGTGGTCGGTCTTGACGAGGAGGCGGCCGCCGGGTTCGAGGCATTCGACGATCCGCAGGGCGTTCTCCCGCCGGAAGAACCGCCGCTTGTGGTGCCGCTTCTTGGGCCAGGGGTCGGGAAACAGGACGTAGAACGCGGCAACCGACGCCTCCGGGAGCAGGCGGAAGAGCAGGTCCTCGCCGGTGGTGTGGAGCATTCGGACGTTGGGAAGGCCGCGGCGGGCGGTGCGCTGGCAGCCGAGCTCGAAGTACTTGCGGGCGCGCTCGACGCCCAGCAGGTCGATGTCGGAGCGCGCTGCGGCCAGTTCGAGCAGGAACCGGCACTTGCCGGAGCCAAGGTCCACGTGCACGGGGGCTCTCCGCCCGAACAGCTCCTCCCAACGGAGCGGAACCGTCACGGCGTCGGGATCGACGGCGATCATTCGCTGTCGAGCACCTCGTCTGGGTCCTCGTCGCCGAACACCACGCCGGCGCGCCGGGCGGTGGCGACCTCCTGACCCTCGGGGTCCACGAGCTTGAGGCGGTTGATCGCGTTCTCGATGGGCACGGCCTCGATCCGCTCGCCCTTGAGCGCCACCATGTTCCCGAACCGGCCGGCCATGGCCAGCTCCAGCGCCTCGGACCCGAACCGCGTCCCGAGGATCCGGTCCTCGGCGCTCGGGGTGCCGCCCCGCTGGATGTGACCGAGCACCGTGACCCGGACCTCGAGCCCCGTCTTTTCCTGGAGCTGCGGCGCGAGCTGGTAGGAGAGCCCCCCGAGCCGTTTCCATCCGGTGGTCGGGTCCACGGCGGCGTACACCTGTTCACCGCCGGCAGGTTTCGCCCCCTCCGCCACCACGACGATGGAGAACGCCGAGCCGCGGTTCTGGCGCGCCCACACCTTGGCCACCACGGGCTCCAGGGTAAACGGGATCTCGGGGATCAGGATGACGTCGGCGCCTCCGGCCATCCCCGAGTGGAGGGCGATCCAGCCGGCCTCGCGCCCCATGACCTCGAGCAGCATGATCCGGTGGTGGCTCTCGGCCGTGGTGTGGAGCCGATCCAGGGCGTCCGTCGCCACTTCCACCGCCGTGGCAAACCCGAACGTCCGGTCCGTCGCCGCCAGGTCGTTGTCGATGGTCTTGGGAACCCCAACCACGGGGATTCCGTGCTCCTGCATCAGCCGGTGGCCGATGGCCAGGGTGCCGTCGCCGCCGATGACGATCAGGGCGTCCAGACCGTGCCGCTCGAACGTCTCCTTCGCCGCACCGGAGGCATCGACGATCCGCTCGGTGCCGTCCTTGAGCCGCTCCACGTACTCGAACGGGTTGCCGCGGTTGGTCGTGCCCAGGATCGTGCCGCCACGGGGCAAGATCCCCCGGACGTCCGTGAGCGTCAGCTCCCGAGCGTGGTTCTCCACGAGGCCCGAGAAGCCATCCATGATGCCGATGACACGGACCTTGTGGTGGAGGATCGCACCCTTGACCACGGCGCGGATCACCGCGTTGAGGCCGGGTGCATCGCCACCCCCGGTCAGGATCCCGATCTTGCGGATCTCACCCATCGTCGCCCTCCTCCCCGGCCTCCCCGTCGAGGCCCAGGTGGACCATCTCGATCCCCAGCTCCCGGGCGAACTGGAGAACCCGTTCGTCCCGGTAGAACTCGCCGTAGGAGATCGTGCGGATACCCGCGTTGACGATCAGCTTGAAACAGTTGAAACAGGGCGAGGCGGTGACGTAGATCTGGGCGCCATCGAGCCGCACACCGTTTCGCGCCGCCTGGATGATGGCGTTGGCCTCGGCGTGGACCGTCCGTACGCAGTGGCCGTTCTCCATCAGGCACCCCACCTCGTCGCAGTGGGGCGCACCGCGCAGCGAGCCGTTGTACCCCGTGGAGAGCACCGTCCTGTCACGGACGATCACGGCACCTACGTGCTTTCGGGGACAGGTGGAGCGGGTGGCCGCCTGGCGCGCCAGGTTCATGAAGTACCGCTCCCAGCTGACCCGCCCCATGCCGCCGCTCCTCAGACCAGCTCGGTGCGCGGGAAGAAGAAGGCGATCTCCTTCGCTGCGTTCTCCGGGCTGTCGGAGCCGTGGATCGCGTTCCGCTCGATCGACTCGCCGTACAGCTTCCGGATGGTGCCCTCGGCGGCCTCGGCCGGGTTGGTGGCGCCCATCACCTCGCGCAGGTACGACACGGCGTTCTCCCGCTCCAGCGCCATGGGCCACACCGGGCCCGAGGTCATGTACGCCACGAGGTCGTCGTAGAACGGACGCTCGCGGTGCACCTCGTAAAACGCCCTCGCCTGGGTCTCGGTCAGCCGCATCATGCGCGCGGCGACGATCCGGAACCCCTCGCGCTCGAGATGGGCGACGATCGCGCCCACGTTGCCCTTCTCGGTCGAGTCGGGCTTGATGATGGTCAGTGTCCTCTCGGTCATGTCGTGTCTCCTTCGGCCATCGTACCCCTTCGGGGCCGGAGGCGCATGATACACCGGAACCGGCGGAGCCGCCGGGGCCGTCGTGTACGGCCTCGGCACCGGGTCAGGCCGGTGCCCGATGGGGTGCTGCCAGGAAACAGCCGACGTACCCGTCGCGGCCCCGGAGCGTATTCATCGGGACCGACGCGCCGGACAGCTCCCGGCGGAGGCCCTCGTACAGGCGGTACAGGTCGAAACGGTTCCGGAACAGCCACATCTCGAGGGGTTCTCCCGACGTGAGATCCGGCGGCTTCAACGAGATCTCCAGGGCGTTGAGCAGCATGTCGTCCTCGTGACGGTAGGTGCCGAAGATCCACGTCCGGTCACCTCCGTTCAGGTAGGTCACGACGACGAGCTCCTCAGGCAGCTCCGGAACGGCCCGTTCCGGCTCCTCCCCGTCCCCGATCGCCAAGGTCCGCAGCGCCCGCAGCAGACCGTGGGCGACGGGCCATTCCCGGCCTCCCTCCGGCCGGGTGTTCCACACGGTCACCTCGACGAGCTCCTGGGGCGGGAGCCCCTTGAGGTGTGGGACACCAAGGTAGCGAAGGCCGACGTGGACCGGTTCCTCCGCCGGTCCGAACGACCATGCCAACCACGACACACCATCGAACTCCACACGCTCGGGGGCAGGCGGAAGCTCCCTTTCCAGCTCCTCGAGGAACGGTGCCGTCAGCACGATCCCGTTGTTGACCAGGCCGCCGGTCCCATCGATCCACGCGGCGTACCGGCGCTGGCGGGCCTTTCGGCCCTCGCCGTGGCCCTCCAGGAGCGGCCCGAGGAACGCCTCCACCGATGCCTCCGTGTACCCGGAGTGGACCAGGAACTCGGCGATCTCCTCCACCTCCCGGCCGCTCTTGCCGGTGGTCAGCCTGGCGAGCTCCACGATCCCGTGACCGAAGAACTCGTACCGCGGTCCGTCGGCGGCGGTGGTTGGCATGGCCAGCAGGTGGTACGTCCCGAAGTTGAGGGCGATCCGGATCCCCCGGGTGAACGGAAACCCCTCCACACGGAGGCGCTCGTACAGCTGCTGAATGGCACACGCCGCCGCGAACGCCCGGATCGGGCGGCGGGCGGAATAGAACGCCCCGTCGCCGAGAAACTTCTCGAACCGCAGACGGTGCCGGTCGGCGATTCCTCGCAACTCCTCCTGGAACCGGTACATGAACCGGAGCGCCTTCTCCTCCGCCGCGCGGCCCGCCTTCCGGATCTCCTCGAGCTCCGCCGTGAAGCTGACGAGGTCGTAGGTCAGGCCGAACCGGTGGACCGCCGTGTCAACCACCCCCGGACGGCCGAAGTCGTACGGCCGCGTCGAGGGGGAGATCTCCACCGGCGGGTTCCGGTCCACGAGTGCCAGCCTGGGACCACTGGCCTCCACCGGGAGAACCCGGTCCCGGAGCGCCACGAGCAGCTCCGAGCGCTTGAGCGCCCTGCCGAGTTGCCGGAAGGCGCGGACGATCTCGGACGAGGCGGTGACCTCTCCCGTCGCTCCGACGGCCTCGAGTACGTCCCAGAGCCGCGGCTCCAGGACCGGAGCGCCGCCGCTCACCCGTCCACCGCCCCCGGTCAGGAGCCCCACCGCCGCACGCAGCCCGGGCTCCCTGGCGAGAAGACCCTCGGCCCGCGCATGGATCGCCCCCCACAGCCGGCGGAACCGCTCCGGGTCCATCTTGAGGACGATGGCGGCCCACCCCTCGAGCCGCCTCGGATCCCGATCGAGCGCCTTCTGTGCCAGCGGGAAGACGTCCCCGAGCAGCGCCTGGATCACCGGCGAGACCGGTGCGGCGCCGGAATCCGGCGCGATGCTCCGGAGCCGGTCCCCCGCCTCGAGCGATGCCCGGTGCAGCTGTTCCGCGGTGGACCGCGCGACGGCAAAACGGATCGGCTCACCGTGCTCGCGAGCGATCTCCGGCCGCCGCCGGGCGACGAGCACGGGAACCCGGTCGAGGATCCCGACCGCCGAACGAGCGACCGCCAGGGCGAGAAGCTCCGGCAGATGCCTCCCCGAGTCCGAGAGCATCGCGTTCTCCAGCTGAGGAACGAGACGTTTCCGGAGGGCCTCCCGGGCCGCCGTCACCCCGGTCTTGTCAGCCGGCTCCCGTTCCGCCAGCGCGATGCGGTACGGAACCTCGGCGGCCACCAGATGCTGGACGGCCGCGGCGATCGCCTTGAGTGGCTTCTGCCGGAGCACGGGGTATCCCCGATCCACGATCGTCTCCTCGTCCGGGGCGAAGATCGGGTACGGAACTGGAAGACTCGCCGCCAGATCGGGGAGGAGCGACCTCCACCGGCCTGCCGCCTCCTCCGGCGTCAGAAAGACCGGCTCGGAGAGGTCCTCCGCCACCATCGCCACGAGGGGGCTCTCCGTCCCGGTCATCGTGACCCTATTGTACCGCCGCGGCGGGTGCCGACTCCCTTCCACGGTCGAGCACGCGGTAGGCGACGGCCTCGGCCACGTGATGGACCGCAAGCGTCTCCGCGCCCTCCAGATCGGCGATGGTCCGGGCAACCCGAAGGATCCGGTGGTACGCCCTGGCGGTCAGGCCCAGCGTTCGCGCCGCCCGCTCGAGTAGGGCGGCCGCCTCCTCCGGCGGCTCGCACCACGTCGCAATCTCCGCCGGACCGAGCTCCGCGTTGCACAGCGGACCGTCCGGCCCGAACCGGCTCCGCTGCCGCTCCCTCGCGGCTCGCACACGTCCGGCCACCGCGGCCGACGGTTCGCCCCGCCGGTGGGCCCCAAGCTCACGCCACGGCACGGCAGGAACCTGGACCTGGAGGTCGATCCTGTCGAGCAACGGTCCGGAGAGTCGCGCCCGGTACCGCTCGATCTGGCGCGGGGTGCACCGGCAGCTCCGTTGCGAGTCGCCGAGGAACCCGCACGGGCAGGGGTTGGCCGCGGCGATGAGCTGGAACCGTGCGGGGAAGGTCAGCGACCGGCGGGCCCGTGAGATCGTCACCCGGCGGTCCTCGAGCGGTTGCCGGAGACTCTCCAGCACGTCCCTCCGGAACTCCGTCAACTCGTCGAGGAACAGCACGCCGTTGTGAGCCAACGAGATCTCGCCCGGCTGGGGGTTTGTTCCTCCGCCGATCAGCGCCGCCGCCGAGACGGTGTGATGCGGGGCCCGGAACGGACGGACCGAGAGCAGTCCGTCGGGACGGGGGACGCGACGGGAGACGGAGTGGACCGACGTCGTCTCCAGCGCTTCGTGGTGCTCGAGCGGCGGCAGGATTCCGGGCAGGCGGCGCGCGAGCATCGACTTGCCGCTCCCGGGAGGGCCTATCAGGAGGGTGTGGTGCCCGCCCGCCGCTGCAATCTCCAGCGCGCGCCGGGCCTGCTCCTGGCCGATGACGTCCACGAGGTCAGGCCCCGCAGGGAGGTGGTGCCGGCCGACCGGCCGGGGTTCCGCCGGCGGCAGGAGCCGCTCCCCGCGGAGGTGGAGGACGAGCTCGGCGAGCGTTCGCGCAAGAAGGATCTCCACCCCCTCCACCACTGCGGCCTCCGTTGCGTTTCCCGCCGGGAGGACGATCCGGGCGATGCCCCGGTCCCGGGCCGCGAGGGCGATGGGAAGCACCCCCCGGACCGGCAACAGTCTCCCCTCCAGCGACAGCTCGCCAAGCAGGAGGGTGCCCCCGACGGAGTCCGAGGGGACCACTCCGCGTGTGGCCAGGAGGCCGACGGCGATGGCGAGGTCGAGCCCTGCCCCCTCCTTGCGCTCCTCGGCGGGCGCCAGGTTGACCACGACGTTGGCGGGCTCGGGCGGCGGTCCGATGCGGCGCAGCGCGGCCAGCACGCGTTCCTTCGACTCGCGGACCGCCGCGTCGGGCAGTCCCACGATGGCGAGGCCGGGGTGGGCCGACTGGCGACGGTCGACCTCCACGGTGACGAACAGCGCCCCGACACCCTGGGGCGTGGCGGTGAGAACCTTCGCGAACATGATGTGCTCCTTTCGGAGCAGCGTGGTGGGACAACTCCAGGATGCCCCAACCCGCGTCCGCCGTCAAGCCCCTCCCGCCACGCTGCCGTCCCCGGGGAGGTTGCGTCTCCCGGCGACCTGTGGCACAATCCCCATCCCCGGCTGCGCCGGTAGCTCAACTGGATAGAGCATCTGACTACGGATCAGAAGGTTCGGGGTTCGAGTCCCTGCCGGCGCGCCATGATGCGAACGCACGAGGGCCACCCAAGGGTGGCCCTCTTCGTCAGGCGGGCGCCTTCAGGTCAGGATGCTCCCGATGTCGTTGACCGCGGCATCCGAGGAGAGGCCCTTGGCGAGCGCCTCGATCATCTTGTCCGCGATCACCTTGACGATGGCCGGGTCGAGCCCCATCTCCTTGGCCAGCGCCATGGCCAGCATGACCTCCTTCGAGTCGACGTTTCCGTCGACCATCATCATGGCCACGAGGTCGACCATCTGGGAGATCTTCTCCTCCCGTGACGCCGGAACCTTCAGCTTGATCTTGTCCGGCTTCGACAGCACGGCGGAGACCTCGTCCTGGGACAGTCCGATCCGCGCGCCGATGCTGGCCAGGAGCTTCTTCTCGTTCTCCGCGAGCTCTCCGTCCGCGATCGCCATCATGACGAGGTTCTTGAAGTGACTCTTCCGTTCCTTCGTGGCCCGGCTCTCGAACAGTCCCATGGTGCCTCCCGTGGTTGCAGACGTTGACGATGGGAGCCGGGACCGGATCACGGGTCGGATCGGGAGCTGGCTCCGGGCGGTCGTGTGGCTCAGTATACAGGTCCCAACGACAGGTGTCCGGAACCTCGTCCTGCGTGGTAACATGGTTCAAACCACGTGGCTTTCCAGTGGGAGACGCGCCGGCCCTCCGGAAGGTCGAGAGGAGGCACCGTGGCGTTTGCGGAGATGATCGAGACGCTCGCCAGCCGGGCGGGATGGCAGGTCGTCAGGAAGACCCCCGAGTTCATCACCTGTACCCTGGCGCTGGGTGACGGCAGGACACAGGCGGTGATCTTCAGCCCGGCGGGAGACCTCGCGGGCCACCCCGTCACCAACATCATGACGGTTGTCCGGGAGCTGCCTCCGGGCCCCCTCCCGGCCGAGCTGGCCGACGGACTGCTCCGGGCCAACCAGGGGTTCAAGCTCGGGGCGTTCGGGATCCTGGAGCAGGAGGGCGGCCGATACCTCGTCTTTGCCCACAACATGCTGCTCGATCGGCTGGAGCCCGACGAGTTTGCCGTGGTCGTCGCCGTGCTCGCCAAGACCGGCGACGAGTGGGAGGCGAAGCTCGGGGGAGGCGACCGCTTCTGAACCCGGCCGGCCGCGGCCCGCCGCCGACGGACTACGAGGGAAAGGGATGGAACCATGGACGACCTGACGAGGAGAGTCGTGGCGTGGGCCAAACGCGCCGTTGCCGCGGAGGACGGGACGACACTGGAGCCGCGCCACTTCTTCGTGGCGGTCGCGGCGGATCCCGACATCGCGGCGGCGCTCGGAGCCGGTGCTGGCACACCACTCTCGTTCCCGCCGGAGATCGAGGCGCTCGCCCGCAGGGCCGGGACCGTGGCCGTGCCGGAACGCAAGGTGCCGATGAGCCCGGCCGTGAAGGCGGTGTTCGGCGGGCTCTACCGGCGGCACCGGGGTGACGTGCCCGCGGTGGCGCTGCTCCTTGGGTTGCTGGCGCTTCCCGACGACCCCGTGATGGCAGAGATCCGGGAACGAAACCCCTCCCTCGCCGAGGCGCTCGTCGCCTCGAGGAAGGATGTCTCCGGAGTGGACGAGGTCATGGCCCGTGTCCTGGCCGTCCAGAACATGCTGGCCCGTAAGGTCGTGGGCCAGGCGGCGGCGGTTCAGCAGATCGCCGATGCCATCTTCCAGGCGCAGATCTCGGCCCCCGCCGATGGAGGCGCCCCGAGGGTCGTGCTCCTCTTCCTCGGACCGCCCGGGGTCGGGAAGACGTACACCGCCCAACTCCTGGCAGACGCCCTCGACACCGGTGCCGGAGGCGGGTACCTCCGGCTGGACATGTCGGCGTACGCCGACTTCGAGGGGTTCCGCGGCCTCGTGGGGTTCGAGCCCTCGTACCACGGTGCCAGACCCGGCGTCCTGACCTCCTTCGCCAGGGAACATCCGAGGGGCCTCATCCTGATCGACGAGGTGGAGAAGTCGGGCCGGTCGGTCCAGAACCTGCTGCTCCAGCTCCTGGACTACGGCGTGCTGCAGGACAAGTTCACGCAGGAAAAGGTCGCCTTCACCGAGAACACCATCGTCATCACGACGAACCTCGGCCGGGAGCTGTACGGCTCGTCGCTGGGCCAGAGCGCCGGCGCGGAGGACGGCGCTTCGCGATCGGCCGTACTCGAGGCGCTGGCCGGCGCCGTGATCCCAGGAACGACGCAGTCGGTGCTCGCCCCCGAGCTCGTCTCCCGCCTCGCGAAGGGGTACCCGATCCTGTTCGACCATCTGACGCCGGCGGCCCTGGAAGAGATCGCCCGGCTGGCCCTCGACGAGGTCGCAGCCGAGATGGAGGCCCGCCTCGGCCTCCGGATGGCCCCGGTGGACGACCGGATGCTGACGCTGCTGATCCAGCGGCTGGGCCCGGATCTCGACGCCCGGAAGCTGACCTCCGGGGTGCCCCTGGCCATCAAGGATGCGCTGCGGGCGGTGCTCTCCGAGTACCGGGACGAGCTGTTCGGCGAGCACGGGACGTGGGAGCGGGTTCGCAACCTCGTCCTCGACCTCCCGCGCGGACCGGACCGGGAGCTGTTCCAGTCGATGGAGGAGGGGGGCGAACGGTTCCTCGTGGTGGGCGCCGGCCTGGATCACGCCGCGCTTGGCGGCCGGTTCCCGGAGCTGGCGTGGTCGTTCGCGGAACCCGCCGAGGCGGGGGAGGTACTGCGCCGGAGCGCCCCGGACGTGGTGCTCGTGGACATCGCCCGCGGCGACGATGCCTCGGGCCCCGGCGGCCTCGGTCCGGTGGCGAAGACGTTGCGGGAGATCCGGAGGGCACGTCCCGGGGTCCCCCTGGTGCTATTCTCCAGCGCTCCCCCGGCGAACCCCGCCGAGGAGCGGGCCCGTGACCGTCTGGTCCGGACCAGCGGGGCCCGCGCCTGGTTGCCCGGGGCGCCGGAGAGCTGGGAACCCGGGCCGGGAGGCACGCTGGACACGGTCCGGCGCTCCGTGCTCCGCGAACGGTACCTCCGGGAGGCGTTCCGGGCCCGGAAGACGGCCAGCTTCCAGTGGGAGGTCGACCTGGCGTTCGACGGCAAAGAGGGGACGCTGACCCTGCGACCGATGGACCTCCACACCCGGACCGTCGTGGCCTCCAAGGACCGGTCCGCACGGCTGACGTTCACCGGGATCCCGGCGGAACGGTTCGCCGACGTGGCGGGGGCCGGCGAGGCCAAGCGCCGCCTCGCGGAGGTCCTCGCCTGGATGCGCGATCCGGAGGCGTTGCGGCGGCTGGGGATCAGACTGCCCTCCGGGATCCTGCTGGAGGGTCCCCCCGGCAACGGTAAGACGCTGCTGGCGCGGGCGACTGCCGGCGAGGCGGGACTTCCGTTCTTCGCCGTCAGTGCGACGGATTTCGCATCCAAGTGGGTCGGGGAGTCCGAATCCAACATCCGCGAGCTGTTCGAGCGCGCGGCGACCTACGCGCCCTCGATCCTGTTCATCGACGAGATCGACGCCATCGGGGCCCGCCGCGGGGAGACCGCCAGCTCCCACCACGACTCGATGCTCAACCAGCTCCTCGTCTCCATGGACGGCTTCTCGGGCCGGGACCGGCCCGTCTTCTACCTGGCGGCGACGAACCGTGCCGACATGCTCGACCCCGCGCTCAAGCGCCCGGGCCGTTTCGATCTCGTGGTCACCGTCGACGACCTCGACGCCGGGGCGCGGCTCGAGCTGCTGCGCATCAAGACCGCACGGCTCCCGCTGGCCGGGGACGTGGACCTCGAGACGCTCGCCCGCTCCGCCATGGGGCTCTCCGGCGCACAGCTTGCCCGCGTGGTCCAGGAGGCGGCGATCCTCGCGCTTCGCGGCGCCTCTGGCGGTCAGGAGGAGATCCTCGTCGACATGGCGCTGTTCCGGGAGGCGCTGACCAACGTCCGGTACGGCCTCCGGCAGGAGGGGGCGTTGCCGCCGGAGACGGAGTTGCGCCGGACCGCGTACCACGAGGCCGGCCACGCCCTGGTGGGTGAGCTCGAGCGGCCGGGCAGCGTGCACCAGGCGACGATCCTG
Source organism: Thermoanaerobaculia bacterium (assembly GCA_027067575.1). Lineage (GTDB taxonomy): Bacteria > Acidobacteriota > Thermoanaerobaculia > Thermoanaerobaculales > Sulfomarinibacteraceae > JAMOVQ01. The sequence goes on along the minus strand of JAMOVQ010000133.1, from coordinate 2,577 downwards.
CCCAGGGGCCGGGCTCTGGGGTTCGTGGAGTCGCTCCCCGAGAGCGAGTTTGCCGCCCTGACGGCCTCGGCGGTCCGTTCCAGGATCCGGACGGCCCTGGCGGGGCGGGCCGCCGAGATCCTCGTGTACGGTCCAGAGGAGGTCTCGGCCGGATGCAGCCAGGATCTCGCGATGGCGACGCAGATCGCGGCGCTCGCGGTCAGCCGCTACGGCATGTCGCAGGCCGTGGGCCCCGTCTCCGTCCCCGCGCTCGAGGCGCTCCTCCGCGGTGCGGCCTCGGGTGACGCCGTGCGCCGGGAGGTGGAGGCGATGCTGCGCCGGGAGGAGGCCGCGGTCCAGGAACAGCTGGAGGAGAACCGCCGGGCGCTCGAGGCGATCGCGGCGCTCCTCCTGGAACGGGAGACGGTGCCGGGCGCGGCGATCCGGGAGGCGCTCGGACGGATGGACCCCGGTGGAGCCGGGGGGGCGTAGGGAGGCCACATGGCGACGACGCTGGATCAGATCGAGGCGTACCTCGGGGCGAGGGGATTGAAGTTCCAGAGGGACGAGGCCAACGGAACGGTCCTCGTGCCGTTCGGTTTCAAGGAAGCCGGTTTCGAGAGGGTGCTGTTCGTGGTAAGGCTCCAGGAGAACGGTGAGTTCTTCGAGCTGATCGTGCCGCAGCTCTTCCACTACCCGGACGGCCCGAACAAACTCCCCCTGATGCAGACCCTCCTGCACATCTCGTGGGAGACCAAGATGCTCCAGTGGGAGTACGACCCCTCCGACGGGGAGATCCGCGCGACGATCGAGTTTCCGCTGGAGGACGCGCCGCTGACACAGCGGCAGTTCAACCGGGTCCTGGAGGCCATGCTCCAGTTCATCACGGTGTACGGGCCCCGCGTCCGCACCGTGCTCGAGACCGGCAGCGATCCGGGGCGCCGGCCATCCCAGCAACCCGCGGACGAGCTGGCACGCTCGTTCCTCGAGTACCTGGAGGGGCGGGCCCCGTCCGGCGGGGGGAGCGGCGGGGACGAACCGCCCGACGCGCTCTGATCCGTGCGAGAATGGCGCCGATGGGCGGGTTGCTCGAGCGCGTCACGCCGGCCGCTCCGGCGCGGGTCCACCTCCTGGCGGCGGCGGTCCTCTGGTCCGTCGTCGGCGCCGGGCTCCTCGCCGCGGGCTCCGTGTGGACGGTAGGCGGCGCGCCCTGGGCGCGCTGGGCCATTCCCGCCGCCCTCCTCCTCGGGCTCTTCAAGTCGGCGTTGGTCATCGACCGGTCGGCGGTCCGGATCACGGAGCGGATCGAGAGCCGCGGGGACGGACGGTGCCTCGGGGGGTTCCTCTCGCCGGGCACGTGGGCCGTCGTCCTGGGCATGATGGCCGGCGGGAGACTACTCCGCGCCTCCTCCCTGCCGCGCCACTGGGTCGGCTTGCTCTACGTTGCCGTGGGGGCGGCGCTGCTCCGGTCCAGCCGCGTGCCCTGGCGGCGGTGGCGGCGGGCGGCGGGGACGGCATGAGCGGGGACCGTCAGGCCGGGATCGTCGGACGGTTGATGCGCGCCGCGCTCGAGCGTGCCGGTGGCGTCCGGGTCCTGGAGGTCCGGGTGGGCATGTTCTGGACCGCGGTCCGGACCACGGCCGGGACGGGCCTCGCCTCGTCCCTGCGGAACGAACCCCACCGCCACGGTGACCTGCCCGTCCGCTGGGCGGGCTCCCTGGCGGGCCGGCCGGCGGCCGACCTGGTCGGGCTCCTGGGCTCGGAGTCGTTCGCCGAGTCGGTTGTGGCGCTGGCGGCGATCAACTCGATCCTCGGCCCGGGGGCGGCCTCGGCACCTCCGGTCAACGCGCTGGAGGTCATCCGGAGGAAGGGGGAGGGACGGCGGGTCGCCGTACTCGGTCACTTCCCCTTCGTCGACCGCCTCCGGGACGAGTGCGGGGAGCTCCTGGTGTTCGAGCGGGGACTCGGGCTGCGGGAGGGCGACATCCCGGTGGACCGGCTCCCCGAGCTGCTCCCCGGTGCCGACGTGGTCGCCGTGACGGCCACCACGCTGCTCAACGGAAGCCTCGGCGAGGTGCTCGACCTCGTGCCGTCCGGCACGTTCACCGTCATGCTGGGGCCGAGTACTCCGCTCGAGCCGGCGTTGCTCGAGGAGGGGTTCGACATGCTGTGCGGCACGGTGGTGGAGGATCAGGACGCCGTGCTCCGCGTCGCCGGCGAGGGCGGCGTCACGCGCCAGATCCCGGGCGTCCGGAGGGTGTGCCTCGGCCCTCGGGATCGGGGGCTCCGAGCAGGGCGATGAGCTCCTCGCGGCCGAGGGCGCGAAGCAGCCCCTCGGAGGAGGTGATCACGCTGTCCGCGAGCTCGGTCTTCTCCCGGATGAGCTCGTTGATCCGCTCCTCGACGGTGTCGCGGGTCAGTAGCTTGTAGACGTGGACGAACCGCCGCTGGCCGATCCGGTGGACCCTGTCCGTGGCCTGGTCCTCCCGCGCGGGGTTCCACCAGCGGTCGTAGTGGATCACCACGGAGGCCGCCGTCAGGTCGATCCCGACGCCCCCGGCGAGGAGTGAGGCCAGCAGGACGGGCTCGTGCTGCTCC
>JAMOVQ010000132.1 GCA_027067575.1 Thermoanaerobaculia bacterium | reverse complement strand
CTACTGCACGATGCTCGCTCAGCGTCGTAATCCCCTTTTCATTGGGTCATCGGTTGGAAGCCCGGCCTCCGGATCTTCCGGGGAGCATTGTAGTTGAGATCCCCGATCGGGACAACCCCCTCCCTGGCACCGCGCGGTGGATGAGACTGAGTCTGTGGTCTTGCGAACGCGTCTGAAATCAACTGGTTGCGATTTGGACGAGCAGGAGGCGTCTCATCTACATCGGTCTGATCCCATTGAGGATCCGCGAAGGCGCCGTTCTGGCGCGGGGTGTCCCGGATGGCGGGGCGGACTTCCGGGGAAGTCCGCCCGTGAAGCTCCGGACGCCGTATCTGGTTGTCAATGATCGGTTCCCGTCACGGGTGTTCTGTCACATTCCATTCTAACCCACGTCGGGGTACCACCGTTGCGATCGGGACAGCCGAATCTCCGGAGGGCGACATCCTTCAGACCACCTCGTCCGAGGATCCGTCGGACGGCAGCGTTCCGTTCCCGATCTCCAGGACGTTTCGCCGGCACCGCCTGCACAGCTGATAGATCCTGACCGAATCCTCGCCAGGGTCGATCGCGTCCTCCAGAACCTGCCGGAGTCTGGGAAGCCGGTTCTCGGGCAGCTCCCCCTCGAAGACGCTCATCTGGACCCTGGGCAGGAAGTCGATGAGCTTCTTGGCCAGCCGCGCCCGGCGGCGGTCGTCGGCGATGTCGTAGGCGACCACGACGTACATCAGGGATCCTCCAGGAGCCACGGGAGGTAGAGCGCCGGGTCGTCGCGGGAGACCGCGCGGGCCACGGCCCAGATCTGCCGCCGGACGATCTCCCGGATCTCGAGCCGCTGGCCGGTTCCGCGGTGGAGCCTGACCTCCCGCAGCCGTGCGAGCAACGCCTTGAGGAACACGGGCCGGCCCGTCCGGTTGAGGTGGATGGCGCCGTCCGACAGGGGTTCCGGGGAGGGCTCCTCCTCCAGCCACGGGGAGACGCCTCCCTCGTCGGGATCCCGGCCCGGGGGGCCGAAGTCGCCGGGCCCGAGCTGGGAGCGGTTGATCAGCGTGAGCACGAGGGAGTCGACGACTGGCGCGCGCATCTCCTCGAGAAGGTCGAGGGCGAGGGAGGGACGGTTCCACGCCGGACGGTGCAGGTACCCCTGGGCCGGATCGAGGCCGGCTCCTGCCACCTCACCCTCGATGATGGCGCCCACGACGGTGTAGCCGAAGGAGAGGCAGGCGTTGACGGGGTCGCGCGGCGGCCGGCGGTTCCGCCCGGAAAACGAGAAGAGCGGGTTGCGGACCAGCCCCCCGAACACCGAGAAGTAGACCTGGGAACCCGCCCCCTCGATTCCCATCAGCTCGTCGAGGTCCGCGGCCTCCCCCGTCCGCTCGGCCAGGATCCGGAGCCTGCCCGCCGCGTCCCGGATCGCCTCGCGGTCGTGCCGCCGGCGGTACCGGAGCAGGACCGCCCGCTGGTTCCTCAGCTTGCCCTCGACGAACCGGGCGGCGAGGGCCAGACGGAACTCCTCGTCGAGGGCCCGGCGGACCTGGTCGAGCCGGAGCGCCGCGTTCCGCGACCCAGGCCCCGAGAGCCGGCCCAGGAAGCGGCCCCGCGCGTCGAGGAAGGTGACCTCGATTCCTCGCCCGAGCAGGGTCCGCGCGGCGCGAGCGGTCAGTCCCAGCGTTCCGATGGCCAGGATCCCCTCCAGCTCCTGGAGGCGCACCTCGTGGACCGCCCGCCCCTCCCGGACGACCCGCAGCCGCTCCCCCTCGCAGGCGAGCCGGGCACCGCCCTCGTTCACGACGAGGTACACGGCGTCCTCCCGGTCTCCCCGTTCGCCACGGTCATGATGCTTCCTCCCCCCCGCCAGAGTCCGGTCCGGACCAGGCCACGTGGGCCACCCCCTCCCGGACCTCGAGCCGCAGGGCCACGCCGTCCACCTCCAGGGCGCCGCCGGCATCGCGGAGGCGTGGTGCCAGAAGCCGTTCCAGGCCGGCGAGATCCCGCCTGGCCGACTCCACGAGGGCAGCCTGGGCCAGGAACCGGCGCGCCAGGTCCTCCAGCGGCTCCTCCTCGACGGGCGGGGGCGCGGCCGCGGCCTCCGGCGGGGCCGTCCGCAGGTGCAACACCGGCGTCGGATAGTGGTCCAGCTCCTCGGGGAACTCACAGCGGCACTGCACCTTCGAGGTGATGTGCGGCACCCTCTTGCGGATCTTTGGACAGGAGATGGGGTTGCCGCGGAGGGGCGACTTGAGGTGGCGGTCCTCGCCGATCCCCACGGCGCGCTCCAGCACGTAGTTGCTGGCCGCCACGCCCCCGGGGAGGTATCCGAACACCTGCTGGAGCACGATCATCTCGTCGTGGGTCAGCGACCGGTCCTCCACGCCGCGCCGGACGATCTCCGCGAGCACCGGGCAGTTCGCCAGGACGTGGGCGATCGCCGGGCGGGTCTCGAAGTCGGACAGCGTCCAGGCAGGCGGACGGGGAGCGCTGACCTCCGGTTCCGGGACGGACTCCGGCGTCGTCGCGATCCCGGGAGGGGCGGCGGGCTCCCCGGCCGGGGCATCCTCCCAGGGGGGCACCCCGGCCTCAACGGCTACGGTCTCGCCGAGCCGCTCGGCGATCGCCATCAGCTCACCGTGGGTGATCCGGTGGACCTCCCGGAGCATCCGGAACGGGTCCTCGGCCGGCTTGCCGTCCTCGCCGAGTAGCCAGGCCCGACGCCCGGTGCGCCGGTGGATGCCGAGCGGCAGCTTGATCAGGTTGCCGTACCCCTTGCCCGTCCGGCGTCCCTGCCGTGGGAACGCCTCCACGGCGATCCCCGCCGGAAGACGCTCCTCGAACGACCGCACCAGGGCCCGCATCACGGCATGGGCCACCGTCAGGCGCTCCGGCCGGTCCAGGAAGAACCACAGGTGCCGTCCCTTGTAGCCGGAATCCTCCAGCAGCGGCTCCATCCCCGCATCGCGGGCGGCGGCCGCGGCGAGGGCGACGGACTCATCGAGAGCCTTCCGGACCGAGGCCGCCTCATCCCGGCCCCTGCGCGCCCATTCCATCGCCGCCCGCGTCAGGTCGATGTCCAGCGCCATGAACAGCACGGTTCCATCGAGGCGGATGGGGTACACACCCACGGTGATGTCTCCGAACAGGTGCTGGCGCACCACCCGGGCGGTCATGGGCTCCTCCACCGGCGCGTAGCCGGAGACCCCCTTGCGCGGGTTGAACCACTGCCGGGCGTACAGGTCCTCCCGGCCCGAGAACAGCGAGAGAAACCGGGCCACGTCGGCATCGGAGGGGTTGGCTACGCGCTCGAGAAGGGAAGGCGGTCCTTCCTCCTCCGCCCCGGCCGCCTCCCCGACGGGTGCAGGAGGCCGCCCGTCCACCACGATCCCCTTCTCGCGAAGGATCGTGGCGATCCGCTGCCGCTGCTCCCGCCAGCCCAGGCGGGCGTACACCCCGTGCAACGCCTCGAGGTTGACCACGTCCTCCGGCCGCGCCTCCGCCAGCGCCTCCCGGCGGATCGCCGCCGTCTCCCAGTCGCCCGCCTCCGCGGCGAGCTCGGCCAGCCGTTCCAGCGCCGCCGGATTGCCCGGATCGTCCCGGAGCACCAGGTTGTACGCCGTCTCCGCCCACTTCCACTCCCCAAGCTCCTCTGCGGCGGCACCCAGCGCCAGGTGGTGGGCCGGATCGCGCACCCCGGGCGCGTTCCGGATCAGCTCGCCCAGGGCGGCCCGGGCCGTCTCGCGGTCGTTGCGCTCCAGCGCACGGCGGATGGTTTCCACACCGGTTGCGGTCATGAGGAACCCCTCCCTTCTCCCCCGGCCCGGTCACGGGCCTGGTCTTGATCCTCCGCGGAGAACCGGCAATCATGGTGCCGGGCGGACGCTGCACTCTCGGGACGACGATCGGGGGCAGGACGATGGGCGGACAACCTTTCAGAACGCTGGCGGTCACGGTGGGGACGAGTCTCGCCGCGAACCTCCGGTCCGTGCCGGACACCCCCGAGGAGAGCGGGGCGTGGGTCGGGAGACAGCCGGCCGGGGAACAGGAAGACGCCAAGGCGTCCGTGAACGAGCTGCGGCAGGCGCGGCGATGCGTGGCGGCGGGCCGGTGGGAGGAGGCAGGAGCGCACCTGGCCGGATGCAGGGGGACGCTTCGGGTGATGGGCGCCGAGATCGCGAGCCTCGACGCGATCCTTGCGCGGTACCCCCGTGTGGAGAACATCTACCTGCTGCACAGCGATACGGACGAGGGCAAGGGGTGCGCCTCGGCCATCCGTGCGTTTCTCGATCTTCGGCGCGAACGGAAGGCGGTCCTGCGCCCGATCGGGGAGCTCGACCACCGGCGGCCCGACCGGTTCCGGGTGGCAGGGCTGCGGAATCTCGTCCATGAGATCGCAAGGATCTACCGGGACCACCACGCCATCGCGATCGACGCCACGGGCGGGTACAAGGCGCAGACGGCCATGGCCTCCATGACGGGACAGGCGCTGGGAGTGCCCGTTCTCTACCGGTTCGAGGAGTTCGGAAGCGTGATGGAGTTTCCGCCACTTCCGTTCCGGCTCGATCTCCGCATCGTCCGCGAGAACCTCGGCCTCATCCAGACCCTCGGAAGCCGTGAGGTCGAAGAATCCGTTCTTCAGGGATTCCTCGGCGAAGACCTCAGGGAGAGCAACCCGCGCTTCGCCCGTACCCGCACGCTCCTCGAGGGCCCGGTCACCGTCGATGGTCGGAAGTACTGGACACTCTCCCCCTTCGGCACCCTGCTCTACGAGCGGTGGCTCTCCGAGGCCCCGACCGGCGCCGCCGTCCTCCCGAACCGGGAGACGGACGCCAGCACCCCCGACTGGAGCGCCCACCACCGTGCCGCGGGGGTCGACGCGTTCGTCAGGAAGCTGATCCGCGAGAACTCGTGGATCACCGGGGTCTCGACCGCGGGCGCCGCAGGGCTCTCCCACCGCCCAGACGGTGTCACCTTCGACCTCTGGCCGGGGAAGGAGAACCCACCGGACATCCGCTGCATCTACGTCAGGGACAACCATCCCGAGCTCCTCCGGGTCCGGACCACGGCCCGCAACCGCTCCGAGCAGGAATGGGCGTTGCGGAGGTTGGTCACGTTGTCCGGACGCTCGTCCTGACGACGCATCGCAGGGAATACCGGCCTCTCCCGCGCTCCCGCCCTGTATCCCGATCCTCCCGTGGGACGGAACTCCCGGCACTCTGAGGCTCCGGTGGCGAGAGGGAGCGATGGAGATCCGCACCGCCCCCCCTCAGTCAGACGGATCACCGTCCGGCAGCACGCCATCCAGTCCCCAGACCCCCTCGTCCGCCGCCAGTTTCCGGAACCGCCCGATGAACGACTGCAACCGGTCGCGGTCTTCACCAAGTTTCACCGGATCCTCCTTCATGCCGGCGTGAGCGTAGGAGTTCCTCGTGCGGCACACCTCGTCCCACAGTTTCCCAAGGGCCTGGACATCATCGGGAAGCTCGTCGAACCCGATGGTCTTCGAACCCGGCCGGACCGCGTTGAGCCGATCCTGAGCCGCCTTGCGGTGTGTCTCCTTCAACCAGCCGGTCTCAAACCCCAGCGCCAGGAGAACCCTGTTGACGATCAGCTCGCGCAACGCCTGCAGGGCCTCCCCCACGGCTCCAAGACTGGACCAGTACTCCACGAGATCCAGCTCGCGCTCGATTTCCTCGAGGGTCAGCCGAATCCGCGTGTCCTTCTTGCCCTTGGCCGAAGCCGGGACCTTCAAGGCGAACCGCGATGCCGCCGCGTGGAGCTTGCGGCCGAGCGGTGCGGTTCCCGGGATCAGGCGATCCATGGCCCGGCCGACTTCCTCGGCGCAACTGGCCTTCAGACGCTGGCCGACCTCGAGGCCGAGCTCCAGCGGAAGTCCCGCAGGCAGGAACGTCTCCATCGCACCGGCGGCGCTGACGAGATTCCTGAGGTGATGGAGCGCCTCCCCGGCGTCCGGTGCCTCTCCCGTCCCGTAGACCCTTCTCGCCCACTCCGCACCGTGCTCCCCCAGGAGTTCGCGCAGGACGCCGACCCTCCCGTACCGTTCGAAGTCACGCACACCGGCGGCCCACTCGGCCAGTTCCATGACCGCCGAGATATCGACGTACGGCGTCGGGGTCTGGCCCTTGTCGTACGCCCCGTACCCCATGACGCCGGTCTCGATCAGTCCCAGACGCTGGAGGAAGAGCGCCAGCCACGGCTGGCTGATCGGGATGGCCCGCCAGGCGTGGGTCAGGTCCATGTGGAGAACCGGAACCTCGCCATCTCCGTGATGCCGGCCGGCCCAGTCCTCCAGCTCGGGAAGGATCGACCACAACGCCTCGATGCGGCGTGGGATCGCCACCTCGATCCAGGTATCCAATGTTGAGGTGTCGAGACCGAGCCTCTCGATCTCCTTCCGCAGCGGCTCGTCTTTCCCTTCCCATGCGTCTGATGTCGCCGCGAACCGGACGGAGATCGGGGCTCGGCCTTGATGGATCAGCCACTTCCAGAGGGCGAGACCGGCGAGGGGGGTCTCCACCTCGTACCCGTCCTCGAACCGGTAGGTTGTCCGGTCGTATCCGAGGGGCGGCTTCTCACGGCTCCCTTTCCCGAGGTTGATCAGCAGGATATCCGTCATGTCACGACCTCCAAGTCATCGGCGATGCACCGTCCCTCCCACCGTGGGCGAGGCTGGGTTTCTGCGAATGCCCGGAGAACGGCCTGGTGCGATTGAATGTTTGGAATGCGGGCCGAAGCCCGCGCTCCCCAGAAAGCACGAACCACATTCGCGCCGCCAGCCGCCATCTCCACTTCCGCCTTGGCCGGAATGCGGGCTGAAGCCCGCGCTCCGTTGTCGAGAAGACTCATGCGGGCTGAAGCCCGCGCTCCCCGAAGCGTCTCCCCACGGAGCGCGGGCTTCAGCCCGCATCCGTCGCCACCCGTGGCCCCCTGCACGCTCCTCATGGGTTTCCCCTTGACAGTGATGCACGAAAGAGGCATCTTGATCTGCATGAGAACGACCCTCAACATCGACGACGACCTTCTCGAGAAGGCCCGGCGCCTGACGGGGATCGAGGAGAAGACGGCGCTGGTCCGCCGGGGCCTGGAGGCGCTGATCGCCCTGGAGAGCGCCCGCCGGCTCGCCCGCCTCGGCGGCACCGAACCGG
>JAMOVQ010000131.1 GCA_027067575.1 Thermoanaerobaculia bacterium | reverse complement strand
CCTTGACGTTCTCGAGCTCGAGGTTGAGCTCCACCACCCTGCCCACGCCCTGTCCCCGCACCTCGACCGGCGTGCCCACGTCGTGCCGGAGCCAGCTCTCCATGGCGTCCAGCGCCTCGAGGGGGCGCCGCGCCTCGGCGGGCCGGTACTTCGCCAGCACGGCGTCGAGGGAGGGCGTGCCCTCCCAGGCCCGCCGGAACGCCGCCTCCACCCGTTCGAGGAGCGCCCGCTCCGGTTTCTCGGAGAGCCGCACGAGCTCCCGGAGGGCGTCGAGCGCCTCCCGGGGCGAGGCGCCCTCCTCCACGGCATCGGCCAGGAGCTCGAGCAGCGTCATGGCCAGCTTCTTCCGCCCCGCCTTCCACAGCAGCCGGCGCAGCTCGAGCAAGGCGGCCACCGGGATCGGCCGGGCCTCGAGCGCCTCGAGCCAGATCTCCTCGATCCCGTCCCAGTCCTCGGTAGCGAGCGCCTCCTGCCACGCCTCCGGTAACTCTGGTGCTCCCATCGCCTCTCCCTGGCCGGTGAACGTCCCTCCGGCCGCGTGATGATACCCTGAACCGGCACGGAAGGAGGCGAGGACGATGCGGTTCCTGACAGCGGCGGTCGTGGCGGTGGCGCTCGCGGGGACGGTGGCGGGCGGTGAGCTGGAGCAGCTTCCCCTGGGGCCCGCGCCGCGGGCGTACGAGCTCGGTTCCGGGAAGCCCGGGACGTTCTACGACTGTGCGGCCGGGACGGCCGAACCGTTCGAGACGATGGTCGAGGCGATGGGGCGCGCCCGGGTTGTGCTGCTCGGCGAGGAGCACACCCACCTGCCGCAGAAGCGGCTCCAGGCCCGGATCCTCGACGCCCTGGCGGCGTCGGGCCGCCCCGTGGTGCTGGGCATGGAGTTCTTCCAACGGGGCGACGACGCGTTCCTCAAGCGGTGGAGCGCCGGGGAGCTCGAGGGGGACGCCTTCCTGCTCGCGTCCCACTGGTACGACCGGGGCGGGTACAACTGGGGGTACTACGCCGACGTGATGGACGTCGCCAGGAGGCGGGGGATCCCCGTGGCCGGCCTCAACGTGTCCCGCGACATCCTCCACACGGTCAGCCGGAAGGGGCTCGACGCCCTGGACGAGTCCCAGCGGGAGGATGTCGGGCCGGTGGACACCACGGGCTCTCCGGCGCACCGGTACCTGATCTCGCGGTACTTCGGGGACACGGTGGCCATGCTGCCGCCGTCCTGGTTCGACCGGATGTACGCCGCCCAGTGCGTCTGGGACGTGGTGATGGCCCGGTCGATCCTCGACGCCCTCCCCGAGGACGGCACCCTCGTCGCCATCGCGGGGACCGGGCACGTCGCCTACGGGCTGGGGATCGCCCGGCGGATCCGGGAGGAGGCGGCCCGGCGCGGGATGCCGGTGCCCTCCATCGTCACCCTCTGCACGGTCAAGGCCCCCGAGGCTGCGGACGAGCCCCACGGGCACCCCATGGGTCCCGGCCACGGGGAGGGCGGGGGCGGGTTCTCCCCGGCGGTGTATTCCCGGTCGCTGGCGGACTGGGTCGCCGTGTTCGAGGACGACGGCGGCGTGGAAGCGTACCCGCGCCTCGGCCTCGGGCTCGAGGAGAAGGACGGGCGGATCCTCGTCAAGCGCGTCTGGCCCGACACCCCCGCCGCCGACGCCGGCCTCGAGAAGGGCGACGAGGTCTTCGACCTGGCCGGGTGGAAGGCCCCCGACCTGCCCCACCTCCGGCTCCGGCTGGCGGCGCTCCGGTGGGGCGACCGGTTCGACCTCGCGGTCTTCCGGGACGGCGAGCGGGTCTTCTGCCGGACGATTCTCGAGCCGACACTCGTGGAGATTGAACGGACGGTGGCGCCGCGCTGGAAGGTCGAGGACCTGCCGGCGTTCGATCCGCACCAGGCGCTCCCCGATCCGCTCCACCCAGGGGAGGCTGGGCGGCTCGAGGCCCACTACCGGCTCATCGCCCGGGACGGGCGGCCGGTCCGGGTCGAGGTCCGGGTCGGCGACGTGCTCGTGGCGGTTCACGAGCTGGAGGGGAAGACCGTCGTGCGCAGCGTGTACCGGGACCCCCTGCCGGACGGCGCCGTGGAGGTCCGGTACGAACGTGACGCCCGGGGCCGGGTGGTCGGCGAACAGCGGTTCGACCGGGCGGGCGTTCCCGTCGGGCGATGAGGGGGGAGGCGGCCGTGGAGGCGAGGCCGATGGCGGCCACCGCCGTGGCCCACCCGAACATCGCGCTCGTCAAGTACTGGGGCAAGGCGCCCGAGGGGGACAACGTCCCGGCCGTCGGGTCGCTCTCCATCACCCTCGGGGGGCTCACCACGCGCACGAGGGTCCGGTTCGACCCCGGCCTCGCCGGGGACCGGTTCCGGCTGGACGGCGTGGAGGACGGGGCGGCGGCCCGCCGGGTGTCCCGGTGCCTCGACCGCGTGCGGGACCGGCTCGGGGTCCGGATCCACGCCGAGGTCTCGAGCAGGAACGACTTCCCGACGGCGGCAGGGCTGGCCTCCTCGGCCTCGGGGTTCGCGGCGCTGGTGACGGCGGCGGAAGCGGCGCTCGGCGGCGGGCTCGACCCGGCGGAACGGGCGGACCTGGCGCGCCGGTGCTCGGGGTCGGCGGCGCGCTCGATCTTCGGCGGGTTCGTCGAGCTTCGCCCGACGCCGGGCGGCCCGCGCCCGACGGAGACCCGGCAGATCCTCGCCCCGGACGAGTGGCCGCTCGAGGTGGTGATCGCCGTGACGGCGTCGGGGCCCAAGGCCACCGGCTCCACCGAGGGGATGCGGCTGACGGAGCGGACCTCGCCGTACCATGCGGAATGGGTCCGCCTCTCCCCCGCGCACCTGGACGAGGCCCGGCGGGCGGTGCTCGGGCGGGATTTCGAGGCACTCGCGGCCATCGCCGAGCACAGCTGTCTGGCCATGCACGCCGTGATGCTCTCGGCCCGGCCGGGCCTGATCTACTGGAACGGGGCGACCGTGGCGTGCCTGCACCGCGTCCGGGAGCTCCGGGGGCGGGGCGTCCCCGTCTTCTTCACGGTGGACGCCGGCCCCCAGGTGAAAGCGGTCTGCCTTCCGGAGGCGGTTCCCGCGGTCCGGGAGGCGCTCGGCGCGGTGCCCGGGGTCGAGGCGCTCCTCCACAGCGGCCTCGGCGGCGGGGCGGAGGTGGTGGAGTGATCCCGCCGGTGGAGGCGACGGCTCCCGGGAAGCTCGTCCTGCTCGGGGAGTACGCCGTGCTCGAGGGAGCGCCCGCCGTGGTCGCCGCCATCGACCGGCGCGCCCGGGTCCGGGTCCGCCCGGCGGACGGGGATCGGTGGCGGGTCGTGGCGCCGGGCCTCCTCGAGGGCGCGGTGGCCGTGTCGCTCGGCCCGGACGGCGGCGTGGGGCGGGAGGAGCCGGATGCCTCTGGCCGGCTGGCGCTGCTGGACGCCCTTCTCCGGGCGATGGCCGTTGACGGGCCCGTGGACCCCCGGGAGCTCCCGCCGCTCGAGCTCGAGCTGGACACTACGGCGTTCTTCCATCGGGACGATCCCGCCCGGCCCAAGCTGGGGCTCGGCTCCAGCGCCGCCCTGACCGTGGCGCTGGCCTCGGCCCTGGCGGGCGCCGCGGCGGCGGGCGGCGTGCCGGAGCCGGCGGGCGGCTGGCTTCCGGTGCTCATCGCCCTCCACCGGCGGGCGCAGGGCGGCCGCGGCTCGGGGGTCGACGTGGCGGCCAGCCTCCTCGGCGGGACCCTCCGCTACCGCCTCGGGCCCGGCGGCCGGCCGGAGGCTGCGCCGGTCGCCCTCCCACCCGGCGTCCGCCTCCGGTTCGTCTGGACGGGGCGCCCCACCGGGACCGCGGGCTTCCTCGCCCGGCTGGAGCGCGCCCTCGCGGAGGGTGGCGGCGGAGCGCGCCGGCGGCTCGACGCCCTCGCCGCCCTGGCGCGGCGCGGCGTGGAGGCGCTCGATGCGGAGCGGGCCGGGGCGTTCCTCGAGGTGGTCGACGCCTACCGGGAGGGGATGGCGGCTCTGGGGCGCGAGGCGGGGATCCCGATCCTCGGGCCGGAGCACGAGCGGCTGGCCGCCTCGGCCGCGGAGCTGGGGGTCGCGTACAAGCCGAGCGGCGCGGGCGGGGGCGACCTCGGCGTCGCCCTCGCCACGGATCCCGCGGCGCTCGAGCGGTTCGTCCGTTCGGCCGGCGAGGCGGGGTTCGCCGTGCCGGACCTCGCCGTGGCCCGGGAGGGCGCGGTCCTCCACGTCGTCGCCGCCTGAGGGGCGCGGCCGTCCGCGGCCCCGGGTCGGGAGCGGTGGAGCGCGGGACCCGGCCCGCATCCCGCCCGGTCGCGGCTGGACGGAGACGCACGACGGCCTCTCTGGATCGAAATCCGCGCTCCGAGGCGGCTTCCGTGGGTCGTGCAAGATGACCCGGCTGCCGGGTCGCCCGAAGACGGACGCTGCCGGTTCTCCCGGAGTCATGAACACCTGACCGGCCCGGCGGCCGTTCCTGGCGGGAGGCGGACGAATCCGCTACCATCGTGCCATGCTCAGGCTTACGGTCGAGCACGCCCTCGAGCGGCTGGGTGCGACGGTCCGTCTGGCCGGGCGGGCGGGGATCGAGGCCGTCCGGCCGCCGTGGGAGTTTCGCGAGTTCGTCGTGCAGTTCGAGCGGATCGGCGTGGGCTCCCTCAACCTGACCAACATCACGGCGCTGTTCACCGGGATGGTGCTCGCACTCCAGACCGCCTACACCCTGTCGGCGTTCGGCGCGAAGCTGTACATCGGCGAGGTGGTGGCCATGTCGCTCGTCCGGGAGCTCGGGCCCGTGCTGACCGCGTTGATGGTGGGAGGGCGCGTGGGGGCCGGGATCACGGCCGAGATCGGCACCATGACCGTCACGGAGCAGGTGGACGCCTTGCGTTCCATGGCGGCCGACCCCGTCCGGAAGCTCGTGGTCCCCCGCCTGGTCGCCACGGTCGTCGCCCTGCCGCTGCTGACGATCCTCGCCGACGGGATGGGGATCCTCGGCGGGCTCGTCATCGCCGTCGTGGAGGAGGGGGCCTCGGCCTCGTTCTACCTCTCCCACGCGTTCAACCTGATGCGGTTCGGTGACCTGGCCTCGGGGCTCGGCAAGACGATCTTTTTCGCCTACCTGATCGCAACCATCGGCTGTCTCAACGGGCTCTCGGCCCGCGGCGGCGCCGACGGCGTGGGGCGTGCGACGACGAACACCGTCTACGCCTCGGCGATCGGCGTCCTCGTCTCGGACTTCTTTCTGACCAAGCTGTTCCTCTCGCTATGAGCACCGATACCGTCGTCCGTTTTGAGGCAGTCTCGAAGGCGTTCGGGCCGAAGAGGGTCCTGGCCGGCGCATCCTTCGAGGTCCGGCGGGGCGAGATGGTGGCCATCCTCGGCGCCTCGGGCTCTGGCAAGTCGGTGACGCTCAAGCACGTGCCCGGCCTGATCCGGCCCGACGGGGGCACCGTGGAGACCCTTGGCCACCGTGTGTCGGAGATGGAGGAACGGGCGCTCTACCCGATCCGGATGCGGGTCGCCTACCTCTTCCAGGGCGGGGCGCTGTTCGATTCCATGACCGTGTTCGACAACGTGGCGTTCCCGCTCCGGGAGCACCGGCACCCTGATGATGCCGAGCTCGAGGGGCAGGTGGAGCGGCTGCTCGAACTGGTGGGCCTGCCCGGGACGGGGAGCCTCTACCCGGCCGAGCTGTCCGGCGGCATGAGAAAGCGGGTTGCGCTGGCCCGGGCGCTGGCGCTGGAGCCGGAGATCGTCCTGTACGACGAGCCGACGACGGGGCTCGACCCGGTGACGGGCCGAACCATCGCGGCGCTCATGCGGGACCTCCACGAGCGGCTCGGCGTCACGTCCCTCGTGGTCACCCACGACATCCCCCTCGTCCGTGCGGTGGCGACCCGCGTGCTCTTTCTCTCTGGAGGACTGTTCGTCTTCTCGGGTACGGTGGAGGATGCGGAGACGACGGCCCCGGAGGAGGTCCGGGCGTTCTTCGTGGAGACTGGAGGCGGCCATGCGTGAGGAGACACGGCGCAACCTGCGGGCCGGAGCCCTGACCATCGTGGCACTGGCGGTGCTGGCGGTGGCGATCTTCACCATCGGGAAGCGGCAGCAGCTGTTCGTCCACCACGTCCCCTACCACACGACGTTCAACAACGTCATGGGGCTGCAAAAGGGTGCGCCCGTCAACCTCAACGGCGTCACCGTGGGGTTCGTGCGCGGGATCGTCCTCCCCCGGGACCCATCGGACAGCCGCATCCGCGTCGAGTTCACCGTTCGGGCCGACTACGCGGGAAGGATCAGGGAGGACACGCGGGCGTTCATCAAGACGGTGGGGTTGCTCGGCGACAAGTACCTCGAGCTCCAGGGCGGGTCTGCGGAGGCGCAACCGGTTCCGCCCGGGGGGAACGTCACGGGCCGGGATCCGGCCCAGGTCACCCGGCTGCTCTCCAGCGGTGAGGACCTGATGGACAACCTCCTCTCGATCTCCTCGAGCCTGCGGATCATCCTCAAGCGGGTGGAGGCCGGGGAGGGGCTGATCGGTCAGCTGACGAGAACGCCCGAGGGCGAGAAGCCCATCGGCGAGACGATCCGTCACACAGTGATCACCCTTGACCGGATCCTCGCGCGGATCGACCGGGGCGAGGGGCTCGCGGGACGCCTGCTGACCGACGACGCGACGGGCCGGACGATTCTGGAAGAGATCCGCGCCACCGGGGCGGCCATGCGGGGCGCCGCCGAGGCGATCCAGGCCGATCTGGGCCGGGACGATTCGGCCTGGGCCGCGATCATGCGGGATCCCGAGGGGCGACGGCTCGTCCACGAGACCCTGGAGTCGCTCCACACGGCCTCCGCGGCCCTCGCCGAGGCCGCGGAGGAGCTCGCCCACGGCGAGGGAACGCTCCCCCGCCTGCTCCGGGACCGCAACTACGCCGGGGATTTCCTGACCGACCTCGAGCGGTCCATCGCGCACCTTCGCTCGATTCTGGAGAAGGTCGACCAGGGCGACGGCACCCTCGGGGCGTTCGTCAACGATCCCCAGATGTACATCGACCTTGAGAACGTGGTCCGGGGGATCAAGGGCTCGAAGCTCACCACCTGGTTCATCCAGCACAACCGGAAGAAGGGCGAGCAGCTGGCCAGGGAGGAGGCGGAGCGGAAAGCCGGTGGGCCCCCACAGGGGGTGGAGGACCTCACACCCTGAGCCGCGGGCGTGCACGAGCGCGT
>JAMOVQ010000130.1 GCA_027067575.1 Thermoanaerobaculia bacterium | reverse complement strand
GTCGTGGAGAACGCCCGCGTCCTCTGCGACGAGGTCGCCGCCCGCGGCTGGCGGATCGTCTCCGGCGGCACCGACAACCACCTGTTTCTCATCGACCTCGGCGCCGACTTCATCTCCGGCAAGAAGGCCGAACGCTGGCTCGGCACCGCCGGCATCACCGTCAACAAGAACACCGTCCCGTTCGACACCCGCAAACCGTACATCGCTTCCGGCCTCCGGATCGGCACCCCGGCGGTCACCACCCGAGGCATGGGCCCCGACGAGATGCGGACCATCGCCGACCTCATCGACCGCGTCCTCCGCTCCGAGGAGGACAAGGACGACCCCGCCTCCCTCGCCGCCTTCCAGGAGAAGATGGCCGGCATCCGCAGGGAGGTCGAGGCCCTCACCGCCTGCTTCCCCCTCTACTGACCGCATCCGGACCGATCACACACCGGGCCGCCCCCACACGGGGCGGCCCGCGAGAACGGGACACTGTTTTTCTTTCCTTCCCGTTCCTCCGAATAGGGACACTGCCGACCTCGTCGCACTCCGTCGAGGGAACGCCGGGCGCCCCGTCGAGAAGGGGACACTGTTGTTTTCTCCCGATCGTTCCCGCCGGTCGCGGGGGATCCCACGATCCGCCGACCGGATCGACGACGCCGATGCCCTCAGCCGAGCGGCACCACCCTCCCCGCGGCCAGGAACCAGAGCTCGGTGTGGGGGGGCTCGGGGAGGGCGAGGGCTTGCTGGATGGCGCGGGCGTAGGCGGCGAGCTGGCTCTGGTAGGCCTGGGCGCGTTCGTCGAGGTGGGTGGGGTCGTCGGTCTTGTGATCGGCGACGACGAGACGGCCGGTTCCGGGGTCGCGGTAGAGGAGGTCGATGACGCCCCGGTAGGCGCCGACGGGGTCGTCCTCGTGCCGGGGCTCGTCGGGTGGGGGCAGGAGGACGGGGAGCTCGCGGGCCAGGACGTGGCCGGCGAGGCCGAGCCAGCGGTCCCAGAGCGGTCCTGAGCGGAAGGCGCCGAGGAGCTCGTCCAGGTGGGCGCGGGCCGCGGTCAGACGGTCCGGGGCCACGGCGGTCTCGAGCCAGCGGGCGGCCTCCCGCCGGCAGCGGTCGAGCTCGGCGCCGGGATCGGCGGCGGCGAGGTCGAACCGCTCGAGCACGCGGTGAACGGCGGAGCCCGCGGCCGTGGCCACGTCCCGCGGGACGCCGGAGCGTGCCGGGGCGGCCTCCTCCTCGGGTGTCTCGGCGCCCTCGATCCCGGCGGCGATGGCCTCGGCCAGCTCGCGGTGCGCCTCGTGGGAGACAGCCTCAAGCCACGGCCGCGCCTGGCGGGCGGCGGCGGCGGTGCGGAGGCCGGCCAGGGTCTCACGGTCGGCGAGGAAGGCGTCCATTCCGGGAGCGGCGGCCGGTCCGGGCGGCGCGAGGGATGGGACGGGGCCCGGGGCGGGAAGCCTCCACAGCGCTCCCTCCTCGAGCAGCGTTCCGTCGGGGTCCATCCGCCCGGCCAGCGCCTCGGGGTCCAGGTGCCAGCCGCCGGTCCGGGCCGTCATCCTCGCCATGAAGGTGCCTTTCGGGGCGATCCAGGTGGCCCCGGTCTTCCGGTATTCGGGGGCGCCCACCGTGACGAGCCGGTCCCTGGCGCGGGTCATGGCCACGTAGAGCAGCCGCAGCTCCTCGGCCTCGGCGACCTCGGCGCTGGCCTCCTCGGCGTCGGCCCAGCCGGGCGTGGGGATCCCGGCGAGACGGATCTCCAGCGCCCCCGTCACCGGATGCCGCCGCACCGCGGTCTCCCTGGCGGCGGCCGGCCGGCGGCGGCCGCCGCCGGCGGTCTGCACGATCCAGACGTGGGCAAACCCGAGCCCCTTGGCCCCGTGGACGGTCATCACCTGCACGCCGGCGGCGTCCTGCCTCGGGCGGGCGCTGGCCTCGTCGGGCCGTTCGCGGCCCAGACGCCGCAGCCATGCCAGCACGGGCTCCGCCCCCGATGCGCGGGCCAGCTCGCAGGCGAAGTCGCCGAGGAACCGTTCCACGTTGGCCAGCCGGTAGCGGCCCGGGTACCGCGCCGCCGCCAGGGGCTCGGCCAGGGTCAGCTCGCGGAGCCTCTCGACGAACCGGTCCGGTGGGTCCTCGGCGAGGGAGCGTCGGAGTTTGCCGAGGGTTCCGAGGAACGCCACGAGGGAGCCGGGCCATCCTTCGAGCGGGTCCACGGGTGCATCGATGGAGTCGGCCGCCCGCCCGATGGCGGCGATCGTATCGGGGGCGATCTCCGGCCCGTCCACGGAGGCGGCCAGCCGGGGCAGACCGGCGTGCCACAGCGGCCGCAGGGCGGCGTCGGGGACGCCGCAGTACGGGCTCCGGAGGACGGCGGTCAGGGCCAGCACGTCGTCCGGATCGAGGATCGTCCGGCACAGCGCCATGACCTCGGCCACCTCCCGGGTGCGGTAGAAGCTCCGGTCCTTGCCCACCTCGTAGGGGACGCCGGCCTCGCGGAGCGCCTCGAGGAACGGCTCCAGGTGGGTCGAGGCCCGCATCAGGATCGCCATGTCGCCGAAGGGCAGGCCGTGATCCCGGTGGAGCGCCACCATGTCCGAGACCACCGCCCTTGCCTCGATCCGTGCCGTGTCCCCAACCCTGGCGTTTGGGGCCGGTCCGCCGCTCGCCTCGTCCACCGCCACGGCGAGCCAGTGCTCCACGGGGTGCCGGCCGCCCCCGGTGAAGCCCGGGTCCGCCGCGCGCTCGGGACAGGCGGACAGCGGTTCGAAGGGCGCCTGGACGCCGGGACGCTCCTTCATGGACGGAGCGACGACCCGTTCCACCTCCTCGAGGATGGCCGGAACCGAGCGGAAGTTGACCTCGAGCCGCCGCTCGATCCCGCCGGACGAGCGGATGGCCTGCACGAGCCGCTCGTAGGCGGCGAAGTCCGCGCCCCGGAAGGCGTAGATCGACTGCTTGGGGTCGCCCACCAGGAAGAGGCAGGGTCCGGGCCCCGGATCGCCGTCGAGCGCCAGCAGGCGGACGATCTCGGCCTGCTCGGGGTCGGTGTCCTGCATCTCGTCCACCAGGAGCTGCCTGATCTCCGACCGCAGCTGGCGGCGGACGGCTTCCTCGCGCTCGAGCAGCTTCCGGGCGAGACGGAGCAGGTCGTTGAAGCCCAGGACGCCCCGGGAGCGCTGGATCGCCTCGACCCGGCGCACCACCGGCGCAAGGAGCGCCGCCACGTGCCGCCACGTCCCGGGGTCGAAGCTCTGGAGCATGCGCAGACGGGGGACGGCCCTGGCGAGGTTAGCGCTGAAGTCCTCCGGATCGAGGGTCTCGGGTGTGGGCTTGTTGAGCTTGCCACCGGCCCACTCAGCCAGCTTGCCCATGGCCTTGGCCTGGCCCGGGTCGGCCACGAGATCGGCCACGGCGCGGAGCCGTTCGAGCGCCGTGCCCTCGCCGTGCTCCAGCAGGTCGGCCAGCGCGACGAGCAGCTTGCCGCCTTCACCAACGTTCTTCGTCCTTTCCGCGTACGCGGTCCCGTCCGGCCGGCAGGGCACGATCCACGAGGCCAGCCGCCCGAGCAGCTCCTCGAGCACCGGTCCGGTGAACGGATCGTCCTCGAGCGCCTCCGGCCCGACACCGGCGGCGACCAGGGTGGCGGCGGCGTCGCCCAGCTCGGCGGGGCCGAGGCCCACGGCGGCCAGGGCCATGGCCCGGGGCTCTCCGTCGCGGAAGGCCGGCACGAGCATGGCCTGGACGGTCTCGTCCACGAGCTCGCGGACGGCCTCGCCGCCGGCGTCCACGCCGAAACCGGGCCGTACGCCGGCCTCGACGGGGAAGCGGGCCAGGATCGAGCGGGCGAAGGCGTGGATCGTTCCCACGTGAAGGCGCTCGAGCTGGGTCAGCAACGCACCGGCGCGCCGCCGGACGATGGCCTCGTCGGGCGGGAGCGCCGCCCGATAGAGCCCCGTCACCACCGTGTCGTTCGGATCCGGGGGAAACGGATCGGTCTCCCGCAGCGCCGCAAGCGCCTCGGCGGTGCGGGACGCCATCTCGGCCGCCGCCGCCTCGCTGAAGGTGATGGCCACCACGCCCTCGAGCACCCGGGCGGCCACGGTCTCGTCGTCGTCCCCGTTCCGGGCCGCCGTCTCCCACCCCGGCCCCACGCTCCACGCCACGATGCGGGCAACCAGGGCCGCGGTCTTGCCGGTTCCGGCCCCGGCCTGGAGCGCCACGTGCCGGGAGAACTCCGTCTGGGCCGCCAGGCGGGCCTCGAGATCGGCGATCCGGCCGGTACTCACGACGCCTCCTCGGGCATCTTCGCCCCCCGTTGTTCCCACAGCCTCCTGACGGGGTCGTCCTCCCCCAGCGCGGCCATGGCGTCCACGATGCGGCGCCGGTAGGACGAGTCGTCCCGCAGACAGGCGAGCCGGACCGCGCAACGGTCGCAGGGCGCGTCGCGCCCGTCGACCCGCGGGAACATGGTCCCCGTGCCGAGGCACGCCAGGATCTCGCCGACGGCCAGTCCCGCAGCCGCCGCGATGGCGGCGTGGTCGGTGGTTCCGTCCAGCGCCACCGTACGCCCGTCGGGTGCGAGCCCCTCCCTGAGCGCCAGGTAGCGCCCCACGGCGCCGCCGGGGGTCGCGAGGGCGTAGACGGCACCCTGGAGTAGCTTGCCCTGCCGGGCGTACTGGATACAGGTCGTCGCCTTGACGGCGTTGTCCACGGAGCCCGTCTTGTAGTCCGTCAGCACCAGCGCGCCGTCCTCCCGGCGGTCCACCCGGTCGGCCCGGAAACGGACCGCCACCGTCTCCCGCCCGAGCGGGATTCCGGCGGCGCCCCGAAGCTCCACACCGAGAACGGCCGGACCGCCCCCCGCCCAGTCGATCTCCCGTGCCCGTTCGAGGAACCCCAGGGCGCGCCGTGCCAGCGCCAGCGCCAGCGCCGGCCGGCCCTCCCGTGCGGCCACCCGCCGGGCCTCCCGGACGGTGAGCTCCTCGAGCCTCGAGGGCTCGGGCCACGCCACCTTCCGGGCGTCGCGCCGGCGGGCCGCCTCGAGCTCCACGTCGGAGGGCAGCCCCTGGTCCCGGACCAGCGCCTCGAGGGTCGCGTGGACCACGCTGCCGAGGAGGGCGCCGCCGAGACGGTCGAGGCCGGCGCCGGCCTCGGGCGGGGCTTCGATGCCCAGATCGCGTTCGAGGAAGGCCTGGAACGGGCATCGGGAGACGGCCTCGAGCCGTGTCACCCAGAGCTCACCGGACGGCGGGTTCCCCACGGCACCGTCGAACGGTCCGAGCGCTGGCTCCGGCCGCCGTGGCGGATCGAGCAGGTCGAGCACCCTGGCCGCGTGGCCGCCGGCCGGTCCCGCCGCGGCCCGGAGCATGGAGGCCACGGTGTCGCGGTCTCCCCGGAGTCCGGCCGCCACCAGGTGCTCGACCGGGGGCCGGACCGATCCGCCGCGGCCGGGGTCGAACACGTCGGCCACCAGCGGGCGGTCCTCGCCACGGAGCGGCGCCTCCAGGCGCCCTTCGAGGGAGAGGCGTTCCAGGAACGCCGAGGGGTTCGTCGCCCGGCCGTCGTGATCCGTGGCGGCCCAGGAGAGCGTCACGGCTCCGGCCGAGCTCGACAGCTGGGCGAAGAGGTACCGTTCCTCCAGGGGGGAGCGGGACGCCAGCGGGATCTCGGGCAGCACGGCGCGCAGCCGGCGCCGGGCGATCTCCGGGAGCAGCGGGTCCTCCGGCCGCCGGAACGGGAAGACGCCGCGCCGAAGACCGGCGAGAAAGAGGTGGCCGAAGGTTCGTCCCCGGGCCTCGGTGACGCCCAGGACCGCCACGCCGCCACCCCGGCCGCCGGCCGGAGCGGTGGCAATGCTGGCCAGCCGGCCGGCCAGGACGGGGGCCAGGGCCTCCCACCGGAGCTCCCCGGCGGTCTCCAGAGATGTCAGGATCTCGCGGATCGCTCCCTCCGCATCGGTCACCGGCCCGCCGGCCGGCCCCAGGAGCCGGAACAGAGCGGCAAACCAGCCGGCAACGGCTGCGGCGTCCCCGCTCGCCGGACGGCGGTCGAGGAGCCGCCGAAGCTCTCCGGCGGCCCGGGCGATCGCGGCGACGGCGGAGCGATCCACCGTCCTCCGCCGCCGCACCAAGATCCCGTCGTGCTCCCCGGCGCCCTCGATCACCGGTAACCGGAGGGTCTCCTTCCCCGCACAGGCCGCCTCGACGTCCAGCGCCGCGGCATCCCGGATCGTGGCCGCGCCGACGGTGCGCAGCACGAGCCCGGCGAGCCGGGGTCCGCCGGGGATCGTCCCGGGGCCGGCGGACTCGAGCCACGCGGCGGCGGGAGCGTCCGCACCCCGGAGGAGCAGTTCGGTCAACGCCCCGGCACGGCGGGCCGGAGCCCCGGAAGGGACGGAGGCGCCCTCGCCGGAGAACGGGATGCCGAGCCGGCCGAACTGGCGGCGCACGGCGGCCGCGAGCTCGTCGTCCACGCGCCGCACCACCAGGGCCACGGACTCGGGACGGACGCCCGTGTCGAGCAGCCGGCGGATCCGGCCCGCGATCTCCCGGATCTCGGCCTCCGGCCCCGGCGCCACGAACAGCGCCGGCCGGACGCCGGGGCCGGACGGAGGCGCCGCGGCCGCCCGGGCCGTCGCCCCCGCCCCCGCCAGCCGGTCGGCCAGGCGTTCGGCGAAGCGCCAGCCGGCGTCACGCTCTCCGGGCCGGGCGGGGTCCGGCGGAAGGTCCACGACCGCCACGGCGCCGTGGTGCCGGACGAGGGCCTCCAGGAGGCCGCTGACGAGACCCGTGGCCTCGGCGAAGCCGTGGATCAGGATGGCGCGGGAGGGCAGGGTGGCGCTGTCCCCGCGCTCGAGGAGCTCCGTGGCCCGAACGAGGAGGCCGGACCGGCCGGGCAGGCCGTCGCGCTCCACGCCCCCGAGCCAGCGGCGGGCCACCTCCACCACGGCCAGGCACCGCTCCCGCTGCGTGCCGGTGGTGCTCTCGGCCACGGCCTCGGCGACGGCCTCCACGTTGGTGGCGTCGAGACCGGCGTCCACGAGGTCGCGCACGGCGGCGGCCACGGCGGCGTAGCCGTCCTCCAGCTCGCCGAGCGCCACCCGGAGCGCCTCCTGCTCCGCGGCCAGCTGACGGACGAGCACCTCCTGCACCGCCGAGCCGCCGGGGGGCGGCGTCCCGCCCGCGCGCTCCAGCACCTCCCGGGCCAGCGCCCGGTGGGTCTGGACCACCACACCGGCCAGCGCGCCGAGCTCCCGCACGAGCACGGCCACGAGGTGCCGCGCCAGACTCCGCGACGGCACCACGACCCGCACCGGCGGCCAGAGCGCCCCGGCATCCCGCGCCCGGCGCTCCAGGACC
>JAMOVQ010000129.1 GCA_027067575.1 Thermoanaerobaculia bacterium | reverse complement strand
CCACGCTGCTCAACGCCCTCGAGCGGCGCGGCAAGCGGCTCGGGTGCGCGGCGATCTGCATCGGCGGCGGCGAGGCGGCCGCCATGATCGTCGAGCGGCTCGGCTGAGCGGACACCGTCCGTGGGGCGCCGTCTCCTCCTCGTGGTGCTGCTCGTGGGCGTGGCGCTCGGCGTCGCGCCTGCGGACGCCGCGGGGGGGAAGCAGCCCGAGGGGCCGGTCACCTGGAGGGCCGACCGGCAGATCGTCAAACGGAACGACTTCTGGCGGCTCGAGGGGCACGTGGAGGTCCTCTACCAGGACATCCGGATCACCTGTGACCTGATGGAGCTCGACCTCGCGACCATGGACCTCCACGCCGAGGGGCACGTGGTGATGGACCAGGGACCCCAGCGGTTCGCCTGCGAGACGCTGGACTTCAACCTCCGGACGCGGGTCGGATCGTTCAGAAACGCCACGGCGGACCTCGAGCCGATCTACCACGTCACCGCCGAGGGGATCGAGAAGCTCGACGAGACACGATACCGGCTGGAGAAGGCGACGTTCACGAGCTGCGAGGACCGTGACCGGCCGCCGTGGCGGTTCAAGGTCAGCCGGGCGCTTCTTGAGCAGGAGGGGTACGGTCACTTCCACGGGGCGGAGCTCGACGTCAAGAACGTGCCGGTGTTCTACTTCCCGTACATCGTCTGGCCACTCAAGACCGAGCGCGCCGCCGGAATGCTCGTGCCGACGTTCGGATACACCCAGCGCCGCGGGGCGTACCTGGGCAACGCGGTCTTCTTCCCGCTCGGCCGGTCGTACGACCTCCGGGTCGACCTCGACCTCTTCTCCAAGGGGACGGTCGGGATCGGCAACCGCTGGCGGTGGGCGCCGAAGCGCGGCGCGCTGGGAACGATCTCCTACGACTTCCTGTACGACAACATCGGCAAGCGGTGGGAGTGGCGGGTCGATGGCCGCCACGACCAGGAGGACTTCCTCGGCTTCCGGATGATGGCCGAGGTCCACGACGTCTCCGACATCGACTTCTGGCGGGAGTTCGAGCGCAGCTACGACCGGAACACCCTCCGCTCGCTCTACTCCTCCATCTACCTGACCCGCACCGTCGGCCCCGGCTCCCTGAACATCCGCCTGGACCACCGGACGACCTACATGACCACGGGCGAGATCCTGATGAGCCAGCTCCCGGAGGTCGAGCTCCGCGTCCGGCCCACGCGGATCGGCCGGACGACCCTCTACTGGTCGCTGATCTCCTCCCTCAACCTGTTCGACGTGGACCGCGGCCCGGCCCTCGCCGAGACGTACGGGCGGTTCGACCTGTTCCCCAGGCTCTCCTGGTCCGTGCCCGGCCCCCCGTGGCTCAGCATCACCCCGACCATCGGCGGCCGGACGACCTACTACACCTCGCGCCTCGCCCCGGACCACGCCTCCTACGAGGACGAGGGGATCGACCGTTCCTACCTCGACGGCGGGCTGTCGATCGTCGGCCCCTCCCTCTCCAGGGTGTACGACTGGTCCGCCGGCCCGTTCAGCCGGTTCAAGCACCTCATCGAGCCGCGCATCGAGTACAGCTACGTCTCCGACGTCGGGGACCTCGACCGGATCCCCCTGTTCGACGAGGTGGACTCCACCCTCGTCACCAACCGGGTCCGGCTCAGCCTGATCAACATCCTCTACGGCCGGGCGAAGGACAGCGCCCGCGAGGTCGCCTCGTTCGTCCTCTACGACGACTACTCGTTCGGCAAACCGCTGTCGTGGTCTTCTGGCCACGACGAGGAGTCCAGCTGGGGGCCGCTCAACGCCCAGTTCCGGTTCACGCCGTCGTACAGCTTCTACCTCGATGCCCGGGTCGCCTACAACACCCTCTTCTCGGCGCTCCAGTCCACCT
>JAMOVQ010000128.1 GCA_027067575.1 Thermoanaerobaculia bacterium | reverse complement strand
GACGCCGAAGGCGGCGAGTAACACGCCGTCCGGGTGCGTCGCCACGGGGTGCAGCCCGAGCCGGAGGAGCCGGGGCGCACACGCCCCCACGGCCCCGGGGAGCGCAGCGACCCGGGGGAGCCGCGCACGCGGCGCCCGGCCTGCGACCGCCTCCCAACGAAGCGATGAGGGGCCGCGCGGATCGTGCCCCGGGGCCGTTCCCGCAAGGGCGCGAGGAGGAACTGACCTGGCGGTCGTGACGACGAAGCGACCGCGGCGGGGGCGGTCCCGGGGTGCGAGACTCGCGGCCCCGTTCATCCAAAGTCGATGACCCGAACGCCCTCCAACGAAGCCCAGGCGGCCGGCAGCGACGCCGCAGGCGGCGCCAGCGCGTCGCACGGGCGAACCGGGGGGAGCTCGCTCCCACCGGAGCTCACGGGCGAGGCGCTCAGCCCGCGCGCAGCGCGGGGGCCGGCCGCCGGTTCACCTCCTCAGGGGAATGTCCTCACGCATCGGGGAGTGTCCCCACGAATCCACGAATCCGAATATCGGGGCCGTGCGAGTTCCCGTGGAGTGCCTCGAGGACCGGGCCGTTTCGGCCTCGGAGGCTCACCCGTCCGGTCATGTCTTGCACGGACCGTGGGGCGTTGACAGAATGGGGAGGATGGACGCCCACCGAGCCGACGGTCGCGACCGGCGCTTGCGCCCGTGGCTCGCTGTATTGGCTGCCATCCTCCTTTCCCTCCATGCACTCGCCGACGGACCCGCCGACGAACAGGTTCCCCGTCCCCGGATCGGCCTCGTCCTCTCGGGCGGTGGTGCCCGGGGCATCGCCCATGTCGGGGTCCTGGAGGTCCTGGACGAGCTCAGAATCCCCATCGACGCCGTGGCGGGCACGAGCATGGGCGCCCTCGTCGGCGGTGTGTTCGCCACGGGCCACGATCCGGAGGAGATCCGGGAGATCCTCCTCTCCATCGACTGGGCCGCGGCGTTTCGGGACACGCCGCCGCGCAACCGGTTGAGCTACCGCCGGAAGAGTGACGAGGACGGCTTTCTCGTCAAGGCGTCCGTTGGGTTCCGGAGCGGACGGATCACCATGCCCCGGGGGGCCGTGGTGGGTGGAACCATTACTCATCTGATCCGCTCCCACACGATCCAAGGCGCCTGCATCCAGAGCTTCGACGACCTGCCAACACCGTTCCGGGCGGTGGCGGCGGACATCGTGACGGGGAAGAAGGTTGTCCTTTCCAGCGGCGACCTCGCTCTGGCCATGCGTTCCAGCATGTCGTTGCCCGGAATCCTCGAGCCGGTGCGGATCGGAGACCATCTGCTGGTGGACGGCGGCATCGTGGACAACCTGCCAGTGGACGTGGCCCGCGAGATGGGCGCCGACGTCATCATCGCCGTGGACATCAGCACCCCGCTGGCTCCGGAGAAGGAGCTGACCTCGCCGCTCCAGATCCTGAACCAGGTTTCCACGATGCAGACGCGGGCCACGGCCGAGGCCCAGATCGCCACCCTGACCGGCCGGGACGTCCTGATCGTCCCCGAACTCGAGGGGATCAGCTCCGCCGACTTCGAGGACGCCGAGGAGGCGATGCGGCGGGGAGCTGCGGCGGCACGCACCCTGGCGGACCGGTTGCGCCGCTACTCCCTTCCGCCCGGCGCCTACGCACGATGGAGGGCGGCACGCCGGGCGAGGCTCACCTGCCCCGCTCAGCCCCGAATCGACCGGATTACGGTGGAGAACGACACGCGGCTCCACACCGACGTGATCACGGAGCACCTCCACGTGAAGCCGGGCGAGCGCCTCGATCCCGACGTCCTCACCTCGGACTTGCGCGACATCTACGGCCTTGGCGTCTTCGACCGTGTGGACTACGATCTCGTCGAGAAAGACGGCCAGACGGTCCTCGACATCCAGGTGAAGGAACGTTCCTGGGGTCCGGGGTACCTGCGGTTCGGGCTTGGTCTGGAATCCAACGTGGGCCGTTCCTCGGGGTTCAACCTCGGTGTCCGATACACCCGGACCCTGCTCAACCACCTTGGCGGTGAGTACCGCATCGATCTGCGGGTTGGCACGCATCCTCTGGCCCGGTTCGAGTTCTACCAGCCGCTGGATGCAGCCATGGACTGGTTCGTCTCCCCGGAAGTACGGTTTTCCCAGGACACCTACTCCCTCGTCTTCGACGGCGAGGTGTACTTCAAGTACCGCTCCCGGCAGTCAGTGGGACAGGTCAGCCTGGGACGCATCTTGGGAAACTGGGGGGAGATCCGGCTCGGGCTGTTCGCCGGCAGATCCCGTGGAGATCTCCTGATCGGAGTCCCGATCCTGCCCCACGTGACGAACGAATCCGGCGGCCTCCAGGCCCGGTTCAGCGTGGATACCCTCGATTCCCTGACGTTCCCGCGGTCCGGGGTCCGGCTCGGTGCCAGCGTGCTCCAGAACTTTGAGAGCCTGGGAGCGGACGAGGAATACACCCAGACGATCTTGCGAGGCCGGGGCGCCACGTCGTTCGGACCGTGGACCGTGGAGCTCCTCGGGCTTGGCGGGGACAGTTCCGTACCGCACCGCGCCGATGCGCCGGTCGCAGGTTTCTCTCTGGGAGGGTTCATGCGGCTC
Organism: Thermoanaerobaculia bacterium; assembly: GCA_027067575.1. GTDB lineage: Bacteria > Acidobacteriota > Thermoanaerobaculia > Thermoanaerobaculales > Sulfomarinibacteraceae > JAMOVQ01. The sequence goes on along the minus strand of JAMOVQ010000128.1, from coordinate 4,823 downwards.
TCGGGCTACCTGCCGGACGAGTTCATCGGCGGAAGGCTCGCGTTCGGCTCCGTCGGCGTGCGGCGGCGGCTGAACCACATGGCCGGAATCGTCTCGGTACCCGTCTACCTCGGGGCGACCCTCGAGACCGGCAACGCCGTCCCACTGGGGGAGACCCTCGCATGGGAGGGCCTGCACACGGCGGGTTCCCTCTACCTGGGCGTGGACACGCTCATCGGACCAATCTACCTGGCCGCGGGATGGGGCGAGGGAGGAAGGAGCCAGTACTACTTCTTCCTAGGCCAAGTGTTCTGATCCGCGGTCCAGCAGAGGACTCCCTGAGGGGACACGACGTACCGGGCGGCATTCTCAGCCGAGACGGGTGCCGAGCGCCTCCAGGAGCGCCGAGGAATCGTCGAACCGTCGGATCTCCGGCTCGGGGTGTCCCGCAGGAGGCGTGAGACCCCACGGCCAGAGCCACCAGATCTCCCGACCTGCCTTGACCGCATGGGCAACCTCGGACAGCGTCCCGGTCCGGCCGCCGATGGCCAGCACGAGGTCCCCCGAAAGCGCGTTGATGACGTTGCGTGCCGATCCGAGCCCCGTGTAGATCCGCACGGCGATCCAGGGGTTCGGGTAGTCCTCGGCGGGCTCCGTACCCGGCAACACGCCGATGGTCAGCCCGCCCGCCTCCGCAGCACCCCGGCTCGCCGCCTCCATGATGCCGCCGCCGCCACCGGTGAGCACCGCCCAGCCGGCCTCCGCGGCCAAGGCGCCGACACGACGCGCCGCCTCGTACTCCGCCTCCGTCGGCCTCGCAGCACCGAGCACCGCGAGCACGGAAACCCTGAAATCCATGGCGCCTCCCTGCGAAAAACGGCCCGGGCGTCGCCCGGGCCGCCGGTCGATCGTTCGTCCGTTCGCTACTCGAGCACCACCAGCGTCACACGGCGGTTCTGGGCGCGTCCCTCCTTCGTGGAGTTGTCCGCGATCGGCTTGTACTCGCCGTAGGAGATGACGTTCATACGGTGCAGCGGGAACCCGTGCTGCATGTTGAGGTACCGCATGACCTGCTGCGCCCGCTTGTAACCGAGCTCCAGGTTGTACTTCTCGCTGCCGATGTTGTCCGTGTGTCCCTGGATCTCGATGTAGACGTTCTTGTTCTCGGCCTTGATCTTGTTGGCAAACTCGTCCAGCGCGGCCTTGGCCTCGTCGGACAGCTCGTACTTGTTGAACCCGAAATGCACGTCGCTGTCGGTCAGCGTCACCTCATACAGGAACTTGCCCTTGGCGAGCTTACCGGCCTCCTCGGCGCGGACGAGGGCGTCCTTCGCCGTCTCGGAGAGCTTCGCCAGCTGGCTCTCGAGCTCCTGGTCCTTCTTGTGCAGGTTGCTGATCTCGGTCTGGTTGGCCTCGACCTGCGTCTGCACCTCGGCGACCTTGGCCTCGGTGACCTTCTGACTCGCCTGGACCTGCTGGTCCACGTACTCCTTCGTCGCACACCCGGTGAAGGTCAGACCGACCGCCACCAGCGCCACGACCGTCACGACAAGACTCTTCCTCATGCTCCACCTCCTGAACTCTGGTCCTCGTTCACGCCCGATCATACATGCCGTCCGTGACTATACCACAGGGTGCCCTCTTCGCCCTACCAGTCCACGCACCGTGGCGACGCGGGATTCTCCTCGGCGACGCAGGTCACAACACCGTCCTCGAGCCGGATCACGACGGGTGTCTGAAAGAACCAGTCGCACCCCTTCGGCAGCTCTCTCACCGTGCACCCCGTGCAAGGGTTCGGCAGAATGCCGTTCGCCGGGAAGCCGTCCTTCTCCGGCACTGCCACGAGGAGCGTCGGGTACGGAGGATCCCCGGCGAAGTGGGTGGCGAGCAGTTCGTGGCAATGTTCGCAGTCCTTCCGGTACAGGATAACGAACGCCGTTCCCTCCCGACTCGTGACGAACCCCGGCACGTCGTGGATCCACCGGGCGATGTCCAACTCCTCCCACCGCTTCCCGATCCAGTCGTCGTACTCGGGCAAGTAGTACCCCGACGCCGGAGGCGGTGCCACTGAATCGGCGGACCCTGAGACTGCCGTACCAACCTCCGCCCCTGCCACGCCGTCCGCCGTCGGAAGACGGAGTCCGAACACCACGGCGAAGACGCCGAGGGTCCAGAGCAACGCCAGAGCCGTCCTCGCCGGGGTCGGCGGATCGAACTCGCGGCCCCTGGGCGCCAGAAAGATCACGGCCAGGAACAGAGAGCCGTCGATCAGCAACGTCACCCACGGCGGAACGGTCACCGACCCGAAGCACCCACAGGTCGCGGCCCCGGTCACCGTCTCCCAGACGAGGATGACGGCGAAGAACCCCAGCAGGGCGATGGCCGCCTTGCGCGCCAGCCGGGGCAGGAGCACGATGACCCCCGCCACCACGAGCTCCACCGCCACCGAGTAGTGCAGGACGAACCCGAGGTCGAGCCCCAGCGTCCCCGCCAGCTTGATCACCGGCTCGGGCAGGTTTGCCGGACTGTTCTCCAGGAACTTGAACACAGCCCCTGTCACGAGCCACAGCGGCACCAGCACCCGCAGCACGATCCAGCCGATCCCGATCCGCCGCGACGTCATCCCGCTCATGGATCCACCTCCGTCCTCTGCCGCCCCGCGAGGACTCTCCGTCCGTCGGCAGCCCCGGTCATTCCCTCCCGAGCCGCGCCCAGACGGCGCGTTCCACCCCGGCGGCGATCCGCTCCGTCTCGGCCAGCGCCTTCTCCGCGCGCTCGAGCAACGCCGCGGCATCGGGATCGTCCGCCATCTCCTGGAGGTTGATCCGCACGTTCATCGCCGCCCCCACCGCGGAGGCCCGCGCCATGGCAGCACCGACGCCACCGTCGGAGGCCGAAGCGGGAAGCCCCAGCTCCGCGGCCCGGCCTGCGAGCTCCGCGATCCGGGGGCACGCCTCCACGACCGACAGCGGGACCCGGGCTGCGCCGAGCGTCGCCTCGCGCACCGCCCGTTCCTTTTCCTCGCCGGTCAGCCGGTTCGCCTCCATCATGGCGTTGAACGCCTTCGTGTCATCGTCGATGGCGTCGAGGAGGCGCTGCTTGAGCTCCTGCGCCTCCACGGCGATGGCCTCGAGCTCGTCACGGACACCGGCGTACGCCGACTTCGGGTGCGGCAGGTTGGCCACCATCGCCGCCAGCGCTGCGCCCAGCGCCCCGGCCAGGGCGGCCACCGATCCGCCTCCCGGCGCCGCAGAATCCCTGGAGGTCTCGTCGGCGAACCCCTGGAGCGTCATGGAGGCCAGGGGTCGCTCCTCCGCCAAGATGGACTCGATGATCTTCTTCTCCGGCTCGAACGGCGCCACGTCCTCCAGGCCAAGGCCGAGCACCGCCGCGTGGACGACGTCCGACTCGGGCACACCGGTGGAGCGGCCCATCCGTCTCAGGAAGTGCCGTCCGGCATCGAGGATCGCCTTCCTCGGGATCAGCCCGACGAGCTCCGAACCCGTCACGCGCATCCCCCGGGCCCGCGCGCGCTCCTCGCAGGCGTCGAACGCCACGTGAACCGGCGTCACGTCGAGGTCCACGAGGTTCATGGAGACCTGGGCCCGGCCGTACTCTGGGATGTACCAGCCGACGGCCCGGACGGCCTTGAGCAGCCCCGGCTGCCGGACCTTCTTGCCGTCCTTCACCACCGTGCGGCCCTTCTCGCGGACGTCGAACGCCACGCGGTTGGCCCACCGCTTGTCCGTCACGTTGAGGTCGACGTTGTAGGCGACCAGAAACTTCCGCGCCCCGATCACCACCGCACCGAACGACGGCACGAACTCCGCCGGGCCGTAGTCCGGCGCCCACTCGGGCTTCTTCAGCTTCTCGGCCAGCGCCTCGTACTCGCCGACCCGGATGTCGGCCAGCGAGCGCCGTTCGGGCCGCGTCGCCGCGTACTCGTACAGGTACACGGGAACGCCGAGCTCCTCCCCAACCCGCCTGCCCAGCCGGTGGGCGAGCTCGACGCACTCCTCCATGGTGACGTCGGCCACCGGAACGAACGGCACCACGTCCACCGCACCCTGCCGGGCGTGGGCGCCCGTGTGCCCCCTCATGTCGATCAGCTCGTACGCCTTGCGGATCAGCTCGAACGCCCCGTCCACCACGGCGTCGGGACTGCCGACGAACGTGATCACCGTCCGGTTCGTCTCCTGGCCCGGATCCACGTCCAGCAGGCTGACGCCGGGCACCGACGCCGCCGCCTGGGCCACCGCCTCGTACACCTCACGGTTCCGTCCCTCGGAGATGTTCGGCACGCACTCCACGAGCTTCATGGGCACCTCCCGTGCGAGCCCGGATCTTACCATCCCGATCCGGCCCCGAGAACCGTGCCGCCCGTCGAGGCCCTTGCGCTGCTGGGTAAGAGCCTCCTCGTCGTGCGGACCCCCGCGGCGATCTCGCCCTCATGCCATTGCGAGGCCCCCTTGTCATTGCGGGGCCCCGCAGGGACCGAAGCAATCCCTCCCGGCAAGCCTCGTCCCCGACCGTGCCAGACTCCTCGCCGGTTGGTCTCGCGGGGAGCAGGGTTCCTGCGGCTGCGAGCGGCGGTGTGACGGTCTCAACGGCTTCGATTTATTGACAGGTTGGTGGATGGAGACCTACATTGGTTTTCAGGAACCGATCATGAAAAGGAACGAACACAATATCGCGTGGTGCCGCCGCGGGTGAGGACCATCCGTACCGGTCGGAGCACCAGCAGGCGGAGCGTGTGGTGGAGCTCGAGGGCGAGGGGTGGCCGTGGGTGCCGCCGTTTCGAGCTGCACTGCGGGGACACCGCGTGTCCGCAGCAGGGGAATGAC
>JAMOVQ010000127.1 GCA_027067575.1 Thermoanaerobaculia bacterium | reverse complement strand
GAGGCCGGGGTCTACCGGAGGCGGAAGAACCCCATCGCACAGCTCGGCGGAACCCACTGGTCGCTCAGGGAGCAGCGACGCAACGCCGTGGTGTTCTGAGACGAACTCCGGACTGGACAGAAAGGGCAAGCGGGAGCGAGGGACAGGGAAGGTGTGCGCGGATATGGGGGATGAGGGGAGCGTGAGGATGGGTGGGTGGGTGGAGGTTGGTTGAAAAGAGGAGAGCAGGAACGTCGGGGACATCGAGATGGAATGGTGATGATAAAGAGAGTGTCCCTATTATTAGCAGGGAGAGACCGCCGGTTCGGTATCCCGGGAACCATCCAGACGGTCCAGGACACAGATCCGCTCCGCCCAGGAGCTTTCCGTCCGTTGAGATAAGGAGTGTCCCTATTTGAGGGGGTGGTTCGGATCAGGCGGCGCCTCGGGTGGAGAGGACGGCGGGGATGGTGCGGAGGAGGATGCGGAGGTCGAGCCCGAGGGACCAGTGGTCGATGTACTCCAGGTCGAGCTCGATCCAGCGGGCCACGTCGTCGATGGCGGCCCGGCCCGAGACCTGCCAGAGCCCGGTGATCCCGGGCTTCATGGAGAGCCGCCGGCGCTGCCACCGCTCGTACCGCTCCACCTCCTCCGGGATTGGGGGGCGGGGCCCCACGAGCGACATGTCGCCCACGAGCACGTTGAACAGCTGGGGTAGCTCGTCCAGCGAAAACCGGCGCAGGAGCCGTCCCACCGGCGTGACCCTGGGGTCGTTCCGGGACTTGAACGCCGGGCCGTCCACCTCGTTGAGATGCGCCACCTCGTCGAGACGCGCCTCGGCGCCGGGAACCATGGTCCGGAACTTGAGCAGGGTGAACCGCCGGCCGTTGAGCCCGCACCGGGTCTGGCGGAACAGGACCGGGCCGCGGGAGGTCAGCCGGATCGTCACGGCGATCAGGAGCATCACCGGCGAGAGGAGGACGAGCAGCACGGCGGAGACCACGATGTCGAGCATCCGCTTGAGGAACAGCGGGAACGGCGCGCCCGGCGTCGTGGTGAAGGTCAGCAGCGGGATCCCCTCGAGCTCCTCCAGGAGCACCCGGGCCTTGAGGTGGGGGAAGTGGAGCACGATCCGCGCCCGGATCCCCAGCTCCGCGCAGAGGAGGAGCTGGTCCTCGAACGCGGCCAGCTGCCTGCGGGCCACGACGAACAGCACCTCGTCCACCACCTCCCGGCGCAGGAGCCCGTCGAGATCGGCCAGGCGCCCGAGCACCGGAAACCCCGCGAACCGCTCCACCGCGTCGCCGTCCGCGGCCACGAACCCCAGTACCTTGAGCCCCCAGTGGGGGTGGGCGGCGATGGCGCGCGCGAGCTCGGCCGAGCGGGGGTTGAGGCCCACGAGCAGCACCGTCCGGTAGTTGAGGCCCCGCCGCCGGACGGCCCGCGCCAGCAGCCGCACGGCGAGCCGTTCCCCGACAAGCGCCACCAGGTCCAGCACCGCGAACAGCAGGAGGAACGGCCGCGAGACGAACTCCAGCCGGAGGAGCCACCCGGCGGCCGCCAGGGAGAGCGTCCCCAGCGCCACCACCTGCGCCATCTCCCACGCCTCCCGGCGCAGGCTGACGGTGCGGCGGGAGGTGTACGCCTCCCGGGAGACGAGGATCGCCGTCCAGATCGCCAGCACGAGCGGAAGCAGACCGAGGTACCGCCCCAGGGGGTGGAGGCCGGTGGGGAAATACCCGGGAAGGACCCGCGGCGCCACGTGGGACCGCACCCACCAGGCCGCGAGGAACGCCCCGGCGGTGACGGCGAGGTCCGCCGTCCACACCCAGTACGCCACGAGCCGCGCCCGTTCCTTCAGCACAACCCCTCCAGCAGCGCCTCGTACGCGTCGGCCACCGCGTCCCACCGGTACCGGGCCTCCACCCGCTGCCGCGCCAGCCGGCCGAGCTCCGCGAGCCGGTCACCGTCTTCGATCAGCTCGGCCAGGACCCGTTCAAGCGACCGGTCGCCCTCGAACCGGAACGGCAACCCCGCCTCCCCCACCACCTCCCGGTTCTCCGGGGTGTCATGGTACAGCACGGGCCGGCCCGCCCCCATCGCCTCCACCAGCGCCGGGTGGGTGCCCCCGACCTCCGTGGCGTGGATGTACAGGCGGGCGTTGAACAGCAGCTCCCGGTACCCCTCCCCGTAGATCGCGCCGGGCAGGAGCACCCTGTGGTCGGCCAGCTCGGCCACCTTCCGCGCGAGACCCGGCGCCCACGGCGCGGCGCCCACCATCACCAGCGGCAGATCGCCGGGCACCGCGCGGTACGCGGCGGCCACGCGGTCCGGGTTGTTCTCCGGCTCGAACCGCGAGACGTACAGCAGGTACCCGCCGGGCTCAAGCCCGAGCCGGTCCAGCGTCTCCCGGCCCGCCGGCGGCTCCAGGTCCCCCCCGTAGGCGATCATCGTGGAGGGCGTGCGGTAGGCGCGCCGGTAGTACCGCCGGATGACCTCGGCATCGGTGACCACGGCGTCGGGAGCCAGCGCGGCCAGGCGCTCGCAGAAACGGTACCAGAGCCGCCCCGCCCACCCCCACTTGCGGCGCTTGCGCTCCAGCCCGTCCACGTTGAGCGCCACGGGGATCCCGGCCAGCTGGAGGATCCGCACCCACGGCGCGTTGGCGGCGTTGCACAGCAGCACGGCGTCGTACCCCTCGAGCGCCGCGTGAACAGCCGAGAGGGCGGTGTGGGTCAGCGTCTCCAGGGGCTTGGCGTGGACCGCCGGGAGGACGACGAGGCGCATCCCCCGCCACCACCCGAGGTCCCGTTCGACGATCCCGGTCCGGCCGTACACGGTCACCTCGTGGCCCCGGTCCGCGAGGCGGCGCCCCAGCTCCTCGGCCAGCGTCTCGAACCCGCCGTAGCGGGCCGGCACACCCCGGGTCCCCAGGATCGCGATTCTCATGGTACGTCCACCGGTTCCACCCGCCCGTTCCTACGGAACCACCGGCGGATCCGTCGCGACGGAACGGTGGCCCGCCCGAGCACCCACCGCCGCCGCTCCCGGGCGTCGTGCCGGAGCCCCCACAGCTCGCCGAACGCCCCCAGGGAGCCTCGCTCCACGGTCAGGCACGCCCCGAGCACCGCCAGGTCCCGGAGAAACCACCACGGGAAGCACGCAAGGTGCCAGCCGAGATCGGCGCAGTGCCACCGGAGCAGGAACCGGTTCCGGACCGAGTGCCGGTCCGCCACGGGGTCCGCGCCCCGGCCCCGCTCGGGCCGCAGCCCCCGTCCGTGCACGGCCCGTGCCGACGGCTCGTACCGGCAGCTCCACCCCCGCCACTGGAGGCGCCAGGCGAGCTCGGCGTCCTCCCGGTAGGCGAAGAGGCTCTCGGCCATCACCTGTCCGTCCGGGTACGCCACGTCCTCGAGCGCCGCCCGACGGTAGAGCGTCGCCGCCCCCGTCCCGCCGAACACCCGGGCCGGCTCCCCGTACCGGCCGTCGTCGGGCTCCCCGGCGCCCCGGTCCAGGTGGCGGCCCGAGGGGAGTACGATCATCCCGGCCGCGTCGAGCACGCCGGACGGCCGCAGCGCCGGCCCCTCGCCGCGGACGAGCCGGCCCGTCACGGCGCCGTCGCGCTCGCCGGCGGCGTCGAGCAGCCGACCGGCGAACGCCGGCTCCGGCGCGCAGTCCGGGTTCAGCGACAGCACCCACGGCGCCCGCGTCCGTGCCAGCCCCAGGTTGAACCCGCCGGCGAACCCCGTGTTCCTGCCCGGTTCCACGATCTCGAGCGGAAGCCGGTCCCCGAACGCCGACGCCCTCCCGGCCGACGCGCCGTCCGGGGCGTTCTCCACGAGCACCACCCGCTCCGGAGCCGGCGCCATCGCCGTCACGGCCTCGAGCGCCCGGGCCACCGTTCGGGCGTGGCCGTACGTCACCATGACGATGTCGTACCCGCCGTCCACGCCGCCATCTTGTCACAGGCCGCTTCCCCATCACAACGCGACGCCGCCCCGGCCGCCGGCCGTCCCTTGCGGGCTTGTGAAGAAAGGTGCACAATGACGGCGCCCTCCGGAGAGGGGGAGTGGGAGGCCATATGAAGGTTCACGAGTATCAGGCGAAGGAGATCCTTGCACGGTACGGCGTCGCCGTGCCGCGTGGCATCGTGGTCACCGAGGCCGAGGACGCGCGCAAGGCGGCCGAGGAGCTCGGTGGCCGGGTCGTGGTCAAAGCGCAGGTGCATGCGGGCGGCCGGGGTAAGGCCGGCGGGGTCAAGCTCGCGGGTTCGCCCGACGAGGCAGTGGAGGTGGCGCGGCAGATCCTCGGGATGCGGCTGGTGACGAAACAGACCGGCGCCGAGGGCAAGCTCGTCCGCAAAGTGCTGATCGAGGAGGCGCTTCCCATCGAGCGGGAACTCTACCTGGGGATCGTCCTGGACCGGTCCGAAGGGTTCCCCGTCATGATGGCGTCGAAGTTCGGCGGGATGGAGATCGAGGAGGTCGCCGCCAGCAACCCCGACGCGCTGGTCAAGGCGTACTTCGACCCGGACGTGGGGATCCATCCGTTCCAGGCGCGGAAGCTGGCGTTCGCCCTGGAGCTCGAGGGTGACGCGTTCAAGGCGGGGACCCGGTTCATGGCGGCGCTGGCCCGCGCGTACGCCGACACCGACGCCTCGCTGGCGGAGATCAACCCGCTGATCACCACGACGGACGGCCGGGTGATCGCCCTGGACGCCAAGATGAACTTCGACGACAACGCGCTCTACCGGCACAAGGACATCGTGGAGATGCGCGACCTCGACGAGGAGGAGCCGCTCGAGGTCGAGGCGTCGAAGTACGACCTCAACTACATCAAGCTCGACGGCAACATCGGCTGCATGGTCAACGGCGCCGGGCTCGCCATGGCCACCATGGACACGATCAAGCTGTACGGCGGCGACCCCGCCAACTTCCTGGACGTGGGCGGCGGTGCCTCCCAGGAGCGGGTGGCGGCGGCGTTTCGGATCCTCCTGTCCGACCCCAACGTCGAGGGCGTGCTGATCAACATCTTCGGCGGGATCGTCCGGTGCGACATGATCGCCCGGGGCGTCATCGAGGCGGCGAAGGAGGTCGAGCTGAAGGTGCCGCTCGTCGTCCGGCTCGAGGGCACCAACGTGGAGGAGGGCCGCCGGCTCCTCGGTGAGTCGGGGCTCGACCTGATCGTGGCCGAGGGGATGGCGGACGCCGCCGAGAAGGCCGTGGCCGCCGTGGCCGGGAAGTGAGGGGGCTGACATGAGCATCTGGGTCGATGAGAACACGAAGATCGTCGTGCAGGGCCTGACCGGCAAGGAGGGCCGCTTCCACGCCGAGAAGTGCCGCGAATACGGCGCCAACATCGTCGCCGGCGTCACGCCGGGCAAGGGCGGCCAGGAGGTCGACGGCGTCCCGGTCTTCAACACCGTGGAGGATGCCGTGGCCGCCACCGGCGCGGACACCTCCCTGATCTTCGTGCCGCCGCCGTTCGCGGCGGACGCCATCCTCGAGGCCGCCGACGCCGGCGTGGACCTCGTGGTGTGCATCACCGAGGGGATCCCGGTCCGGGACATGGTCCGCGTGCAGCGGATCCTCCAGGGGCTTCCCACCCGGCTGATCGGTCCCAACTGCCCCGGGATCATCTCCCCGGGCAAGACCAAGATCGGGATCATGCCGGGCCACATCCACCAGCAGGGCCGCGTGGGCGTGGTCTCCCGCTCCGGCACGCTGACCTACGAGGCGGTCCACCAGCTGACGCTGCTCGGACTCGGCCAGACCACCTGCGTCGGGATCGGCGGCGACCCCCTGCCCGGGACGAACTTCATCGACTGCCTCGAGGCGTTCGAGGAGGACCCCGAGACCGAGGGGATCGTCATGATCGGCGAGATCGGCGGCACAGCCGAGGAGGAGGCCGCCGAGTTCGTCCAGCAGTTCGTCACCAAGCCCGTGGTTGCGTTCATCGCCGGGCAGACGGCACCTCCGGGACGCCGGATGGGCCACGCGGGCGCCATCATCGCCGGCGGCAAGGGCACCGCGGCCGAGAAGATGAAGGCGCTCGAGGCGGCGGGGATCCACGTGGTCTCCAACCCCGCCGAGATCGGCGTCACCATGCAGAAGGCGCTGGAGCACCACCACCATCACCACCACGGCTGAGGCGCGGGAAACCGTCGCGTGAATCCGGCCCGGGCCCCCGCCCGGGCCGTTCCTTCACCGGGCGGGCCCTCGGTGGTAGAGTCCCACCGGAGGTTGCCATGCTGGCCTCGACGATCCACGACGACCGCATCCCCCTGGTGCTGCTCCACCCGTTTCCGTTCGACTCCCGGTTCTGGGAACCGCAGGTCGTGCGGTTCGCCTCCGAGCGTCCCGTCCTGACCCTCGACCTGCCGGGGTTCGGGGAGAGCGAGAAGCTCCCGGGCGAGCCGTCCCTCGACCGGTGGGCCGACGCTGTCGCGGAGACCGTGGAGGCCGCGTTCGGTGGGATGCCCGTCGTCCTCGGCGGGCTCTCCATGGGAGGCTACATCGCCCTCCGCCTCGCCGCACGCCACCCGGATCTGCTCGAGGCGCTGGTGCTCGCGGACACCCGCGCAGAGGCCGACCCGCCCGAGGGCAGGGCGGCCCGCGACGAGGCGATCGAAGCGGTGCACCGGGACGGCGTGGAACCGCTCGTGGAGGCGCTGCTGCCCACGATCATCGCCCCGGACTCGCCCCCGGAGGTGTGGGACCGGGCGCGGGAGATCGCCCTGGACCAGACGCCCGAGGCCGTCGCCGACGCCCTGGCCGCCATGCGCGACCGTCCGGACTCCCTGGCTGCCATGGAACGGCTGGACGTCCCCGTCCTCGTCCTCGTCGGCGAGGCCGACGGACGGACCCCCCGCCCCATGGCCGAGGCGATGGCCCGCGCAGCCCGGACCTCCTGGCTCGTCACCATCCCCGGCGCCGGCCACCTGGCGAGCCTGGAGGCCCCCGCGGCGTTCGACGCCGCCCTCGCCGGGTTCCTCGCGGCGCTCTGAACCGCAGCCGGACGCGGGCCGCAGACCGTCGAGACGGCACCTCGAGCCGTGGGACCGGTGCCCGTGGACGCTCCGGCCTCCTGCCCCCGACCGTCCGGAACCCCAGCGGTGTAGGTCATGAGCCGCCGGCCTTCTCCGGCAGCCCGTCCCGGCTTCCCGATCGCACGAACGCCATGGCCGGGAAAAACAGTGTCCCCTTTCCAGCGAGGAGGGGGCGGAGGCGACCGATGCGGCGATCCCTTGCGGCGGGATCGGCAACCTGGTGGAGTGTTCCGCCGTGAGGGATTGCTTCGTCGGGAACCGCAGGGCGGTTCCCATCTCGCAATGACAGGGTCGGGGGACACCGCACTCGAGAAGGGCCTGGGCGCCTTCCCGAACAAGGGAGTGTCCCTTTCCCCTCTTCCCGTGCCGGGGGCGGACCGCGGGACGACCGCCTCTCGCGGGGGCTAGAACCGCAGCAGTGCGGCGATGGAGCCGAACGACTCGAGCCGTTCGGCCGCCGGGCCGGCCACCATCTCGACCTGGCCGGCCTGCT
>JAMOVQ010000126.1 GCA_027067575.1 Thermoanaerobaculia bacterium | reverse complement strand
CGTCCACCAGCTCCTCGTACAGCCTCCGGATCGCCTCCGGCCGACTCCCCGACGCAACCCGCTCCCGCTGCTCCTCGATCCACGCCTCCGCCCGCTCCCTGTACCCACCAACCGCCTCCGGCTGCCGGCTCCGCCCGTCCTCCGCTCCCTCCGCTCGCCGCTTCAGGTGGTACCGCACCGTGCTCTCGTCACACCCAGCCACCCGTGCAATCCCCCGAATACTTACTCCCTGCTCTCGCATCCAGACCATCGCTTCGATATCCTTACCTCCGGAGCCTGGCCATCCGTCACCCCCTGGTATTCATCACCCATAGGATGACGGACCCAGGCTCCTCTCAGTGCGGGAATCTGGATGTCCCCTCCACCCTCACCCTACGCCGTCCGCTGACAACAGGGTGATGCCTGGATCCCGGGGCTGGCCAGGGAGTCGTGAGGGAGTACATCAGGCCCCCCGGGCCTTCGCAATGACATCTGGAGGCCGCGCGACGACAGGGTTGGGGGCCGGCACCGACACCGGAGGCGGCGCCAGCGCGTCGCACGGGCGGTCCGGCGGAAGCTCGCTTCCACCGCGACGGAGGGCGGGGCGCTGAGTCCGCGGGAAGCGCAGGGGAGGGCCGCCGGTCCGCCCCGCGAGGCCGTCACTGTGGCGAATGGGTGACGGTGACGGGAGGTGGGGAGGAAGGTGCAGTTACGTGCCCGTAACAGGAAGGGGGTTCCGGCTCGCGTACAGAACCCGCAACATGTTGACGGGCCGAGGTATCTGCCGCTCATCCGTTCTGGCACGGGCGTTGCTCGGGTCGGGGCCAGGGTCCCCGTTCGCCCGGGGGCGGGAGGCAGCCGATGGAGATGGAGAGGACGAGCACCCTTCCGGAAGTTCCCGAGGAGATCCTGGCGGGTCTGTGTCCGCCGCGGCTGACGCCGGAGAAGATTCAGGAGCGCCTTTCCTACATCATCGAGAAGGACCGGGTGGCGGGAGATCTTCCGCGGCGGTTCCTCGAGGCGTTCGCCGCGGTGCTCCAGCACACGAACTACCGGCAGGTCATCGACAGCTACGCACGGATCCCGGCGCGGTGCTCCAACTGCGCCTGTGCCTGCCAGATCTACCAGCAGACCAAGGCGCCCGAGGACGTGCCGTGCTACCGGTCGAGTCTGCTGCTCGACGTGTACCGCCGGCACTTCACGCTGCGCGGGATCGTGGAGGGGCACCTCAAGGACACGCCGTTGCTGACGGACGATCTCATCCTGGAGATGGCGGAGACGTACTACCACTGCACGGCGTGCCGCCGGTGCACCCTGGAGTGTCCGCTGGGGATCGACCACGGGCTCGTGACCCATCTCGCGCGGTACGTGCTCTCGGAGATCGGTCTGGTGCCGCGGGCGCTGGTGATCTCGACGCGCGCCCAGCTCGAGGGGCCGGCCCGGAACACCTCGGCGATCCCCTGGCCGGCGATCGCCGACACCCTCGAGTTCCTCGAGGAGGAGATCGCGGACGACAAGGGCGTTCCGGTGAAGTTTCCCGTCGATCAGGAAGGGCGAGAGTACATCTTCTTCGCGCCGGTCTCGGACTACCTGATGGAGGCCGAGACTCTGATGGGGATCGCCGCAGTGCTTCATGCCGGCGGTCTCGGGGACGCCTGGACGATCAGCTCCGAGTTCCTCGACGGGATCAACTACGGCCTGTTCTACAGCGACTGGATCCTGGAACGGTGCCTCCGGGAGGAGCTGGCCCAGGCGAAGCGGCTCGGGGCAAGAAAGATCCTGATCGGTGAGTGCGGCCACGCCTCCCGGTCGGCCAAGGCGTTCATCAGGACGTTCGGCGGGGGGGACGAAGCGCCGCCGGTGGTCAACATCCTGGAGCTGACCCACCGTCTGTGGAAGGAAGGACGGATCCGCCTGCGGCCGGACACCATCACCGACCGGGTGACCTACCACGACCCGTGCAACCTGGCGCGGACCGGGTGGATCATCGACCGTCCCCGGGAGCTGCTCCGGGCGTTCTGTGCGGACTTCGTGGAAATGGAACCCCGCGGTCCGTGGAACCTGTGCTGTGGTGGCGGCGGCGGCACGGTCTCCATCGACGAGATCCGGCCGTACCGGACCGGTGTCACCGGGGTGAAGAAAGCCGAGCAGATCCGCGCCACGGGCGCCCGGTACGTGGTGGCCCCGTGCGCGAACTGCAAGAAGCAGCTCCGGGAGGTCTGCGAGGACAACGGGCTGTCCGACGTGGAGGTCGTGGGGCTGCACGACCTGATCTACAAGGCGATCGAGCTCGACGGGGGAGGCGGCGATGCTTGAGCACTGGATCGCGCTGGCGCGGGGACCGTTCCTTCGGCTCGCCCTGCTGGCCATGGCGCTGGGGCTGCTGCGGCAGGTAGCGCTCCAGGTCTGGGAGATCTCCTGGGCGTTCCACCGTGCGGGGGACCAGGTCGTTCCGTGGGGGCTCGCCATCCGGCGCAACCTGGAGTGGCTCCTGCCGTGGCGGTACCTCCAGCGCCGGGAACGGCGGGCGTACAACTTCACGTCGTTCGTCTTCCACGTGGGCGTCATCGCCGTGCCGGTGTTCTTCGCCGGCCACGTGGCCATCTGGCGGCAGGAGTCCGGAATCGGCTGGTGGACCCTTCCGCCGGCCGTCGCGGACTGGCTGTCCGTCCTGACCGTCGCCGCCCTGGTCGGGTTGCTCGCGGGCCGGGCGGCCAACGCCTCCTCGCGGGGGTTGAGCCGGTTCGAGGACTGGGCGCTGCCGGTGCTCTGCATCGTGCCGTTCGTCACGGGCCTGTGGACCGCCCACCCGCTCTGGAGCCCCTTCGATGCCCAGGCGGTCTACCTGGTCCACCTGCTGTCGGCGGAGCTCCTCCTGATCCTCGTCCCGTTCTCCAAGCTCGTCCACATGGTCCTGTTCTGGGTCAGCCAGACCTCAACCGAGCTCGGCTGGCGGTTCCCGCCGGGCTCCGGCGAACGGGTCCGCTTGAGCCTCGGGAAGCAGTCGGAGGGCGTATGATCACCGACCCCTGCATCCTCAACGACGTCACGCGCTGCATCGGATGCGAGGAGTGCGTGGCGGCGTGCAAGAAGATCAACGGGCTTCCGGCGGAGGACCCGCCGCCCCGGGTCGGCCACTCGAAGGACGGGCTCTCGGCGACGCGGTGGACGAGCATCTTCCGGCGCCCCGGGGGCGTCAACGTCCGCAAGCAGTGCCGGCACTGCCTGGAGCCCGCCTGCGTGTCGGTCTGCCCGGTCGGGGCGTTGCAGAAGACGCCCGAAGGCCCGGTCATCTACGACAAGAGCGTGTGCATGGGGTGCCGCTACTGCATGATGGCGTGTCCGTACGGGATCCCGCACTACGAGTGGAGCTCGGTCAACCCCTCGATCCGCAAGTGTATCCTGTGCCACGAGAAGCTGAAGTCCGGCGAGATCGACCGGCCGGCGTGCGTGACCGCGTGTCCGAAGGAGGCGACGCTGTTCGGAAGCCGGGAAGCGATGCTCGCCGAGGCCCGGCGGAGGATCGAGGCGCAGCCCGGGAAATACCTTCCGCACATCTGGGGCGAGCACGAGTTCGGCGGCACGTCGGTGCTCTACATCTCCAACGTGGACCTCTCGTTCCTCGCGTGGGAGGACCCGGAGGCGTTCGAGAACGAGCCCCTGCCCGAGCGGACTTGGAACGCCCTGCGGAAGGTCCCGTACGAGTTCCTGGGCATGGGCGCCTTCATGACCGCCGCCTGGTGGATCATCGACCGGCGGATGCGGCTGGAACGTGAGGGTACGGTACCGCCGCCCTCCAGTGAGGAGAAGGGGGGGACGGACGAATGACCCGGCGCGTCCAGATCACCAAGGGGATTCTCTGGTTCATCACCGGACTGGCCGCCGCCGTGACCATCGTCCGGTTCACGCGGGGGCTCGGGGCGACGACGGTGCTCTCCGACACGACGCCGTGGGGCCTCTGGGTCGGGTTCGACGTCATGGGCGGCGTGGCGCTGGCGGCCGGCGGGTTCGTCATCGGTGCCATCGCCCACGTCTTCCGGCGGGAGCGGTACCACCATGCGGTCCGTCCGGCGATCCTGACGGCGCTGCTCGGATACGCGGCGGTGGCCGTGGGCCTGCTGTACGACCTCGGTCTGCCGTGGAACATCTGGCATCCGATTGTCTTCTGGAACCCCCGCTCGCCGCTGTTCGAGGTGGCGTGGTGCGTCATGCTGTACCTGACGGTACTGTTCCTGGAGTTCCTGCCGGTCTTCCTCGAACGGACACGGTTCAAGGGGCTGTACCGGACGCTCCTGAAGGCGCAGCTTCCCCTGATCATCCTGGGGATCTCGATCTCCACGCTCCACCAGTCGAGCCTGGGAACGCTGCTGCTGATCATGCCGTTCAGGCTCCACCCGTTGTGGTACACGCCTCACCTGCCCGAGCTGTTCTTCGTCTCCGCCATCTGCCTCGGGCTCGTCATGGTGATCTTCGAGTCTTCGGTCACGGCATGGCTCTACGAGCGGCGTCCGCACACGGCGATGCTGTCGGGGCTCGCCCGGTTCGCGGCCGGGGCCATCGCCTTCTACCTGGCGTTCCGATTCTTCGACCTGTGGCACCGGGGCAACCTCCACCTCGCATTCGAGAACACGTTCGAGGCGCGGCTGTTCTGGGTCGAGATCGCCATGAGTGCACTGATTCCGCTCGTCCTGTTCCTCGTCCCGAGGGTGCGCCGGAGCCATACCGGTGTGTTCGTGGCGGCAGCCCTCGGTGTGATGGGGTTCCTACTCAACCGGATCGACGCCTCTGGGCTCGCCCAGGTCTGGGCCACGGGAACGGACTACTTCCCCGCGTGGACCGAGTTCGCCGTCAGCTTCGGGATCGTCTCGTTCTTCGCGCTGATCTACCTGTTCATCCAGGAGCATTTCCCCGTGGAGAAGGAGATCGTGGACGAGGAGGAGAAGTGGCGCCAGCGTCAGCTGTTCGTCCTGCCCCGGTTCGACAGGCTCTCGCAGGTGTGGCTCGGGGACCGGACGTTCGCCTCGCGGCGGGTGTACTCCCTCCTGTTCGTCGTGGCCCTGGTCCTCGGCCTCACCCTGACGCCATGGCAGCCGCTGGTTGAGGCATCGCCCGTCCAGCGCGCCCGCGGGGGCGAGGTGCTCCGGGTGGGGTTCCCCCTGGGGACCGTCCAGTTCCCCCACGCAGAGCACGTGGAGCGGATCGGCAAGGACAGGTGCGGCGTCTGCCACCACCTCCACCGTCCGGGCGACGTGGGGACCCCCTGCACCGAGTGCCACGCGGACCTCTACCTGCCGACCCGGATCTTCGACCACGTGGCCCACGTTCGGGTGCTGGACGGCAACCGGTCGTGCGCGCGCTGCCATCCGGCGGAGGGTCCCCGGGAGGCGGCCACGGCGGCGAAGTGCTCCGCCTGCCACGAGAAGGACATGATGGCGGCCAACGAGGTGGTCACACGGTTCGAGCGCACCGACGCGCCGGGGTACCGGGAATCGGCCCACGCCCTCTGCATCGCCTGCCACCGAAAGGAGGCGGAGAACCCGGACGTCGGGAAGCCCGACCTGTTCCGGTGCGCCACCTGCCACCGGGGGGTGGAACCCCACGGCGAGGCCGTTCTCGAGGCAAGTCTGGCAACGGCGGAGTGTACTCCGCACCGGTGAACGTTACGTCTTCGTGACGTCCGATCCGGGAGGGGGAAACGTCCGGTCGGGGATCCGGGGTCGTTATGCCGATGCAAGTCCATGTGATCGAACGAGATGCGCGAGACGCTGCGGGTCCATTCCGTGGCACGTCCCTTGCAACCTTTCCGCCGGGAGAGTCGAAGCTAAAGGAGGAGGAACATGAGCGGTAAGAAGACGTCACTCTGGCCCACGGGGGAGATGGTCGGCGGTCTCCTGTTCTGTCTGGTGATCGCCATCGTCTCGTACCTCTCGAACAAGTTCATCTACGGGAGGATCAGTGCACTGCTGTGGGCGTTCGTCTACAGCATCCTGGCTGTCAACATCGTTCCGCCGTCGGAGAAGCTCCTCAAGGGGGCAAACTACGCGGCGTCGAACCTCCTCAAGTTCAGTATCGCCGTGCTGGGTCTGACGATCAGCGCGTTGGCGTGGGTTCAGATGGGGCTCGTCGGTCTGATCGAGGTTCTCGTCGTGATCGCCTTTGCCATGATCGTGGGGCTCTACCTCGGGAAGGCCATGGGACTCAGCGATCACCTTGCGACGCTCATCGCGGCGGGAACCGGGATCTGCGGCGCGACCGCCATTGCGGCCACGGGTCCGACCATCGAGGCCAAGGAGGAGGAGATGGGGATGGCCGTGGCGTGTATCACGCTGTTCGGCCTGATCGCCATGTTCCTCTACCCGTTCCTGTTCACCAATACCGTGCTCGGTGCCTGGTTGCACCACTCGGACATCGCCGCCGGGGTCTGGTGCGGAACGGCGATCCACGAGACGGCCCAGGTGGTCGGTGCAGCCTCTCAGATCAGCGACAAGGCGCTGGGCATGGCGATGGTCACCAAATCGGTCCGGATCTTCTCCATCGCGCCGGTCGTCATCATTCTCTCGGCGATGTTCCATCGCAAGCGGGGGAGCGAGGCGGCCAAGGGCAGCCTGGTTCCCTTCTTCGCCGTGTGTTTCGTCGGCTTCACGCTGCTCAACTCAGTGCTGCTGTCGATCCCGGCGACGAAGGCGGTGTGGGAACCGTTCATGATGACGTACCTCAAGCCGGTCGTTACGTTCCTCCTGGCTGTGGCGTTCGCCGGCGTGGGCGCCAAGGTCCGGTTCAAGAGCTTCGCGAAGCTCGGGTTCGCAGCGTTCGCGACGGGGTTTACCGTTGCCGTGCTGACGGCGGTCCTGGCGCTGGTGCTCGTCATCTTCGTCTACATGCCCGCCAACGGCATCTGACGGACGCCGGGAACCCATGGCGTGCCTCGCATGCCTCTGCCTCGCACCGGCCCTCGGGCCGGTGCGTTCATTTGCGTCCCTCGCATCGTAGAAAGGGTTTCCCACACCTCCACACCCCCGACGACGACGATTCCTATTGATGAATCGGAGGAACCAACCACGCTTGACTTGTTATAGAGGACACTGTCGTTTTCCTCTCTCGGTCGGTCGTGGCCGTGAGGTGCCGATCGTCCTGTGGTGAACCGGCGGCCGGCCCCCGCGCTGTGCGCGGGCGGCGCGTCCCGGCCCGCCGTCGCGGTGGGAGCGAGCTCCCCCCGGTCCGCCCGCGCGACGCGCTGGCGCCGCCTGCGGCGTCGCTGCCGGCCGCCTGGGCTTCGTTGGAGGGCGTTCGAGTCATCGACTTTGGATGAACGGGGCCGCGAGTCTCGCACCCCGGGACCGCCCCCTCCGCGGTCGCTTCGTCGTCACGACCCGCAGGTCAGTTCCTCCTCGCGCCCTTGCGGGAACGGCCCCGGAGCACGATCCGCGCGGCCCCTCCTCGTCACGGCGAGTGGCGGTCGCAGGCCGGGCGCCGCATGCGCGGCTCCCCCGGGTCGCTCCGCTCCCCGGGGCCGTGGAGGCGTGTGCGCCCCGGCTCCTGCGGCTCGGGCTGCACCCCGTGGCGACGCACCCGGACGGCCTGTTACTCGCCGCCTTCGGCGTCGGTGACGGTTTGGGAGACCGGACGGTCGTAAGCCGTCCACCCGCCCTCT
>JAMOVQ010000125.1 GCA_027067575.1 Thermoanaerobaculia bacterium | reverse complement strand
TGCGACCCCCTCGGCAACGACCGTTCGCCGGTCTCCCCGCACCGTTCACCGTCTTACCCTTCCCCCTCCCACGCCCCCTCTCGGGCCAAGACGGCTGCGCTCGCCGCCCGGGCACGCCTCCACGGGGATTGCCCTCGCCTCCGTCCCCGGACCGCCCCCGCCCCCACGCCGGCCCGTTCCTCGTGGGGCGCTCGATTGCTGTATGGCGGAAGGCTCCGTTGCGGGGACAGTCCCAATCGTGAAGGACCGGGGTTCTCCGGATCGCCAGCCGGGACATCGCTGCGCTCGTCCCTGGGTCGGTGAGAGAATGGGGCACCAGGTGGATGGCCTTTCGTTTCGGCTGGCGGATTGGGATGGTTGCCCGGCCAGCCCCAATCGTGACGGACCGGGATTCTCTGGAACGTGAACCGGGACATCGCCTTGCTCGTCCCTGGGTGGGTGAGGGGTGGGGTACCGATGGGAGTGCTTCCTTTTGGGGAAGGGCAGGTCCAGGGCGAGGATTTCCGATGGTCCGGGGCCGTGTATCGGCGTCCAAGGCCCGGGTCACTGCATCCTAGCTGGCGCCGGTTGTCTTGTGGTTGTAGTGACACCGTAAGCTGTTTGTAGAAAAAGGGAGGGGGCCGTCATGGGAAGCAGGAAAGGCTGGGTTGTGACATGGGCGTTGCTCTTCGGGATCGTCGGGGCTGCGGTGGTGTCCCATGCGGCCCCCATCCCCGTCACCGTTCACCTGAGGGTTCACGGTTCGCCCGATCCCGGAGAGGTTCTGGTGCGGGCCGTGGGCGGGGAACGGACGGCAGAGGTCCGTGCGGTGCTCCGGGGGGAAGCTGATGGGCTCGTAACGGACCTGAACATCCCCGGTCCCGGTGTGTGGACCGTGGACGCGATGGCGCAGGGGTTCTGGTCGGCCCCGAAAACCGTCGTGGTCCCCGGGGAGCGGACCGTGACCCTCGACCTCTGGAAAACCGGGGAGATCGTGCTGAGGCCCAGGCTGCAGGAGGGCGGGAAGGTCACGTCCCCGACGGTGACCCTCTGGTCCCCGCCCGATCGTGGCGGTGATCTGCCGGTCTTGGACGGGGAACCGTTCTCCTGTCTACCCGCGGCGCAACCGGAGGCAGCTCGTTTCCAGTGTACCGTTCCAGCCGGCACCTGGGACGTCAGGTTGCGGATCCCAGGGCATGTGTCGCACTATCTCTGGGGCGTGAAGGTGGATCCGGGCAAGGCTCGATCCCTCGGCACGGTCACGTTCAGGCGCGGCGCCTCGGTGGTGGGGTGGGTTGCCGCCACCGGGAATGTCTCAGACCTGTCCCGAACCGTACTCACGCTGGTTCCATACACGCAGGGTCCCCAGTCTGCGGACGAGGTGAGCCGCACGTCCCGGACGGCAGCAACCACCCGTGCCAACGCCAGGGGCTTCTTTCACCTCACCGGTGTTGCTCCGGGCCGGTACCTGTTGCGAGCCTCGGCCCCAGGGTACGCCGTGGCGGAGGTTGGGCCCTTCGACGTGTTCCCGGGTGCCGAGACCACCCTCCCACGGGAGGTGCTGCTCCAGGAGCCTACCCGCCTGACGGTGCTCGTCGATCCCCCGTCCGATCCCTGGGAACGGCGCTGGACCGTCGAACTCCACCGCCTCAGAAGTGAGACATGGGCCGTCATGAACAGGGTCGCCGGGGGCGAGACCGACGCCGGAGGGAGCTGGTCCCACGACGGCTTGAGACCGGGAAGGTACCGGGTGGTGGTCGCCGATGCGGAGGGCTCGAGGTGGTGGGACGAGGACGTGGAGCTGGAGGCGGGATCGCACGATCTCCGCATCGAGATGCCGCTGCTCCGGACCTGCGGCCGGGTAACCGCCGCCGGGGAACCCGTCATGGCCCACCTCGAGTTCCGAGAACTGCGCCGGACCGCCGACGGGGCGCCGGAGGGCAGTCTCGTGGGCGTCCCTCTGGAGAGCGATCGGGAGGGGGTGTTCGATGGCTGGTTGCCCCATCCGGGCGAGTGGCTGGTCGCCGTGGACGCGTCCTCGGCGAACATCCGGCGGACGACGGGTCCGTTCGTTGTCGAGGCCGACTCCGGGGACCGGTGCGCCGAGGTGGTGATCGACCTGCCCGGCTCGGGCATCACAGGGACCGTGGTGGATGAACAGGGTCGTCCGGTGGGCGGAGCAAGGGTGACGGCTGTCGCGCTCTCGACGAGGGAGGACGTTCCGCCAGCGCTGCTTGGCACGGTCTCGGAGGCCGACGGTTCGTTCTCGCTCGAAGGTCTGGACTCCGGACGCTACACCGTCGGCGCGAAGAGCGGCGGCCAGCGATCGGAGTCCGTTACCGTGGTGGTGGGTGACGAGACCCCGGCCGAAGGCGTGACGCTGATCCTGGAGGCGTCCGATCGCTTGAGGGGAACCGTCACCAGCCCTTTCGGACCGGTGGGTGGCGCCATGGTCATGATGCTCGTCCCGGGCCATGCCGAGGCCGCCGGACCCGGGCTGACGGCCCCGGACGGATCGTTCGAACTCGACGTGCCCTCGGGCGTCGCCGGAGGGACGCTGGTCGTGGCCGCGTCCGGGTTCTGTCTGCACTTCTCGAAGGTTGCACTTCCGGCGGAGGATCCCCTGTCCATCGTGGTGGAGCAGGGGTGTGGTGATCTCCTCGTGCGCGGTCCCTCCGAGCCAGCGGGACGTGACGTGGTCCTCTTCTCACCCGGGGGGGCGTCCCTCTCGGGGACGTTTTTCCCGGGCTGGAACTCGATGAACGGCCTGCCCCGCGTGCGGGAGGGAGGGCTCCTGCTGGGTCGCCTGCGGCCCGGTTCCTACCTCGTGTGTACCGGAGCCTCGCCGATGATGGCTTCCCCCGGTGGACGCTGCGAACGGGTCACGGTGGTGGGCGGTTCGGTCACCGAGGCCGGTCCGGATCCTCGGTGACGTCCGGATCCACGACATGGGCGGGTACTCCGACCTCGGCCCGAGGAACCAGAGCGACGCGTTGCCGTGCTTCGGCCGACGGGACGGCTTCGATCGCGGCCGGCCCCGTGGGCGGGGGACGCAAGGCCGAACGTCGCCGGGCTCGTTCCCAGGGTGCCGGGGGTGTCGGGCGCGGGGATCGGGGCGCTCGACGGAGCTCGAGCGCGGCGCGGCTCTCCCGTCCGGAACCGTGCCTCCGTCGGTGTCGGTGCCTGGGCCCGTGCCCGTGACGGTGTCCGTGACGCTGTGTCCGTGATCGGGGTCTCGGCAGTGGTAGTCTTGCGGCACGGAGGTGGGAGGTGCACGGATTCATCCGGCCGGGAGCGGGCTGGATCGAGGTGATCACGGGGCCGATGTTCTCGGGGAAGTCCGAGGAGCTGATCCGGCGGCTCCGGAGGGCGGCCATCGCACGGCAGCGGCTCCAGGTGTTCAAGCCGGTGCTGGACGACCGGTACGCGAACGGCGAGGTGGTCTCCCACTCGCGGTGGCGGATCCCCTCGGAGACCGTAGAACGCTCGGAGGAGATCATCTCCGCGCTGGACCCACGGACGGACGTGGTGGGGATCGACGAGGCGCAGTTCTTCGACGACGGGCTGCCCGGCGTGTGCCGGCACCTCGCGGACCTGGGCAAGCGCGTCATCGTCGCGGGGCTCGACATGGACTACCGCGGGGTGCCGTTCGGCCCGATGCCCGAGCTGCTCGCCATCGCCGAACAGGTCCAGAAGATCACCGCGATCTGCGCACGGTGCGGGGCCCCGGCAAGCTACACCCAGCGGCTGGTCGGGTCCTCGGAGCAGGTGGTCGTGGGCGCCGCCGGCGTCTACGAGGCCCGGTGCCGCCGGTGCCACGAGCCGGATGGCGCCGTGGAGGGCGAGGAGCGGTGGCTGATCCCACCCCCCGATCCTGCGGAGGCCCCGGAGTGAGGCCGGGGAGGCGGGATGCGCGCCGGAACGCGCCACTCCGGTCCCGAGCCTCCCGAGATGTGATCAATCACTCAATAAGGCAATGTTTTCGTTGCAGGGACATCACTTGACAGGCATGTGAAACTGTGCACATTTACTCCCCGGAGGGACGTATGCGAGCCGAGAGATTCGTGATCCCGCTCCTTGCCGCAGCGCTGGCGCTTCCGGTCTTTGCCGGACAGGATCTCGATTGCCTGTCCTGCCATGGTGACCCGGCGACCCTGAGGGTGGCGGGGCAGGCCATCGGCAAGGAGCTCGACGACACGCAAGTTGCAGCGCTGACGGTCGCACAGGGCGGATGCCCGTCCCACATGGGGCTCGTCTGCGCCGACTGCCACGTCGCGATCACCAGGTTCCCCCATCCGGCGGAGACGCGTCTGGCAAACCCGTGCGTCGAGTGCCATCAGGGGGTCGTGGACCAGCTCAACAACTCGGTCCACCGGGATCCGACCGGCGGGAGCAGCTTCAAGGTGCAGTGCTGGGACTGCCACGGGGCCCACGGGATCTACCCGCCGACCGACCAGCGGTCGCCTCTGCACCCGTACAACGTCAGCAGGATCTGCCTGAAGTGCCACACCAACGCCGAGTACCTCAACGGGGTTCACGGCCAGGGTGTCGAGCTCGGCGGGATCATCGGATCGGCCACGTGTATCTCCTGCCACGGTGGCCACGACATCCAGAAGACGACGGACGCGAACGCGAGAACGGCCCGGCGCCAGATCTCGTTCACCTGCGGCCGGTGTCACGCCCGCATCGCCCAGCAGTACCGTGAGAGTGTGCATGGCGCGGCGCTGATGGCCGACGACAACCCGGACGTCCCCACGTGCGTCGACTGTCACGAGCCCCATGCCACGCCGAACCCGAGAAGCCCGCGGTTCCGGGCCTCCAGCCCGCAGCTCTGCGGGAGGTGTCACGCCAACGAGGCGATGATGTCGAAGTACGGGCTCTCGACAGAGGTGTTCTCCACCTACGTCGCGGACTTCCATGGGACGACGGCCGAGCTGTTCGAGGAGGTCACGCCGGACCAGCCGCTCAACCAGGCGGTGTGCTACGACTGCCACGGTTACCACGAC
The DNA here is from genome assembly GCA_027067575.1 of Thermoanaerobaculia bacterium. Classification (GTDB taxonomy): domain Bacteria; phylum Acidobacteriota; class Thermoanaerobaculia; order Thermoanaerobaculales; family Sulfomarinibacteraceae; genus JAMOVQ01. Next base: position 28,613 of record JAMOVQ010000125.1, on the reverse strand, counting down.
GTCTACGCCGTCCACGATCAGGGCCGCAAGCAGATCGAGCAGAACCTGCTCAAGCACTGTCAGCGGTGCCACCCGGCGGCGACGCCGAAGTTCCTCTCGGCGTGGACGAGCCACTACGTTCCGAGTCCCGACCAGTACCCGTGGATCTACTACGTGAACCTGTTCTACAAGATCATCATCCCGGGGACCATCGGATTCTTCCTGTTCTTCATCGGCACGGACGTCTACCGGACCAGGGTCAACCGCAGGCGGCACGGAGGTGAGTCATGATCCGCCGTTTCGAGCGCCGGCACATCATCGGTCATCTCGTCATGCTGATTACCTTCACCGGGCTGGTCATTACCGGTTTTCCACAGAAGTTCCCGAGCGCCAGCTGGGCCAAGGGTGTCGTGCTGATTTTCGGCGGGGTCTCGAGGATGCGTTTCGTCCACCACCTCCTCGGGACGATCATGGCGCTCCAGCTCGTCTACCACGCCCTGGAGCTGATCTGGTTCCTCTGGCTCCGGAAGCTGCCTCCGGTTCTCCTTCCCACACTCCAGGATGCGAAGGACTTCGTCCAGCACATCCGATACAACCTTGGCCTGGTGACACACGAGCCCCAGTACGGACGGTACTCCTGGCCGGAGAAACTCGAGTACCTTGCCCTGGTGTGGGGGACGTTTCTGATGGTTGCCACGGGCATCATCATGCTCTACCCGGTCCGATTCGCCCAGCTCGTTCCAGGCCAGTTCATCCTGGCGGCGAAGGCGGCCCACGGCGGCGAGGCCACGCTGGCGGCGCTGGCGATCATCACGTGGCACTCGTACTTCGTCCACTGGAAGCACTGGAACACGTCGATGTTCACAGGGAAGCTCCCGAAAGAGCTGTACATCGAGGAGCATCCGAAGGAGTTCGCCGAGTTGATGGCGGGCATGAGGCCTGAGCCGGCCCCGATCGACACGAAGAAGTTCCTCATCTTCATCGGCATCGCCACGGTCATCGTCCTGGCGGCCATCGGCTTCGTCGTCTGGCTCCGGGCCGTTCCGGTGGCGATCGAGACCGTTCGCTACTGAGGCGTTGCCGGAGGCGGGAAGGTCGGTTACACTCTCATGACAGAGAGGGGTCACGTGGGGAACCCTTTCGAAAGGAGGCTCGAATGAAGAAGTTCATCATCGCGACGGGGATCGTGGCCGTGGCGCTGGCCGGTGTGGCCCTGGCGGACGGGCCGACCTACGTCGGGGCCCAGAAGTGCAAGATGTGCCACAAGGTCCAGTACAACTCCTGGATGGAGACCCATCACGCCAAGGCCACCGAGATCGCCAAGAAGGGCGCCGAGGGGCGGCCGTACGACGCGAGCTGCCTGAAGTGCCACGCGACCAACGCCGACGAGAACCTTCCTGGCGTGCAGTGCGAGGCGTGCCACGGCCCCGGTTCGGCGTACAAGAAGATGAGCGTGATGCGGGATCTCGAGAAGGCGAAGGCCAACGGCCTCAAGGACGTCACCCAGGCCACGTGCGACGGCTGCCACACCGGGGACGACCACTCCCACAAGGTCGTGTTCGCTGAGAAGGTCAACGACAAGGCGGCTCTCCACGAGTTCAAGAACGAGGAGCTGGCCAAGAAGATGATGGGGCAGTGACTCCAGACCATCGACCGGTACGAGGCGCGGGCCGCGGCCCGCGCCTTTTCTCGTGGAGCGTGGGGAAGCAGAGACGCCGTGTACGGCAGCCGCGGCTCCACGGTCGATGGCCCCGCAGGAGGCCCGCTGCAAGCTGAAACCAGGAGTGGGCTGGCGTCATCCGCCTTCCGTGGTGAAAAGGAACACCCTGGCCCCGTTCCTCGGCGTCCCCTGCGACCCGTCCGGCCCGGAAGGCAACGGGGCGGCCCTGGAGGCCGCCCCGCAGAAGACGGACACGGACGGCCCGTGACTCAGGCCATGCCGAGCGCTTCCTCGGCCGGCGTGTACGGCTTGCCCTGGCTGTCGGCCACCGGCTCGCACGTCAGCTTGCCGTCGTGGGTGTTCAGCCCCTCGCGGAGGTGTGGGTCGTTCCGGAGCGCGTCCAGCCCCTCGTTGGCCAGCCGGATCGCGTAGGGAAGCGTCGCGTTGGTCAGCGCGAACGTCGAGGTCCGCGGCACGGCGCCGGGCATGTTCGCGACGCAGTAGTGGATCACACCCTCCACGGTGTACGTCGGTTCCGAATGGGTCGTGGGATGCGTCGTCTCGACGCACCCACCCTGGTCCACCGCCACGTCGACGATCACGGAGCCGTTCTTCATCAGCGTGAGCATCTCCCGCGTGACGAGCTTCGGTGCGGAGTGGCCGGGAAGGAGCACGCCGCCCACCAGGATGTCCGCCCGGGCGCAGGCCAGCTCGAGGTTGTGCCGGTTGGAGGCGATGGTGGTGACCTGCCCCGAGAACACGTCGTCGAGGTAGCGCATTCGCTCGAGGTTCTTCTCGAGGATCGAGACGTGGGCACCGAGCCCGAGGGCCATCTTCGCCGCGTTGATCCCCACGACGCCGCCGCCGATGATGACCACGTCGGCCGGCGGTACGCCGGGAACGCCGCCCGGAAGGACACCGCGCCCACCGTTGGGACGCTGGAGGAAGTAGGCGCCGACCTGGATCGCCAGACGGCCGGCCACCTCCGACATGGGCGTCAGGAGTGGCAGGTGGCCGTGCTCGTCGGTCACGGTCTCGTACGCCACGCCGGTGACACGGCGCCGGAGCATGACGTCGGTCAGCTCGGGCTCCGGGGCGAGGTGCAGGTAGGTGAAGAGGATCTGTCCCTCACGCATCCTCCCGTACTCGGGTCCCACGGGCTCCTTGACCTTGATGATCATGTCCGCCGCGGCCCAGACGTCGTCCGCCGTGGGGAGGATGGACGCCCCCGCAGCGACGTACTCCTCGTCGGCAAATCCGGAGCCCGCCCCGGCGTTCTTCTCCACGACCACCTCGTGCCCCTCGTCCACCAGGGCCCGGACCCCGGCCGGGATCATCCCGACGCGGTACTCGTTGTCCTTGATCTCCTTCGGAATCCCGATCTTCATGGTTTCCTCCGATTCAGGGGGCCGTAGACCGGCCCGGACTCTTCCCGGAACGAGCCGCCGGCCATGGTGCGATCCACGGCCCGTCCGGGCACGTGAAGGCTATCACAAAGTCGTCGTATTCATTCTTCAGAAACGGATGATCAGTGGACTGGCCCCGGTGTGTCGGCGCCCGGCTCAGGAGTTCCTCCCGGCCCCCGTGTTGCCGCGACGGCGGGCCTCTCGGGTGGAGCTGGCCTTCGAACCCGATGTGGCTCCATCGTTCCGGGGAGGCTTGGCGCGATCCGTACGCTTCTGCATGTGCACCTGACCCTCGAACATCGCTCCCTCGGCGATGTGAACCCGTGGTGCCATGATGTCGCCCACGAGGTTTCCACCGGGGGCGAGCTCAACCCGTTCGGCCGCCGAGACGTTGCCCTCGACGGAACCGGCAACGGTGACGACCAGCCCGTGCACGTCGCCCCGGACGGTTCCCTCGCTGGCTACCACGACGGCGCCTGACGACTTGATCTCCCCGGTGACGCGGCCTTCGACCCGGACCCCGGCCTCACCGGCGATCCGTCCCTCGATCTCACCGCCGCGGGCAACGATGGTCGTGGATGCTGGTGTCCCGGACGGACGGGAACCCCCGGATGCCACCGGCCTGCCGGGTTCGTGGTCCGGTACCTTCGGAGGAGCCGGGTTTCTGGGTTTGCCGAAGAGGCCCATGCTGCAACTCCGAGGCGGACGGTTCGAAGAATGGAGCGGGCAACGGGATTCGAACCCGCGACTTTCAGCTTGGGAAGCTGACACTCTACCAGCTGAGTTATGCCCGCTCGGGCGATCGGAAGATACCACACGGCTCGTCCACCTTCAACCCCGGGAGGCCGGACGCATCACGGCAACGGTCTCACGGTCTCTGGTTCCACAGTGGGGAGTGTCCCTTTCGGGCGAAGGCGCCGGCGGGGGGCGGAGGTGGAGGCCGGTCCGGGTTAGAGTTGGAGGGTGAGACGCCATGTCGGGAAGACGGTCGCCCTGGTCCTGGTCATCGTGGTGATGGCGGGGTGCGGCCGCGGCTCCGGGGGGAGGCGGGATCTCGAGGCCGTCAGGAGCTCGGGGACGCTTCGGGTCGCCGTGTGGCCGGGGTTCTCGCGAGAGGCGGCTGGAGGGGGGATCGGTTCCGGGCAGAAGATGGCGATCGAACACCTTGCGGGCCGACTCGGGGTTTCCATTCGCTGGCTCGAGCCACGGCGGTGCGATGCCGTCTACCTCGCCCTGCGGGCAGGGCGGGCAGACATCGCCGTGGTGCGGTTCGCCCCACGGGGGTTCGCCGCCCAGGGGATCGTGCCGACGGCTGCCGTGGGCTGGGTGGATGACCTGCTCGTGGCGGGCGGGGCCCGGGACGCCCCCGTGGTTACCGTCCGCCTGCACCGGTCGAACGTCTACTGGGATCTGTTCGCTGCGAACAGGGACGGCCCGGCCCCGCTGCCTCTTCCCGAGGAGGTGTGCGGAGCCGCCGCGATCCGAAGGGTGGCCTCGGGGCGGTACGAGGCGACGGTCGTGGATTCGGAGAGTCTGGCCGCGGCAGGCCTCGACGATGCCATCCGCGTCGTTCGGGTCGTGGCGGAGCGCAGGCCGCTGGCCTGGTACGTCCGTTCGGATGCACCGGCGCTCAAGACCGCCGTCGATCAGTTTCTCTTTGCCCGCCACGTGCTGCGCGGTGCCGTCTCCCCGCCGGCCTGCCGTGATCTGAGGGAGGTCCGGAAGGCCCGCCGGCTGCGGCTCGTCACGACGAACGGCCCGGTGACGTGCACGGTGGAGCATGGCGGGCTCAGCGGCTTCGAGTACGAGCTCGTCCGGCGGTTCGCACGGTCCCTGGGCGTGATGCTCGAGCTGTCGATCCCTCCACCTGGGAGTGACCCCCTCGACTGGCTGGAAGAAGGGCACGGTGATCTCATGGCCCTGCACGAGCCGGCAGAAGAGCGGGCGCGACGACTGTTCCGTGTGGTGGACGGCTACCGCCTGGTGGATCTCGTGGTGGTGTGCCGGCGGGGGGAATGGTGCCCCGCGTGGATCGGCGAGCTGGCCGGACGGCGTGTGGCTGCGGCGGGGTACGCGGCGGAGGTCGTCCGCTCGCTCGGGCTGGAGCCGGCGCCGGTTCTGGCCGATCTCCCCGCCGGGGCGGGCGGGCTCGCCGCGCTGACCCGGCTTGCCAAGGGCGACGCCGATGTGGCGGTGGTGGGCAGCGACCTCGCCCGTCTTGAGCTCCAGGAGTGGCAGACGCTCGTCGAGGGGCCGGTTGCCGCCAGATCGCAGTCTCTGGCCTGGGTCCTCAACGTGGACTCGCCGGTACTGGCGCGCCGGGCCCGGGGTTCCCTCGGCAGGCTCCGGAGGGACGGCACGCTGGCCGTTCTCGCCCGAACCCTGCTGGGGCTCCACCGCCGCAGGCATCCGAGCCGGCTGCCGGAGATCCCGACGTACGCCTTGACCCCGTGGGACGCCGAACTGAAGCGTGCGGCGCTGCGGTACGGGATCGACTGGAGGCTCCTGGCCTCGCTGATGTACGAGGAGTCCCGGTTCGATGCCCGGGCGGTTGGGCCGGGGGGGTCCGCCGGGTTGTTCCAGTTCATGCCAGCGACGTGGCAGTGGCTCGGGATCAGGGATCCGTTCGATCCGGCCGAGGTCATACCGGCCGCCGCACGGTACCTCCGGATGCTGATGGATGATTTCCCGGACGTGCCGCTCGCGGACCGGATGGCCATGGCCATCGCCTCGTACAACGTTGGACCGCGCCACGTGATGGACGCCAGGCAGCTTGCGAAGGAGATGGGGCTCGACCCCGATCGCTGGCGGGACAACGTCGAGACCGCCATGCTCGTCCTCGACGATCCCGAGGTGGCGAGCCGTTTCCCGGCCGGCGTGTGCCGCTGCCGCCGCGCGGTGGCCTACACGAGACGGATCCTCAGGCGGTACATGCTCTACACGAGGGAGTTCTGATCGATCGCTCGGCAGGAGCTCTCCGGTGCTCCCTACAGCCGGTTCTGCTGGAACATGTCACGGAGACCGAGGAGGATCTTGGCGAAGTTGTGGTTCTTGAGGAACTCCTGGATCTCCTCACGGCCCGTGCCCTCCTCGCGGCGTTCGATCGCCTTCTCGACGATCGCGTAGAAGTCGGAGAGAGGCTTGAGGCCCAGGACCGAGAAGTTGTTCTCGTACCACTGGCTGCCGCGGACGGCCTTCCAGTAGACTGGGGCCGGGGTGCTGTTCGAGGAGAACAGTCCGTCGGCGATGGCCGTCACCTCACGGTAGAGGAACCGGAGGATCTCCTGGGTGTCACCGCTCTCGATGGCGGCAGTGATGGTGGCCGGCGCCGATACCGGCTCACTCTCCAAGGGGAGACTGGCCGGGTTGGCCGCGGGAGCGGACCGAGGTGTTCCGCCCTTCTTCGAGGGGGGAGTGGAAGGCTCCGGCTGGGCGCTCCCCGGTCTTTCCCCGGCCCCTGCCTCATCCACCGCCGGGGACGCTGCCGCCTCAGCCCCGTTCCTTCCATGCGGCCCCTCGTGAGATGGGACGGCTTCAACGGGTACCGGTCCGCGGACCGGCTGTGCGGGGGCCGTGGTCGATCTGTCCTCGTCGAGCGCCCTGCGGAACCGCTGGTGGAAGGTCGTCAGGAACGACAGCTCGTTCTCCGTGATCGCTCGTGCCATGGCGAGCTTCTCGCGGAGCGCCTCGAGCTCGAGCATCCGGGCGTGCAGCAGATGCGGTGACGGCACGAGCGTCTTGAGCTGGGGAACCAGCTCCTCGTGCTTCTCCAGGATTTCCAGGATGTCCTCGAAGGAGGCAAACTCGATCAGGGCCTGATACTCGCTGCTGTACCAGTCGATCGCCTTCTCGCGCTCCTTGCGTGCAATGAGCCGATCGACGACGCCGGTGAGGGACGGATCCCGGTACCAGCCGTCCGGGCACCGTTCCTCGAGCGCCTCGCCGACTCGCGCCCGGAGCATGTACAGGATGTCGGACAGAACCGCGTAGGCGTCGAGATTCTGTTCGAGAACGCTCATCCTGTCTCCTCCCCGATGCCGTTCGGTAGCCCGACAGCTTCAGCTTCCGGCGATCGACGCGGGTATGGTACCACGGCCCGAGACGTGCGGAATGCAGGCTGGCGTCCCACATTGAAGGGTGGAAGGAGGATCCGATGAAGGCTGGCACTGTTCTCGACCGGTACACCAGGCACTCGGCGGAGCTGGCGCGGCCGCACCGTTCGGGGAAGCTCCGGTGCGTGGCGTGCGCCCATCGCTGTCTCCTGGCGGACGGCCGCCGCGGCGCGTGCCGCGTGCGTTTTCGCGAGGGGGAGTCACTCCGCGTTCCGTGGGGGTACACGGCGGGGGTGGCGCTCGACCCCATCGAGAAGAAGCCGTTCTTCCATGTCATCCCGGGGGCTGCGGCGTTCTCCTTCGGGATGCTCGGCTGTGACATGCGCTGCCCTTTCTGCCAGAACTGGTTGACCTCCCAGACGCTTCGGGACCCTAGGGCCACGGCCCGGATCCAGCCCGTCACGGAGGACGGGCTGGTCCGGACCGCTCTGGAGGCGGGAGCGGCCGCAGTCGTCTCGACGTACAACGAGCCACTGATCACGGCGGAGTGGGCCCGGTCGATCTTCAAGCGGGCGCGGCCGGAAGGGCTGCTGACGGGGTTCGTTTCCAACGGTCATGCCACGCCCGATGTGCTCGAGTACCTCCGGCCCGTGATGGACATGATGAAGATCGACCTCAAGACCATGAGACCCAGGGGGTACCGTTCGCTGGGCGGGCACCTCGACGCCGTCCTGGACACGATTCGCCGGGCACATTCGGCCGGGTTCTGGGTCGAGGTGGTCACTCTGGTGGTGCCCGGGTTCAACGACGATCCCGCCGAGCTCCGGGACGCTGCACGGTTCCTCGTCTCGGTCTCCCCGGACATTCCATGGCACGTCACGGCGTTCCACCCGGACTACCGGGTGACCGACCGGGGGGCGACTCCGCCGGAGACGCTGGTGCGGGCGTGGGAGACCGGCCGGAGGGAGGGCCTCCGGTTCGTCTACGCCGGGAACCTCCCGGGGCTGATCGAGGGGGGAGAGGACACCCGGTGTTCGGCGTGCGGTGCGCTGCTCGTCTCGCGGCACGGCTTCCGCGTGCTCTCGAACCGCGTGCGGCCGGACGGGACCTGCCCCGACTGCGGTCTACCGGTCCCCGGGCTCTGGAAGCACCCGGGTGCAATGGGGGGGGGTGGTGAGATGTAATCTCATGTTCGATTGTTTGAGAAGACTTGCAATCTTGACTGTGTGGCGATAGGGTGATCGCGATCCGGCGGAGCCGGGAGAGGGATGAAGGTGGAGGTGACGAGCGTGGTGGGGAGACACGATCGCCCGGGGGGAGGGCGTGGATGGGTCCGTCTGCTGCCGGTGGTGTTCGCCCTGGCGGTTCTCGGGTTCCCGGTTCCCGTCCTGGCGCAGACGAACGACGACTGCCTGACCTGTCATTCGGATCGCGATCTCACCGGTGAGCGGAGCGGAGAGGAGATCTCTGTCTTCGTCGACGGCGAGGCGTTCTCACATTCGGCCCACGGCGAGCTCATGTGCATCGCCTGCCACTCGGACCTGGAGGGGTCCGACTTCCCGCACGCGGAGGAGGTCCAGCCGGTCCGGTGCGTTCTCTGCCACGAGGATGTCGAGGACGAGCTGGCCCGTGGTCCCCATGGAAAGTGGGCGAAGGACCGGCGCGAGGCCTCGGCGGCGTGCGTCCGGTGCCATGGCCACCACGACGTCCTGCCGCCGCGCGATCCGGCGTCCCCCGTCAACCCGGCCAACGCCGAGTCGCTCTGCGGACAGTGCCACGCGGCCCAGGTTCGGCAGGTTGAGCGGGGCGCTCACGGGGCCCACGGCGAGAACGTGCCGCGGGCGAGCTGCGTGGACTGCCACAAGGGGCACGACGTCAGCAAGCCCCGGAACGAGAAGGCCGAGCTGGCGATTTGCGTCGCCTGCCATCCGAAGGAGGTCGCGGAGCAGAAACGGAGCGTCCACGCAAAGGCTGCGCTCAAGGGTGATCCGCTGGCGCCCAGCTGTATCACCTGCCACTCTCACCACGAAATCCTTCCGAAATCGCATCCGGCTTCGCCCACCAACGTAATGAACGTCCCGCTCCTGTGCGGGCGGTGTCACCACGAGGGGTCGAAGGTCTCGCTGGAGCGGAACATCCCGCAGGACCGGATCCTGGAGAACTACTCGCTGTCGATCCACGGTGAGGGACTGTTCAAGAAAGGGTTGACCGTCACGGCGGTCTGCACCTCGTGCCACAACTCCCACCTGATCCTCGACCACTCGGACCCCGACTCCAGCATCAACCCGAAGAACGTGGCGAAGACGTGCACGCGGTGCCACGCCCAGATCGAGAAGGTCCACGTCAAGGTGATCGAGGGCCGGCTCTGGGAGGAGGCGCCTCACAAGATCCCGGCGTGCATCGACTGCCACCAGCCGCACAAGATCCGGCGGGCCCCCGCCAATCCGACCCGGGTGGCGAACAAGGAGTGCATGGGGTGCCACGGCGACCCGAACCTCTCGGTCGTGCGGGATGGGAAGACGGTCTCCCTGTTCGTGGACGAGGAGCGGTACAACACGTCGAGTCACGCGACGGTAGCGTGCGCCCAGTGCCACACCGAGGTCAGCTCGGCGCTCAAGCGGCCGTGCGCCGCCATCGAGAACCCCGTGGACTGTAGTGTCTGCCACGCCGCCGTGGTCACCGACTACAGCAAGAGCTCCCATGGGAAGCTTGCGGCGATGGGCGACCCCGACGCGCCGACCTGCCGGACGTGTCACGATCCCCACGCGACGCTGAGCCACAGGCTGCCCACCTCTCCGACCTTCGCGCGCAACGTGCCCGACCTGTGCGGCCGGTGCCACGCCGCCGGCGGGCTGGCCGCGAAGCGGATCGAGACGGACGTTCCCGACATCGTCCAGAGCTACCGGGACAGCATCCACGGTCAGGGTGTCCTGGAGGCGGGGCTCGTGGTGTCGGCCACCTGCACCGACTGCCATACCGCCCACCGGGAGCTGCCGAAGTCCGATCCGGACTCCTCGATCAACCCGAAGCACCTGGCCGACACCTGCGGCACCTGCCACAAGGGGATCGAGGAGGAGTTCAAGAAGAGCATCCACTGGCCGGGCAACGGGGCGAAACATCCCGAGAAGCTCCCGACCTGCGAGGACTGCCACACGTCCCACACCATCAGCCGGACCGACGTCAAGGGGTTCCGGACCATGATGATGGAGCAGTGCGGGCGGTGTCACGAGCCCGAGATGGAGACCTATTTCGAGACGGTCCACGGCAAGGTCTCCAGGCTCGGCGACGAGGGGGCGGCCAAGTGCTCGGACTGCCATGGCGTCCACAACATCCTGCCGCCCGAGGATCCACGCTCGACGCTGTCGTACGAGAACGTCGTCCAGACCTGCGCGACCTGCCACCCGGGCGCACACCGCCAGTTCGCCGGGTACCTGACCCACGCGACTCACCACAACCCGAAGAAGTATCCGTACCTCTACTTCGTCTTCCTGTTCATGACCGCGTTGCTCGTGGGGACGCTCGTCTTCTTCACGCTCCACACACTCCTCTGGCTGTACCGCCTGTGGCGCACCCGCGGCACCTGGCGGCACGTCCGTGAGGTCAAGAAGGACCGGTTCTACGTCCGGTTTACCCTGGAGCAGCGGATCATGCACGTGGTGATGATGCTGAGCTTCTTCACCCTGGCCATCACCGGCATGACGCTCAAGTTCTCCTACGCCGGATGGGCCAAGACCGTCTCCCATGTACTCGGCGGGTTCGCGGTCACCGGCGTCCTGCACCGGTTCGCAGCCGTGGTGCTGATCGCCCTGTTCCTCTACCATGTCCGGCAGATCTTCCGGATGAAGCGGGAGTCGGGCAAGGGGTGGATCGAGTTCATCTTCGGGCCCGATTCCATGATGTTCACCCTGCGGGATCTCAAGGAGTTCTGGCAGCACGTCCGGTGGTTCTTCGGCCGCGGGGAGCGCCCCCGGTTCGGGCGCTGGACCTACTGGGAGAAGTTCGACTACTTCGCCGTCTTCTGGGGCGTCTTCGTCATCGGCTCCACCGGACTGATGCTGTGGTTCCCGACGTTCTTCACGCGGTTCTTGCCGGGATGGATGATCAACGTGGCCACCATCGTCCACAGCGACGAGGCGCTTCTGGCGGTGGCGTTCATCTTCACGATCCACTTCTTCAACACCCATTTCCGGCCGGACAAGTTCCCGATGGATCCGGTGATCTTCACGGGCCGAGTTCCCGTGGAGGAGCTCGAACACGACAAGCCGGGCGAGTACGAGCAGCTGCTGGCCAGCGGCGAGCCCGAAGCGCGGATCGCCGGGCCAATGCCCCGGAAGAAGCTCAAGTGGATTCGGATCTTCGGGTTCACCGCGCTGACGATCGGACTCTCGCTGATCCTGGCTATCCTGTACGCCATGCTGTTCAGCTACCGGTGAGCATGTCCGTGTGACGTTTCTGAAGGGCGCCTCCGGGCGCCCTTCCTGTTTCCCTGCGGTTGCGCCACTGTCGAAATCATTGCGCAGGTTTTCACAATCGCCTACGATGCACCCGACACCAGGGGGCGAGGCCCCGCGGAGGCCGTGATGGAGACGAGTGCACAGGGTGGGGGTTCGGAGCTCGACGGGCAGGAGCGGGAGAACCGGGAACAGGACAGGGCGCGGCTGAGGCGTCTCGTCCTTGGTACGGCGGTCGTGATCGCCATCGTGGCCGTCGTGGGATGGCTCGCCCTGCGGGCGACGTCGAGCCCGGGGTTCTACCGGCTCTTCCCGTGGCTCGGTGAATACTCGAGCTCCTGGGCGGCGTCGAGCCACAAGGACGTCGCCTGCTCCGAATGCCACTTCCCGCCGGGGATCGGCGGGTCGGCCCGTCAGGAGGGGGTGGCGATCTCGCTGATCGTGGACCGGATGACGGGCGTCCACACGACGGACGCGTTCCGGTTCCCGGGGAACCGCTCGTGCGCCCAGGATGGGTGCCACGCCGAGATTCTCGGCGAGAAGGGGGATGTCGTGTGGCACGGTGTCCGGTTCTCCCACGCTTCCCACCTGGAGCAGAAGAAACGGGGGATCCTGCTCGCCTGCACGACCTGCCACCAGCAGGTCGTGCACGGCCACGAGAAGCCGGTGGACACGACGAGCTGCACGACCTGCCACTTCAGGGGTCTCAAGTGGGAGGAGGACATCTCACGCTGCCGTCTCTGTCACGAGGCCGACCGGTTGAAGGGCGACGCACGGTACGACCACACCATGGTGGTGGATCGGAAGATGGAGTGCACCGGATGCCACGCGGACGTCACCCGGGGTGACGGTGCGGTGGACCGCGAGCGGTGCGTGGCCTGCCATCCGGCGGGGGACCGCGACGCGAAGTTCGACGATGTGGAGCTGGTCCATTCGGAACACGTGCTCCGGCGCGGGTTCGCCTGCACCTTCTGCCACCACCCGATCGAGCACCGGGTCCACCCGATCACGGTGGCGGACGACGCCAGCTGTGCCGACTGCCATCGCAACGTCCACCAGGCCGAGCGGAGCCTCTACCTGGGCCTGGATGCGGCCCGCCCGTCGTCGGAGGTCGCACCAGACCCCATGGCGAAGGTCCACGTCCACTGCGAGGGGTGCCACTCGGGCTGGAGCACGGGCCCCGACGGCGACGTTCGAAAGCCCTCGGCGAAGGCGTGCAACGATTGCCACGGTCCCGGGTACGACCGGATCCTCCACCAGTGGTCGGCGATCCTGAGACGGGACCTCCGGGCGGCCCGTTCGGCGGTCTCCGGTGCACGGAGCGCCCTGCGGGGGCGGAGGATCCCCGAGGCGGCGAGGAAGGCGCTCGGCGACGCTGCGACACGGCTCAGGCAGGTGGAGCGCGGCCACGGCGAGCACAACATCACCTTCGCTGTCAGGCTGTTGGACGGTGCGGTGGCGGACGCCAACCGTGCGCTCGCCCTCGCGAAGGTGGGAACCCGCTACCCGCGGATCGCCGATGCGAAACGCCTGACGGCGAACGAGTGCGCCCGGTGCCACCTCCAGATGCCTGTGACCGTCCGGTACGAGGGGACGGCGTTCCCTCACGCGAGGCACGTCGAGGCCGTGGGCGACTGCGAGTCGTGCCACACGCCGTACTCCGACCACGGCAAGCTCTCCTGGGGCAAGGCGGCGTGCTCGACCTGTCACGAAGGCGTGCCGCTCCCGCATCCGAAGGGGTTCCGGAAGACGATGGGCACCGTGGTGAAGAAGGTCGGGTTCGACACCTGCATGCAGTGTCACGATACGAAGGAGTCCCGGGAACGGTGCACCCCCTGCCACCTGGCCGGGCCGGCGAAGGAGATCGAGTGGCACGGCATGGCGCTGTCCCACGCCAACCACGCGAAGCACGACATCGACTGCCTGACGTGCCACACGGAGCTCGATCACCACGGGGGCGTGGCCCTGACGCCGGACGAGTGCAACGAGTGCCATGGGATCAAGATGCCGCACCCGGACGACTTCGCCGAGACCCATGGGGAGCTGTTCCTGGAGCACAGGCTCGACCTGGATACCTGCTCCACCTGTCACGAGGGCGGGATGCCCGGCGAGTTCTGCCAGACCTGTCACGGCTGATCCGGCCGGAGCCATCGGAGAGAGGGGGCTCCCGGTGCGGGTGGTACCATACGCGGCGTGCCGGAAGAACGGAGCGACGAGGCGCTGCTCGCGAGGGCCGCGGAGGGTGACGAGGTGGCGTTCGGGGTTCTCGTCACCCGGTATCAACGGCGTGTGGTCGGGTTCCTCGTCCAGATGGTCGGGGACGTGGAGCTCGCGAGGGACCTGACCCAGGAGGTGTTCCTCAGGGTGTGGGGTGCCGCGGCGTCGTTCGACGACCGGTACCGGTTCACCACCTGGCTATTCCGGATCGCCCACAACCTCGCCATCGATCACCTGCGGAAGCGGAAGCTGCCGACGACGCCGCTGACCGTCGTGTCGGGTGAAGGGGACGAGCAGACCATGCCGATCCCGGCTCCAGACAAGGATCCCATGGGCCACCTCGAGAACCACGAGCTGGCGGGGGCGCTCCGGCGGGCGATCGAGGGGTTGCGGGACGACTACCGGGAGCTCGTCCTGCTCCGCCACTTCGCGCTGCTCTCGTACCAGGAGATCGCCGAACTGAAGGGGATGCCGCTCGGAACGGTGAAGAACAAACTTTTTCGCGCCCATTCCGTACTTCGGGAAGAGCTGGTGGGGTACCGCCAGGGGAGGATACCGGGGTGAACGTGGAATGCCAGCGTGTCCAGGAGCTGCTCGCCGAGTCCGGCGGGCGGACCGATACCCTGCCGGAGGACGCCGTCCGGCATCTCGGCGCGTGCCAGGAGTGTGCCCGTGCCGCGGAGCAGGAACGCGAGCTGGCCCGGCTCCTGGCCGTGGCGCTTCCGCCGGAGGACGCCGCCCTGACCGAACGGATCATGGAGGCGGTGGGTCGGCGGCGGAGGGCGCAGCGGCTTCTCCGGTTGCTTCCACTTGCGGCGTCGGTTCTCCTGGTGCTGGGCGCGGCGGTGCTGCTCGGCGGCGTTCCGGGGAGCGGGCTGCTCGCGGCGGTCCCCGGGACGGCGGTGGCCGGATGCCTCGGCCTGACGGGCGGCGCCATCGCATGGGTCCGGTCGGTGGCCGTGGCGGCGGGCGCCCTCGCATCGGTGGTGCCGGGCTGGGTGATCTGGGGGGCCATGCTCCTCGTTCTCGGGGGGCTCCTCGTCGGACGCCGGCTGCTCCGCCGCCTGGAGGCACGCCAGCGATGACGGTCCGCCCGTCCACCGTGGCCGCGATGCTCCTCGTGGCGATGGCCCTGGCCGGTTCCGGATGGGCTGGCGGCGATCTGGCGCTTCTCGAGGACGTCACGGTCTCGGGCCCGGTGGACGGGGACGTAGTGGCCGTTGCGGGGAACGTGACCCTCGAGCCCGGGGCGCGGGTCGACGGCGACGTGGTGGCGGTACTGGGTCGTGTCGATCGGAGGGCCGGGGCCGAGGTCCGGGGGCGGGTCGTCACCGTGAGCTCGCTCGCGGGGCTGGGACTCCGTTCCCCGGGCCCGTGCCCCCTCCGGACGGGGATCGCCCTGAAGCTCTTGGTGACGGGTGGCTGGCTGCTGGCCGTCAACCTCGTTCTCGTGCTGTTCCCCGGCATGGCGCGGCGTGCGGCGGGGCGTCCGGACCTCCTTTCGGTGGAATCGGCGCTGCTCGGCGTGGTGGCGGTGCTCACCGTCTTCACGGCGCTCGTCGCAGTGCTCGGCCTGGGGCCGCTTGCGCCCGCGGGCGTGGTCCTGCTGGTCGTCCTGACGTTGGTTCTGAAGGTGCTGGGCCTTGCAGCGCTGACGGCGCATCTGGGCACGCGCCTCCTTCCCGGCCTGGCCGGTTGGCCGATCCCCATCAGGGCCTCCCTCGTGCTGACGGTGCTGCTCATTCTGCGCCTCGTCCCCGTGGGCGGAGGGGGCCTGTGGACGGCGGTCTCCGTGCTTGCCATCGGAGCCGGCGTGGTCACGGCCGCCGCGTGGCGTGGCGCGCTGGCTCCCCTGCCGTCCGCTCCGGGAACCGGTTCCCATCGTTGACGTTGTGGGGGCGGGCGGGTATACTGCCGCGTCCTAGGGAGGGGACCGTGGTGATCGACCTGACCGAGCTCGAGCAGGAGCCCCGTACGTTCGGGGAGACGATCGAGGTCAGTGCGGCCGACCTCGCCGATCCGGTGGTGGCTGGATCGGTGGCCGTGCGCCTCGAGGGCTCGGTGCGCCGTGTGGACGGCGGGTTCCACGTGGAGGGCCGGATCGAGGCGCGGGGCGCTGTCCGGTGCGCCCGGTGTACGGCCCAGGTCCCCTGGGAGGCCGCGGAGCGGTTCGGTTACGAGCTGCGTCCGGCCAGCGAGGCACCGCTTGACGAGGAGCTCGAGCTCGAGGACGACGAGCTCGAGGTCGCCTTCCTCGCCGATCCGGTTCTCGATCTCGGTGAGCTGGCGGTGCAGCAGGTGCTGCTCGCGCTGCCGATGAAACCGTTGTGTGACGAGCGCTGCGCTGGCCTCTGCGCCGGGTGCGGCGCCGATCTGACGGCTGGCGAGCGGTGTACCTGCGGGGCGAAGGCGATCGACCCGCGGTGGGCGCCCCTGCTGGCCCTCAAGAACGATCCCGACAGGAGTTGAACGATGGCCAATCCGAAACGACGTCATTCCCACGCGCGCTCCCGGAAGCGCCGTTCCCACGATGCGCTGGTCCCGCCGGGCTGGAGCCTGTGCACGAGCTGCTTCGAGCCCAAGCCGCCGCACCGGGTGTGCCCGCACTGCGGGAGCTACAAGGGCCGTCAGGTCGTCGAGGTGGAAGAGCTCGACTGATCCATGGCGCCGTCACTTCCCGGAGCCGTCGCGCTGGACGCGGTGGGAGGGGACAACGCGCCCGAGGTGACCGTCCAGGGCGCCCTCGAGGTCGTGGAGCGGTTCGGGATCCCCGTTCTCCTGGTCGGGCCGCACCGGACGGTCCGCCGGGAGCTGGGACGGTTCCGGAAGCTGCCGGATGGGCTCGAGCTCGTCGATGCCCCCGACGTGGTCACCATGGACGACCCGCCGGTCGTGGTGCTCCGGAAGAAACGCCGGTCGTCGCTGACGGTGTGCGCCGAGCTTGTCGGCGAGGGGCACGCCGTGGCGATGGTGACGGCGGGTAACACGGGCGCCGCGTGGGTCGCCGCGAAGGCGCGGATCGGGCTGATCGACGGGATCGAACGGCCGGCGCTGGCCGCGATGCTTCCGTCGGCGAAGGGGCACACCCTGGTACTCGACGTGGGGGCGACCATCGAGTGCCGGCCGGAGCACCTGCTCCGGTTCGCCCTGATGGGCTCGATCTACGCGGATGCGGTCCTGGGCGTGGAGAACCCCCGGGTCGGGCTGATCTCCGTCGGCGAGGAGGAGGGGAAGGGCGGCCGCCGGGTGCGTGAGCAGCACGAGGCGCTCAAGGAGGCCGGCGTCAACTTCATCGGCAACGTGGAGGGGCGCGACATCTTTCTGGGCGACGTGGACGTGGTGGTGTGTGACGGGTTCACGGGCAACGTGATCCTCAAGGTTGCCGAGGGCGTTGGCGAGCTGCTCGTCAACGTGCTCAAGGAGGAGACCCGGCGTTCCCCGGTCTACAGCGCCGGGCTCCTCGCCGCAAAGGGGGCGTTCCGGAACCTCAAGCGCCGTGTGGACTACTCGGAGTACGGCGGGGCGCCGCTCCTCGGGGTGCGGGGGCCGTGCCTGATCGGACACGGCCGGTCGAACGCCAAGGCGATCGTCAACGCTGTCCGGTCGGCGGCCGCCTATGCGGCCTCGGACGCCGTGGGGCAGATCGCCCGGCGGGCCGGGGGCCTCGTGGCCCGTGGCGCGGACCGGGCGCCGAAGGGGAGCGACAGCGATGCATGACGACATGCCCCGGACCGCCCGGATCACCGGGATGGGTGGAGCCCTGCCCGAGCGGGTTCTGACGAACGAGGACCTCGAGCGGATCGTGGACACCTCGGACGAGTGGATCGCCACCCGGACGGGGATCCGGCAGCGCCACATGGTCGCCGACGACGAGGCACTCTCGGATCTCGTGGTCCGGGCCGGTGCGGCGGCGCTCGAGGACGCCGGGCTCGAGCCCGGGGAGATCGACCTGTTCATCCTGGCCACGGCAACACCGGAGCAGCCGATCCCGGCGACCTCGGCCATCGTCCAGCCGAGGCTCGGCCTGGTCAACGCCGCCTGCTTCGACCTTTCGGCAGCGTGCTCCGGGTTCGTCTACGCGGTGAACGTGGCGCGGCAGTTCATCACCACCGGGGAGGCCCGGCGGGTGCTGGTCGTCGGCGCCGAGTGCCTGACACGGTACGTCGACTGGACCGACAGGACGACCTGCGTCCTGTTCGGCGACGGCGCGGGGGCCATCGTTCTGGAGCCGGCCGAGCCCGGTGACGGGATCCTCCGCACGGCGTGGCGGACCGACGGCCGGTACGCCGACCTGATCCAGATGCCGGGCGGTGGGTGCCGGTTCCCGCCCAACCGTCCGGAGACGCTGGAGGCGCGGCTGCCGTTCATCAAGATGCGCGGCAACGAGACGTTCAAGGTGGCGGTCCGCGCCCTGACGGAGATCAGCCTGGGCGTGCTCACGGAGGCCGGCATCGAGCCGGGCGATCTGGATCTGTTCATCCCCCACCAGGCGAACATCCGGATCATCCAGGCGGTGGGGAACCGGCTGGGGCTCCCGGCGGAGAAGGTCTACATCAACGTGGACCGCGTCGGGAACACATCGGCGGCCTCCATCCCGCTGGCCATGATCGACGCCGTCCGGGACGGCCGCCTGAAACGGGGCGATCTCGCGCTGGCCACGGCGTTCGGCGGGGGCCTGACGTGGGCCTCCATGCTGTTCCGGTTCTGAGGAGGTTTCGGATGCGGATCGCGGCGGTGTTTCCAGGGCAGGGCAGCCAGTTCGTCGGGATGGGCCGGGACCTTGCCGGGCGCTGGGAGGCGGCCGCCGGGGTGTTCGCCGGGGTGGACGCGGCGCTGGGTGAGCCGCTCTCGGAGGTCTGCTGGGAGGGCCCGGAGGAGGCGCTCCGCCTGACCGCCAACACCCAGCCTGCGCTCCTGGCGCACTCCATCGCGGCGTGGCGCGTGCTCGAGGCCGGCGGCCTGCGGGTCGAGGCCATGGCCGGGCACAGCCTGGGGGAGTACTCGGCGTACGTGGCGGCGGGGGCGCTGCCTCTGGCCGACGCGGCACGGCTCGTCCGCCTTCGCGGCCGGCTGATGCAGGAGGCCGTGCCCGTTGGGAAGGGCGCCATGGCCGCCATCATCGGCATGGACGACGAGGCCGTGGGCGCCGTCTGTGAGGCGGCCTCGGACGGTTCCGGGACGGTGGTTCCGGCCAACTTCAACGCGCCGGGCCAGGTGGTGATCGCGGGCGACGCGGACGCCGTGGAACGTGCCGTCGCCCTGGCGAAGGAACGGGGCGCCCGCCGGGCGATCCCCCTCAACGTGTCGGCGCCTTTCCACTCGCCGCTGATGGCCCCCGCGCGGGCGGGGCTGGCCCCCGAGCTCGAGGCGGCCCCCATGGCCGATCCCGCCGTGCCCGTGTACCGGAACGTGGACACGGTCCCCGTCCGGGACGCGGCAGCGGCACGGGAGGGGCTCGTCCGCCAGGTGGACTCGCCGGTGCTGTGGACCGGGACGATCCGCAGGATGGCGGCCGACGGTATCACGCACCTCGTGGAGGTCGGGGCGGGTAACGTGCTCTGCGGCCTCGCCCGGCGGATCGACCGGAACCTGGTCTGCCTCCCCGCGGGAACGGTGGAGCAGGTCGAGCGGGTGCTGGAGGAGCTGAGCCATGGGTGATCTCGAAGGCAGGGTCGCGTTGGTCACCGGCGCAAGCCGCGGCATCGGCCGTGCGGTGGCGTCTCGTCTGGCGAGGGAGGGTGCGGCCGTCGCCTGTGCGGCGCGGTCGGAGGCGGCGCTGGAGGAGACCGTCCGGGCGATCCGGGACGCCGGCGGGATGGCCGAGGCGTTCGTCCTCGACGTCGCCGACGCCGACCGGGCGCGCGAGGTCGTCGCGGAGGTCCACGAACGGCTCGGCGGCCTCGACGTCCTGGTCAACAACGCCGGGATCGTGGAGGACCAGATCTTCGTCCGGATGAAGCCGGAGCAGTGGCGGCGGGTGATGGCCGTGGACCTGGACGGCGTCTTCAACGTCACCCAGCCCGCCTCCCGGATCATGATGCGCCGGCGGTGGGGGCGGATCGTCAACATCAGCTCGGTCATCGCCCTGATGGGCAACCCGGGCCAGGCGAACTACGCGGCGGCCAAGGCGGGCATGATCGGGATGACCCGGGCGCTCGCACGGGAGCTCGGCAGCCGGAACATCACGGTCAACGCCGTGGCCCCGGGGTACATCGAGACCGAGATGACGGCCTCCCTGACCGACGGGCAGCGCGAACGTCTGCTGGAGGCGCTGGCGATCCCGCGCCTCGGGACAGCCGACGACGTCGCCGAGGCGGTCGCCTTCCTGGCCGGCCCGGGCGGGGACTACATCACGGGAACGGTGCTCAACGTCTCCGGCGGCCTCTACATCTGAGCCGGCCGCCGGCTCCCCGCGGATGCGGTAGACTGCTTCGAACGGAGGTTTCGATGCGCTGCCGTGTTCTCGCGATCGCCCTGCTCCTGTCGGTTCTGCTCCCCGCGGCCGTGGGGGCCGGGGAGCCGTTTCACGTCATGATCGTCAACGACGACGGGATCGACGAGCCCGGGATCGCCGCACTGGCCGCCGAGATCGCGAGCGATCCGTCGTACCGCGTGACGGTTGTCGCCCCGGCCTCCCACCAGAGCGGGAAGTCCCAGGCCGTGGTGACCCACGGTCCCATCGCCGTCAGGGAGCATGCGCCCGTCGGCGGGTGCGCGGCCTGGTCCGTCGACGGCACGCCGGCCACGGCCGCCCGGATGGGGATCGGGGCCGTGCTGGCCGACGATCCGCCGTCCCTGGTCCTCTCGGGGATCAACTGGGGCGAGAACGACGGGATCCTCGCGTGGTACTCCGGGACGGTGGGCGCGGCCCGGGAGTCCGTGGTGGCGGGCGTGCCGGCGGTGGCGTTCTCCCTCGAGCTCGACTGGTCGGACCCCAAGCCGGACTTCGCCGCCGCGGCCGTGCTCGCCAAGGTCGTCGTCGATGCCGTCCGGGAGCATCCGCTGCCGCCGGGGGTGCTGCTCAACGTCAACGTGCCGAAGGACACGGCCCACGTCAGGGGGTTCCGGCTGGCGCGGATGAGCACGGCCCGCTCCGAGCAGACGGAGTTCGTCCTCGTCCGGACGGGCGAGGACGGCACGGCGTACTACCAGCCGAAGTGGCGCCCCGCCCAGAGCGAGGACCGGGGCACGGACACCTGGGCGCTCGACGCGGGGTACGTCACCATCGTGCCGCTCGGGCTCGACCAGACCGAGCTCTCGGCGTTCCCGCTGCTCGGATGGGTCGCCGGGCTTCCGAACGTCCCCCGGCCGGACGCCGCACGGGCCCGGGCGGCCGCCGCGCCCTGACCGCGGCCGCCGTCCGGTTCAGCCGTCGCGGCGGTTCCTACCGTCCGCCTCGCGCTTGCGGATGATCTCCGCCACCTCGCGGATCCTCGCCTGACGGCGGGCCTCGCGGGCCTTCTCGGCCTTCTTCCGCGCGGAGGCGCCCATCTGCGAGAGGCCGAGCACCGGCTTCCACCACGCCACGCCCGCCGGCAGCCGGGCCCCGTCGAGGCGGGCTCCCCACAGCTTGGCTCCCTTGAGCACCGCCTTCGTCAGGTCGGCCTTGCGGAGATCGGCCCCCCGGAGATCGGCTCCGCTGAAGTCCGCGCCCACGGCATCCGCGAACCGGAGGTCCGCGTCGATCAGGTTGGCGTCCTGGAAGGTCGCCAGGATCAGGACCGTCCCCGAGATGTCTGCGCCCGGCGCGTCGGCCCTGTCCAGGCGGGCGTTCTTGAGGTTCGCATGGCGCAGCCGGGCGTCGGCCAGCTTGGCCCCGGTGAACCGGGCGCCTTCGAGGTTCGCGTGGCGCAGGTCGGCCTCCTCGAGGCTGGCGTCCCGGAAGTCGGCGTTGCGCAACGCCGAGCGGATGAAGACCGCCTTGCTGAGGTCCGCCGAGGCGAAGGAGACGCGCCCGAGGTTGGGCGAGCGGAAGTCGAGCTTCGCCAGACGGGCCCGCGCGAAGACGCATTCGTCGATCTCGGCGTGAAGGAGGCTGGCCTCCCTGAGGTCCGCATCCGCCAGGTTCGTCCGGACGAGCCGCGCCCGCTCGAGGTCGGCGTGGCCGAAGCTCGCTCCCTCGCACTGGGCTCCCGTCAGGTCCGCACCCACGAGGCTCGCGCCGTGGAGGTTGCCGTGCCGCAGGACGGCCTCGCGCAGCACGGCGCCGTCCAGCGTCGCGCCCGAGAGCTGGACCCCCTCCCCCTGGACGCCGGTGAGGTCGGCCTGGGAGAGGTCCAGCCCGCCGAGCTCCACCCCCTCGAGGATCGCGCCCCGGAGGTCGGCCTCCCGGAGGCGGGCCCCGTCCAGGCGGGCGCCCCGCAGGCTGGCGCGTTCCAGGTTCGCGCCCGAGAGGTCGGCCCCGTCGAAGAGGCCCGCCTCGAGGTTCGCCCCGGCGAGGTTCGCTCCAGCGAGGTTCGCGCGCTCGAGGTTCGTCCCACGGAACGTGGCCCGGCGGAAGCTGGCCCCGGAGAGGTCGTTTCCAGACAGGTCGAGGAAGTCCAGCCGGACGCCGTCGAGGATCGCCCGGGCCATGTGCGTTCCCCGGAGGGAGCACCCGTCGAGGGTGGCCCGGGTGAGGTTCGTGCCCGCCAGCACCGCCCCGTCCAGGCGGGCGCCGCGGAGATGGGCCTTGGACAGGTCGAGCCCGGACAGGTCCCTCTCCGTGAGGTCGGCGTCGATCAGGTCCGGGACGATGCCCGGGTGTTCCGAGCGCCACCGGTTCCAGTCGCCCGCCTCGAGCCGCGCCAGGTGGTCCGGGTTCGCCATCGGAGCATTATCCCACGACGGTGCCGCGCCCGAGGACGAGCATCCGCTCCTCGGTCATCTCGCGCCAGGCCCAGAGGGGGCCCTCCCGACCGATCCCCGACGCCTTGACCCCGCCGTACGGCATCGGGTCCGTGCGCCAGGTGGGGACGTCGCCGTGGACGATGCCGCCGACCTCCAGGACCTCCCACGCCCGCTGGACCTTCACCACGTCGTTCGTGTAGATGCCGGCCTGGAGGCCGTACCGGGAGTCGTTGACCATCAGCAGGGCCTGCTCGAAGTCCTCGTAGGCGAACAGCACGGCCACGGGTCCGAACACCTCGTCGGCGACCACCGGCTGGTCCTCAGGCACCTCCTCGAGGAGCGTCGGTGCGATCAGGTTGCCGTTCCGGCCCGCCCCGGTGAGGATCCGCCCGCCGGCTGCCCGGGCCCCGGCGATCCAGGTTGCCACCCGCTCGGCGTTGGCCGCGTCGATCAGGGGACCGCATACCGTGCCCTCGTCGGCCGGGTCTCCCGCCGGCGTCGCCTCCGTCGCGGCGACCAGGGCGTCGCGCATGGCGAGGTAGCGGTCCTCGTGGACGAGGATCCGCTGCACGCTGATGCACGACTGGCCCGCGTACCCGTACGCCGCTCCGGCGATCCGGCGGGCGACACCCTCCACGTCCTCCACGTCGGGCTCCACCACCACGGCGGCGTTGCCGCCCATCTCCAGGGCGACCCGCCGCCGCCAGCCGATCCGCTTGAGCCGCCAGCCCACGTCCATGGAGCCGGTGAACGTCACCAGGCCGAACCGGTCGTCCTCCACCAGGTGCTCGGCGTCCGACCCGCGGGACGGGACGACGGAGAGAGCCCCCTTCGGGAGGCCGGCCTCGTCGAGAATCTCCGCCAGCGCCAGGGCGGCGCTGGGCGTCTGGCTCGCGGGCTTCAGCACCACGGGACACCCGGCCGCCACGGCCGGGGCGAGCTTGTGGGCGACCAGGTTGAGCGGGAAGTTGAACGGCGTGATCGCCAGGACCGGTCCGACGGGCACGCGCCGGATCAGCGCCAGCCGCCCGGCGCCGGACGGGTAACCCGCCAGGTCCTGGGCGACGACCTCCGGGTGGCGGGCCACGTGGGCCGCCTCGGCGAAGGTGTCGGCGCACCGGTCGGCCTCGCCCCGGGCCAGAGTGACCGGCTTGCCCGCCTCCTCGACGATCAGGGCGGCGAGCGTCTCGCGCCGCTCACGGATCAGGGCGTGGGCCCGTTCGAGGATCGCGGCGCGCTCCGAGGGGGGCAGAGCCGCCATCGCCGGTGCGGCCTTCTCCGCCGCGGCGGCCGCAGCCTCGAGCTCCCGGGGGCCTCCCCGCGCGACCTCGGCCACGGGGCGGCCGTCCCAGGGCGAACGGATCTCGATCGTGTCCGCTCCGTCGTTCCAGTGTCCGGCGAGGAACAGCTTCCGAGAACGCATGGCACACCTCCCTCGGCTCTCCCGTATGGTACCGCGTCCGCGGCTCCCGCATGTCACATGGACCGGAGAAGCAGGAAGGAGAGCTCGGCCAGGAACCGCCGCAGGAACAGGATCCCGAGGATCACCACCAGCGGGGAGAAGTCGATGGGCACCTTCCCGCGCAGGAGGCGCCACTGAAGCCGTTGGATCGGCTTCAGGACGGGATCGGTCAGCGCCCGGAGGGTCCGGACCACCGGGTTGTACGGGTTGGGATCGACCCACGAGATCAGGGCCCGTGCGATGACCACCCACATGGAGAGGCGAAGCACCAGGTCGAGCACCGTCAAGAGCGGTCCGACGATCAGCCGAACGATGGGCATGTCACCTCCTGCGCCCGAAGATGGCGGTCCCGACGCGGACGATGGTCGCGCCTTCCTCGATCGCCACCTCGAAGTCGTGGCTCATTCCCATGGAGAGCTCGGGGAGCGGGTGTCCGAGCCGGTCCTGGAGCCGTTCGCGGAGTGCGGCGAGCTCGGCGAAGAACGGGCGGGATGCCTCCGGATCCTCGGAGAAGGGGGGAACGGTCATCAGCCCACGAAGCTCAAGGCCACTCCACCGGAGCACGGTCCTGGCCACGGTCTCCGCGTCGGCCGGGAGTGCCCCGGCCTTCTGCGGCTCCCCGCCCACATTGATCTCCAGCAGCACGGGGAGACGGCGGCCGGGCCAGTCGGTCTCGAGCAGGCGCCCG
Organism: Thermoanaerobaculia bacterium; assembly: GCA_027067575.1. Taxonomy (GTDB): domain Bacteria; phylum Acidobacteriota; class Thermoanaerobaculia; order Thermoanaerobaculales; family Sulfomarinibacteraceae; genus JAMOVQ01. The sequence goes on along the minus strand of JAMOVQ010000125.1, from coordinate 3,869 downwards.
AGCCGTTCGGCGATCCGGGGGCGGTCGATCGTCTGGATCACGTCGAACGTCTCCAGGGCCAGGCGTGCCTTGTTCGACTGGAGCGGACCGATCATGTGCCAGCGGGCCGGCGGGATCTCCGGCTTCTTCGCCGCCGCCTCCTGCACCCGGTTCTCCCCCAGGTCGGTCACGCCCGCGCGGACGGCCCTCGCCACGACCGGTGCGGGCCACGTCTTCCCCACCGCCACGAGCCGGACGCCCCCGGGATCGCGGCCGGCTCGCCGGGCCGCCTCGCCGATGCGCCGCCGGACGGCTTCGAGCCGCGCGGGAATGGTTTCGTTCATCGTTCTCCCCCTCCGGGAGGAGGGCGTCGCCCGTTCAGTCCTCCCCGTCCTCGCCGAAGATCGGCAGCTCGGGAAGGTAGAGGATCCGGTGGCAGTGCTCGCACTGGATGATCTCCTGGGCGCGCCGGACGCGCTGCTGGAGGTGGGGACGGAGCGTGAAGTGGCAGAACGAGCACGATCCCTCCACCACGGGAACCACCGGGGTGCCGTGCTTGCGCTCCAGCAGCTGACGGAACCGGGACCGGTTCGGTGGGGAAAGCTGCGCCTCGAGCTCGCTCGCCTGCGCCATCAGGGTACGGATCTCGGCGGTGAGCTCGGTACGCCTCTGCTCCCACGCCTCGGTGACCTGGCGGTGTGAAGCCTCCTCCTCGGGCCGGGCGCTCCGGCGCGATTCGATCTCCGTGCGCAGTCCCGCGGTCTCCTCGAGCAGCTCCTTCTTGCGCTCCCTGACCTTCTCGAGCTCCTTCGTGGCGAAGTCGATCTCGTTGATGACGGCTTCGAACTCGCGCTGGTTGGTCACCATGCTCTTCTGCTTCTGGAAGTGGTCCAGTTCGATGGTGCACTCCTCCTCCCTGTGCACCACCCCCGCGAGCTCCTTCTCGAGCTCCACGATCCGCGCCTCCATCTCGGCGAGCTCCCGTTCGCGCTCGCGGTTCTGCCGCTCGAGCTCCTGGACCTCCGGGGGAGGGCTGGAGCGCTGCCGGAGCCGCTGGGCGATGCGGTCGTAGATCCGTTGGAGCCGGACCATCAGGATCAGGTCGTTGCGTGCGTCGTCCACCATCGTCACCCCGTTCCGTCCGTGGGCCCACCAGGATTCGAACCTGGGACCATCCGGTTATGAGCCGGTGGCTCTGACCGCTGAGCTATGGGCCCCCAGCGCGCCCCATGGTAACCCCGACGGCATCCCCCGGCAAGAAACCCGCGTGGAAGGGACATTCCTCCGCGGGTTGGATGCTCCGGCGGGTGTGCTGCCGCGCTCCAGACGGGGGCGCACCTCGTGATTTCATTCACACTGCCGCCATGCAAGAGGTCTCCTGGGCGTGGCCACAGGGGTCACTTCAGATCATCCACCATCCGACTGGCTCGGTCTGTTCGAGACCGGTGACGTGCCGGCCTCACCCGGCCATTGACGGGATCACGGAGCCGGGAAACTCGAACTTGACCGCCCGTTGGCCCGTGGCGCACGCCATGCACGCCGGTGCGTTCTTGATCACCCTTTCGCGGAACACCGCAACCGGCAGGTAGAACAGCCCGTCGAGCCCGAGCTCCCGGCAGATCGCCGCCTCGTCCCCATTGAGCCGGGAGCCGATCAGCTCCATCCGCGTCGGCGTGTTGATCCCCTGGAAGCACGAGTCGATCACCATGGGCCAGAGCACGCCGAGGTGGACGCTGACGGCGCCGGCCCGGCGCATGGCCGTGACGATCCGCCGGGCGTTGGTTCCCCGGACGATGCTGTCGTCGACGAGGAATACCCGCTTCCCCTGGACCGCCTTGACGTCGACCCTGAAGTCGAGCATCGCCGCCTCGTCCCGCGCCGCCTGGGTCTCCTCCATGAACACCCGGCCGCCGTACCGGTACTTGGACACCGGCGTGGCGTACTGGAGCGCGAGGTCGTCGAACGTCTTCTCGAGCGTCTGGGCGAACGCCTCGGCGCCGGGGATCGGGCTGTGGGGGATCGGGACGACGAGGTCGATGGACCGGACGAGCTCCGGGTCGAGCTCCGCCACGTAAAGCGCCAGCGCCTTCCCCGCCCGCCAGCGGAACGTCCGGATCCGTTCCCCGAACATGGTGGAGTCCACGTCCGCGAAGTAGATCAGCTCGAACGCGCACGGCCGCGGGTCCGCAGGAGCGATCTGAATCGTGGTCCGCTCGAGGTGCCGGTCGACGAACATCGCCCAACCCCCGGGGATCTCCTCCTCGACGCCGTACCCGTTCTGTTCCAGCGCGATGGTCTCGGAGGCCACCATCAGGAGCCGGCCGTCTCCCCGCTCCCGGGTTCCGAACACCATGGGACGGAAGCCGTTGGGGTCCCGGAACGCGTAGAGACCCTCCCGCGTGGCCACCACGACGGAGTAGGCGCCCGTCACCCGGTCCAGCACCTCCCCGATCGCCCGGAACATGATCTCCGGCTCGGGCGCGCCCAGTGCGGCCCGCCGATGGTGCTCGAACCAGAGCGCCAGCACCCGGAGGAGCGACTCGGCGTCGCAGTCGGCCCGCAGCCGCTGGCCCGCATCGGCCAGCTGCCGGGCGATCTGCTCGGTGTTCGTGATGTGGCCGTTGTGTGCCAGCGCGATCCCGGAATACGGATCGAAGAACGGCTGGGCGTTCTCACGGCCACCCGCCCCGATGGTCTTGTACCGGGTGTGCGCCAGGCCCACGTCCCCCTCGAGCTCGTCCAGGCGCTTGAAGATGTCGTCGGCGAGGCCCTCGCCCTTGACGAGCTCGCACTCCCGCCGGGCCGGATCGCTCACGAAAAGACCCGCGTACGCCGGGCCCCGGTGCTGCAGAAAGTGCGCACCGTTCGCCAGCTCGCGGAAGACCGGGGAGCCATCGTCACTGATCACACCGATGATGCCGCACATGGTCCCTCCGTCACCCCTCGCGCGAGAGGATACCAGTCATGCAGGCGATCCCGCCCGCCACCTTCGAGACAGGGCCAGACAACCTCTGGGCGGTTCGCAGATCCTCGATCCCCTCGAACGCGGCGCCTGGCGGATGCAGCAGGACGGCGCCCGGCGCTTCCCGGACCGGGGCCACGCCGGGACGGCCCCGCACCGTTCCCCGCTCTTCGACCAGCGCCGCCGCCCGGAGGGGCCAGCCCGGCCCCCCAAGCGCCAGCGACCACGCCACCCGTACCTCCTCCCGCTGCCTCCCCACCGCGCGATTCTACCCCCGGCCGGCGTCCCTGCCCACCACACGGGCCTGCAACCCCGTTCTGCCCTCGCGCCGGTTGAGGACGGACGGTGAGGTGCCAGGGGAGGCGCGCCGGTGGAATGGTGGTTCCCGGGGCCCGTGGTACCGTTCAACCGGAGGTGCTCATGCTGGAACGGACCATCCACGGCGAGATCCTGGAGCTCAGGCTCGACCGCCCCCCGGCCAACGCCCTGAGCCCGGAGCTGATCGAGACGCTGATCGGCGCCATCGAGGCCGCGCCCGCCGACGGCGCGGCGGCCATCGTCCTCTCCGGCCGGCCGGGGATGTTCACGGGCGGGCTCGACCTGCCGCTCCTCGTCACCCTCGACGACGCCGGGATGGAGCGGGCCGTCAGGCTCTTCCTCGAGGCGCTCCGGACGCTGGCACGGTGTCCGGTCCCCATCGCGGCCGCGATTACCGGACACAGCCCCGCGGGGGGCGCCGTCTTCTCCCAGCACTGCGACTGGCGCGTGATGGCCCGCGGCGAGTTCATGATCGGGTTCTCCGAGGCCCAACTCGGGATCGCCATGCCGAAGATGATCCAGGACGTGCTGGCGCTTCGCGTCGGGTGGAACCGTGCGACGGAGCTCTGCCTGACCGGCCGGCTGATCGGTCCGGAGGAGGCGCTGGCCG
>JAMOVQ010000124.1 GCA_027067575.1 Thermoanaerobaculia bacterium | reverse complement strand
CACCCCGGGGCCTCCGGAGGCCTGGGGGCGGGGGTGAATACCCATCGCCCTCCACCAGCCATGGACCTCCTCCCAGAGTGTCCAATCCAAACCGGTGGATGTGTCCAACTTACAACCGGTGGTGAGCGTGACGTCGAGGTCTCAGGAGTGTGTCACTCGCCGGGGGTCAACTCGAAGGCTGCACTGAGGAACACGGCCATCTGAGCGCGGGACACAAGCTCCGCCGGACAGTAGTTTCCTCCTCCGCACCCCGAGGTCACACCCTCCGCCGCGATGTAGTGGATGTATCTGCATCCTCCATCGCCGGGAGGCACGTCCCCAAAAACCGAGCTTCCCCCTTCCGCGACGCAGTTGTAGTCCCCCATGCCGGGAACCGTCCCGCTCACCGGGACGTTGTCACCCCCTCCCGCCATCGCCGTCGCGAGGAAGACGGCCATCTGCCATCGCGTGACTGGATCCCAGGGACAGTAGTTCCCCCCACCGCAGCCGCTGGTGATCCCCTCGAGGGCGAGGAAGTGAACGAACCGGCATGCTCCCGACTCCGGTTCGATGTCGCCGAACAGCGAGACACCCTCCGTATCGCATTCGTAGTGGCCCATGCCGGCCACGTCCCCCGAATACGGCACCTGGTCCCCGCCCACCATCGACGCGGAGAGGAAGACGGCCATCGCGAGCCGGCTCACGTCGGCCGCAGGACAGTAGTTCCCGCTCCCACACCCGGCGGTGATGCCTCGGTGCAGCATGGTCTCGATGAACCGGTAGGCCCAGTGGTCCGCGGGAACGTCACCGAAGCTCAACCCCACGTGAGCCGTCCAGACCTTCCGCACCCCGTTCGACAGCACCTCCTCGAAACGAAGGTCCCAGTGGCCGGCGGGCCGCTCTGTCGGCACCTCGAGTTCCACCTCGTAGCAGTCGGGAACCCCTTCCGTGCAGGGCACCGTCTCTCCCGGGCCCACCGAACCGTAGGCTGCAGCGGTGTCCCGGATCCACTGTGCCGCGCCCCCGGCGCCCACGAGGCCACCGGCGCCAGGTGGTACGGCGGCGAGATCCAGCTCATGTTGCTCCCGGTGGTGGGTGCCAGTTCGAGCGTGAAACTCTGATCGTGCATCCCCACCAGCAGCGCGTCGATGGCGTTGCCGGCTGCACTCCGCACACCGTAGGCCATCCCCTCCTCCAGGGAAAAGTCCTGCGTCACCGACCCGCAGGTGTGCACCACGAAGCGCGACGTGGCCTCGTCCCACCGCAGCACCTCGGCCACCGCCTCGTCTCCCCCGAGGTCCTCACACAGCGCCTCCGCCGTATCCGGCGTGACGTCGTACGGCAGCGCGATGAAGCGCAGCTCCTGTCCCGCCACGCCGAGGTTCACCCGGAAGGCAAATGCCATGTTGGACGCCGGGGCCCACCCCGCCGCAAGCAGTACCACCACCATTCCGAAGAAAACCCCGCTCCGTCTCATCTCCCCTCCTCTGGCAGCATCCCCTTCGCTCGCATGGCCGAAAGGAGATCCCTCGCCCTGGCCCGCACATCCGGACGGCGTGCTTGCTCCGCCAGCTCCTCGAGACCCGCCTCGCAGGCGGCCGGGTCGCCGAGTCGGTACCTGTCCAGGGCAAGCCGCAAACGAATCTCGTCCGCAAACCAGATGTCGGGGTGGTGCTTCAGAACCAACTCCATCCATCCCGCGCGGCAACGGAAGATACCCTCCGGTTCGAAACGGGTCTCGGTACCACCCACCGGTCTCCCGTCGCGATCACAGGGGAGAAGCTCCGTACGAAAGGGATAGGGATCTTCCAATACGGCAAGGGCCCGCTGTGTCTCCACCCCCGCCCAACCCTTCGCATACTTCTTCCACACCACATACGCCGCATAGGTCGAGGTGGGGAAGCGGCGGAGGAGCTCGCCGTGGCGTCTCGTGTCAAACACGATCCCGGGCCCGAAGACCTCGTAGGCCTCCCTGTCGAT
>JAMOVQ010000123.1 GCA_027067575.1 Thermoanaerobaculia bacterium | reverse complement strand
ACGTCGCTGCGCTCGTCCCTGGGCGGGTGGGTGAATGGGGTACCAGGCGGGGCGGTCTCGTTTCGGCCAACGGGTCGGTCGGGTTGGGGACAGTCCCGATCGTAAAGGGCCTGGTTCTCCGAGGCGCCAGCTGGGACGTCGCTTCGCTGGTCCCTGGGGCGGTGGGTGAGTGGGGTACCACGTGGGAGGTCCTTCGTTTCGACCGGCGGGTTGGACTCGTTGAAAGGACAGTCCCAATCGTGACGGGCTCAGGTCCTCTGGAGCGCCAGTCGGAACGTCGCTTCGCTCGTCCCTGGACGGGCGAGGGATGGGGCACCAGGCGCGATGAGTAGGGAGTAGGGGACATTGTTTTTCAGTTGATCGGTGCGTGGCCGCGGGGGAGCGCGGGCTTCAGCCCGCATCGGGCTGATCGAGGGGACCGTTCCAATCGTGAAGGTCGGTGGAATACCGAGCGCCTGCCGGGACATTGCTGCGCTCGTCCGCTGGGGGGCGTGCGGGTTCCCTTACAATCGGGAGGATGGCCGTCACGGACCACGTCACCGGGACCTCGGAGCAAGGAGAGGGCCTCGGCACGTTCCTCGGTGTTTTCACGCCGTCGATCCTGACGATCCTCGGCGTCATCCTGTTTCTCAGGACCGGATGGGTGGTGGGCTCCGTCGGACTCCTCCCGGCGCTGGTGATCGTGCTGCTGGCCAACGCCGTCACGCTGGTGACGGCGCTCTCGGTCTCCGCCATCGCCACCAACATGCCGGTGGGCGCAGGAGGCGCATACTACATCCTGTCCCGGTCCCTCGGGCTGGAGATCGGGGGCGCCATCGGCATCCCCCTGTTCCTGGCGCAGACGTTCTCGGTGACGCTGTACGCCTTCGGCCTCGCCGAGAGCCTGCGGTTCGCGTGGCCCGGCGTGCCGGTGCAGGCGGTGGCCGCCGTGACCGTCCTTGCGGTCTCGGCGCTGTCGGCGCGCAGCGCCGGCCTCGCCCTCAAGCTCCAGCTTCCGATCATGGCGCTCGTCGGCCTCGCCCTGCTCTCCCTGCTCCTCGGCGTTCCCAGACCGTTCATGCTCCGGGCGGCCGCCGTGGGCGGGGCGCCGGGCTCGCCGCCGTTCTGGACCGTCTTCGCCGTGTTCTTCCCGGCGGTGACGGGGATCATGGCAGGGATCAGTCTGTCGGGAGAACTGCGGGATCCTCACCGTGCCATCCCCCGGGGCACCCTCGCCGCAGTGCTGACGGGGCTCGTGGTCTATCTGGTGGTCCCGGTGGCGCTGGCGTTCTCGGCGGACACGGCAGCGCTGGCCGGGAACCCGCTGATCTGGCTCGAGGTGGCGGCCGTCCCTGCGCTGGTGCTGCCCGGCCTGTGGGGGGCGATCCTTTCGTCGGCGGCGGGCAGCATCCTCGGCGCGCCGCGCACCCTGGAGGCGCTGGCCCGGGACGGTGTGGCGCCCGCCGCCGTGGGCACGGGCACGATCCTCGGCGTGGGGCGGGCCCACCTGCTCTCCACCGCCGTGGCGCTGGCGCCCGTGGCGCTCGGCGGTCTCGACGCCGTGGCCCCGGTGCTGACCATGTTCTTCCTGACGACGTACGGGATGGTCAACCTCGTGGCCGGGCTCGAACGTCTGGCCAGGAACCCCTGGTACCGCCCGACGCTCCGGGTGCCCTGGCCCGTCTCCCTGGCCGGTGCGGCGGCCTGCTTCGGGGTGATGTTCCTGATCAACCACGTGGCGGGCATCCTGGCGTTCCTCGCCGAGCTCGTGATCTACCTGGTGCTGCGGCGGCGGGCGCTGCGGGCGTCGTGGGGGGACCTGCGGTACGGCGCGTTGATGTCCCTCGCCCGGGCGACGCTCCTCCAGCTCCACCGGCTCCCCGTGGCGCCGCGCAACTGGCGCCCGCACATCCTCCTGTTCGCGGGCGACGTCCACCGGCGGCGGGACCTGGTCCAGTTCGCCGCGTGGCTCAACCAGGGACGGGGGATCGTCACGGTGAACCGGCTCCTGGTCGGCGAGCTGGAGGAGCTGGCGCCACGGGTCCGTCTGGAGCTCGAACGGCTCGAGCGGGAGCTCGAGGCGAGCGGGATCACGGCGTTCGCCGAGGTGGAGGTCGTCCAGGGGTTCGAGACAGGGGCCGTGGCCACGGCCCAGGCCAACGGGATCGCCGGGATCGCGTCGAACACGGTGATGTTCGGATGGAGCCGCAAGCCCGAACGGCTGGCCGGGATGCTGCGGATCATGCGGCGGCTCTCGCTGCTGGAGAAATCGACCCTGATCTGCCGGACGGTGCCCCGGGGGTGGGGTGAGCGGCGGCGCAGGATCGACGTCTGGTGGGGTGGTCTCGAGCAGAACGGCGACCTGATGCTGCTCCTGGCCTACCTTCTCTCCATGAACCCGGAGTGGCGGGGCTCCGGGATCGTCGTGCACTCCCTCGCCAACGACCCTGCCATGCTCGAGAACACGCGCGGGGCGCTCGACCGGATGCTGACCGAGAGCCGGATCCCCGCCCGAATCGAGGTGACGCTGCGGCCGGAGGATCGGTCCGTCACCGAGGTCATCCACGAGCTCTCTGCTGACGCCGACGTGGTGTTCCTCGGTCTGGCCGAACCGGCGCCCGGCGAGGAGGGCGCATACGCGGAGCGGCTCGGGACGCTCGTCGAGGGGCTGCCCACCACCGTTCTCGTCCGCAACGCCGGACCGTTCGCGGGCAGGCTGCTGGACGGCGGCGAGGGTCCCGTCATGAGGAACGGGAAAACGGCCGCGCCGGAGTGTTGACCCCCGGGACGACACGCGGTATAAGGCGCGGGCCGAAGGAGGCAGGGAGGTCGAGATGACGAAGCAGTTCAACGCATTCGAGATGGCCCAGCGCCAGTTCGACGCCGTGGCCGAGAAGCTTCAGCTGGACGAGAGCTCCCGCGAGCTGCTGCGGTGGCCGCTCCGGGAGTACCACTTCCTGATTCCCGTCCGGATGGACGACGGGTCGGTGCAGGTGTTCCACGGCTACCGCGTGCAGCACAACGACGCCCGGGGACCGGCCAAGGGCGGCATCCGGTTCCACCCCCAGGAAACGGTGGACACCGTCCGGGCGCTGGCCATGTGGATGACGTGGAAGTGCGCCGTGGTCGACATTCCACTCGGCGGCGGCAAGGGCGGGGTCATCTGCGATCCCCACAACCTGTCCGCCCGTGAGCAGGAGCAGCTCTGCCGCGGCTGGGTCCGCCAGGTCGTCCGGAACGTCGGGCCGGTCCAGGACGTTCCCGCGCCCGACGTGATGACCAACCCGCAGCACATGGTCTGGATGCTCGACGAGTTCGAGCGGATCCGCGGCGGGCACTTCCCCGGCTTCATCACGGGCAAGCCGGTTGAGGTCGGCGGCTCCCTCGGACGGACCGAGGCCACCGGGTACGGCGTCGTCTACACGGTGCGCGAGGCGTGCCGGCGGCTCGACGTGCCCATCGAGGGCGCCCGTGCGGCCATCCAGGGGTTCGGCAACGTCGCGCAGTACGCGGCAAAGAAGCTGATCGAGCTCGGTGGGCGGGTCGTGGCGGTGTCGTGCTGGGACAACGACGATCACTGCGCCTACACGTTCCGCAAGGCGGACGGGATCGACGTGGACGAGCTGCTCTCCTTCACGGACCGGTTCGGCACCATCGACAGGGAGCGCGCGCGCCAGGTCGGGTACGAGGTCCTGGACGGGGACGCGTGGATCGAGCAAGAGGTGGAGATCCTGATCCCCGCGGCGCTGGAGAACCAGGTGACGGCGGAGAACGTGGGCCGGATCGCGCCCACCGTCAGGATCCTCGCCGAGGGTGCCAACGGGCCGACCACGCCGGAGGCCGACGCCGTGCTCGCCGAACGGGGGATCTTCGTCATCCCGGACTTCCTCTGCAACGCCGGCGGGGTCACCTGCTCCTACTTCGAGCAGGTCCAGTCGAACCAGAACTTCTTCTGGCCCAAGGAGGAGGTTCTCGAGCGTCTGGACGAGAAGATGACGGCGGCGTTCCACGCCGTGGCCGACCTCGCGTCTGAGACGGGCGAGTACATGCGCGACGCGGCGTACATGATCGCCATCCAGCGGGTGGCGACGGCGTGCCGGCTCCGCGGTTGGGTCTGATCCGGTACGGCCGCCGATACGGCACGGATCATCGGAGGAGAGGGCGCCCGGGCCGCAGGACGATCGGCTGCTATAGTGAGGCCATGCATGCCGACTCGGTCCCGGTCGTGCACGTCGGGACGGTGGATGGACGGAAGGGTCCTCCGGTGCTTCCGGAACCGCCCGTCGTGGTCGTCGTCGGGGAAGGCGGAGGAGCGCCGGTTCCGTCCGGCCCGCGGCCCGGCGTGGTGGTCGTGGCGCTCTCTTCCGGCGTTTCCGGCGCACGAGTGACGGTGCCGGCGGAGGCGCCGCCGGACGTCAGGGAGGCCGTCCTGGAGATGGCCCGGCAACTGGCGCTCGCCGAGTGGCGGGAGGCCCGGGACCGGGCCATCCGCGAGCGGAGGGCCGATCTCGAACAGGAACTGCTCGAGATCGGTACGGCACTCGCGGAGGAGCGGGACCTCGGGGCGCTACTCGAACGGATCCTCCGCTCCGCCCGGCGGCTGGTCTCGGCCGACGCGGGCTCGATCTACCTGGTGGAGAAGGGCCGAGACGGGGCCGCGACGCTCCGGTTCGTCCGCGCCCAGAACGAGAGCCGCGAACCGCCCGATGGCGGGGCGGTGATCCCGCTGGACCGGACGAGCATGGCGGGAATGGCGGCGGTGACCGGCGAGCCGGTGGTGGTCGCGGATGCCTACACACTGCCGCCCGATGCGCCGTTCACGTTCAACGGTTCCTTCGACGAGCGCTCCGGCTACCGGTCGCGGAGCGTGCTGGCCGTTCCGATGATCACCCGTTCCAGGGAGACGGTGGGCGTCATCCAGCTGATCAACCGGAAGCGCCGGCCGGGGGTCTGGCTCCACACGCCGGAGGCGGTGGCCCGGGAGGTGGTCCCGTTCGACGACGGGGACCTGGAGCTGCTGCGGTCGCTGGCCGCCCAGGCCGCCGTGGTGCTGGAGAACAGCCGGCTGCTCGAGCGGATCGAGACCCTGTTCGAGTCGTTCGTCACGGCCTCCATCACGGCGATCGAACAGCGGGACCCGCCCACATCGGGGCACAGCCTCCGGGTGGCGCGGCTGGCGACGGCCCTCGCCCGGGCCGTGGACCGCGAGCGGACCGGCCGTTTCGCGGAGGTCGCGTTCTCCCCGGCGGACCTCCGGCAGCTCCGGTACGCGGCGCTCCTCCACGACATCGGGAAGGTCGGGGTCCGGGAGGCGGTCCTGACCAAGCGGACACGGCTGGGGCCGGACCGCGAGGCCACCATCGTGGAGCGGCTCGGCCATGCCGCCGTCGCGGAGACGCTCCGGGCCGCGGAGGAGGTCGTGGCGGGACTCGTGGCCGGGGGGCGCCCCCCGGGGGAGGAGACGATCGAGGCGATCGCGGACGCCCGGGAGCGCGTCCGGGAACGGACCCTCGGCTGGATCCGGGCGGTGGAGCGGGCCAACCGCGAGGTGCCCCTTCCGGCCGGTCTCACTGGTCCGCTGGGGACGCTGGCGGGCACCGTGTTCGAGGCGTTCGACGGGTCCCGCCGGCCGCTGCTCGAGCCGGAGGAGCTCCGGCACCTCACCGTGCCGTCGGGGAATCTCGACGAGACCGAGCGCCGCGAGATCGAGTCCCACGTGGTCCACTCCCACCGGTTTCTGACCACCCTCCCGTGGCCCCCCGACCTCGCGCGGATCCCCGAGATCGTCGCCCGCCACCACGAGAAGCTCGACGGGAGCGGGTACCCGGAGGGGGTGACGGCGGAGTCGATCCCCCTGGAGGCACGGATCCTGGCGATCGCGGACGTCTACGATGCGCTGACCGCCGGGGACCGGCCGTACAAGCCGGCGCTGCCCGTGGAACGGGCGCTGGAGATCCTCCGGGACGAGGCCCGGGGAGGGATGCTCGACGCCGACCTGGTCGCGCTCTTCGCGAGCTCGGGCGCGTACCGCGCTGCGGAGGACGGAGACCGCGCCTGAGGGTGGCTCCCCGCCCTTCTCGGAGCTCGAAGGAACGCCCCCGGGCACCATGTCCCGCGACCGTGGCCGTGGCCAGCGGGGACGCAACCGTGGGGCGAACCGGCGGCCGGCCCCCGCGCTTCGCGCGGGCTGCGCGCCTCGCCCGTGCGCCCCGGTGGGAGCGAGCTCCCCCCGGACCGCCCCCGCCCCCACGCCGGCCCGTTCCTCGTGGAGCGCTCGACCGCTGGATGGCCGAGGACTCCGTTGTGGGGGCAGTCCCGATCGTGAAGGGCCTGGTTCTCTGAGGCGCCAAGCGGGACATCGCTTCGCTGGTCCCTGGGTGGGCGGGTGAGTGGGGTGCAAATGGAAGCCGTGGATCCGGCGAAACGGACACTTGCCATGGCGCAGGCGTTCTTCGACATGGGCGGCACGGCGGTTCCGGGGATTTCGAACGGCCGGCCGCCTCGCTCCACCGGGGGGGCGGTGACGGCGAGGAAATCGATGGGCGGATCGGGAATGGGCGGTCCCACCGTTCGTTCCGACGAGAGTATGGGCCATCAGGGGACGGTGACGCCGTCAGGGGTGGAAAGCGTGGGCGTACCACCCGGGCCGGCAGCCAGGACTGAGCACACGGAGCAGGGGAGGATTACGGCTGGAGGAACGGAGCCTCGGGCGGTTACGGCGTTCGATGGCGCCACCGAACGGCTCCGGATCACGGCGGAAGGCGTGATCGACGGTGGTGTGGTGGGCCGGCCGTACAAACGGACGTTGGGGGTTGTTGGAGGTTCGGCACCGTATTCCTGGAAACTCGTGTACGGCGAGCTGCCGCCGGGGCTTTCCCTCGACCCCACCGGGGGAACCCTTCAGGGGACACCCTCCCGGACGGGCACCTGGGTCGGGGTGGTCCGCGTCCGCGATTCTGGCGGGAAGGAAGCGACCACCGGGATCCGGATCACCGTGGCCGCATCGCCGCTCGAGATCATGACGGAAACCCTGCCGGCAGCCGTGGCCGGATCGGAGTACACCGCAACCCTCGAGGTCGAGGGCGGAACGACGCCATACATCGTGCATGTAATCGATGGCACCCTTCCGAAAGGTCTGGTGCTCCACGCGTCGTCCGGAGTCATCGAGGGCGTACCGGAGGAGCCGTGTCGGGCCCTCTTCACGGTGGAAGCCTTGGACCGGGGGAGGCTCACCTCGGAGCGGGTGTTCGAACTCGTGGTCAACGAGCGGGCCCAGGGCATCCCCTCGACACAAGAGTCGCCATAGGCCGAGGGCGATTCGCTCCGGGGCGGAGCGTCTCGTGTTTCATTTTCTTGCTGACACCGTGGCCGTGACGTGGCCCCCGTGAGGGACGGGAGGAAACAAAGGGGACGCCACCCTGGGGTGGCGTCGGGAGGAGGTCATGGGAGCGCGTTGGGTCGCATCCCACGAAGATTCTCGCACCGGTCCCCTTTGCCGTCTGTGACCCGGCTCACCCGGCCGGGGTTCGTTCGATCACGACCACGGTGACGTCGTCCGTGAACGGCCGGCCGCCCGTGTGTCGCTCGACCCGCTCGACGACGGCGGCGCAGAGGACCTCACCCTCCTCCCGGGCGGCGGCCGCGACGATCTGGGCGAGGTTCCCGATGCCGAGCTCCTCGCCGGAGGCGTCCTCCGCCTCCGTCAGCCCGTCGGTATACAGCACGATCCGGTCGCCGGGCCGCAGGATGAGGGTCCGCTCGGTCCAGGCCGACTCCGGGAGAAGGCCGAGTGGAAGGCCGGTGCTGTCCACCTGCTCGATCCGCAGGTCCCCCCGGAGGACGAACGCCGGGGGGTGGCCTGCGTTGACGAACGTGACGCGTCCGTCCTCGCCGCACCGGACGAGGACGGCGGTGGCGAACTGGTGGGGCTCGGTGGTCTCGTGGAGGGTGCGGCCGAGGCGGCCCGCCGTCTCGGCGAGCGGCTCGTCGAGGCCGGCGAGGAGCCGCGCGCCGGATTGGAGGCTCGCGGCGAGCAGGCCCGCGCCGACACCCTTGCCCGAGACGTCGGCCAGCATGACCTCCACCCCGCCGGCGCGGGGGCTGACGGTGAAGCAGTCGCCGGCGACGAACCGCGCGGGCCGGCGGAAGGTGGCGATCCGGTACCCGGCCATTTCGGGGAACTCCGGCGGCTGGAGGTACGCCTGGACCTCCGCGGCCACTGCCAGCTCGCGGTCGAGCCGTTCCTTCTCCAGGGAGGCGCGGTACAGGCGGGCGTTCTCCAGGGCCACCGCCGCCTGAACTGCGAACAGCTCCAGCAACCGCTGGTCGTCCTCGGAGAACGGCTGGCTCCCCGTCCGCGCTTCCTTGTCCGCCACGAGGACGAGCCCCAGGGTCTCGGACGAGGTGGCGAGGGGTCTCGCCAGCAGCCGATCGGTGGTGATCCCCTCGCGCCACGCCGCCGCGGCGTCGGTCCCGTCGCTCGGAGGGCGGCCGAAGACGGCCACCCGCCGGGCGCCCTCCGGTGTGCCGCCCACGAGAAGCTCGGCGCGGCGGACACCCATCAGCATGACGAGGCTCGTCGTCAGCTCGGTCCCGAGGGTTTCCGGGTCGAGGATCCCCACGATGGACGAGGCCAGCGTCCGGATCGCATCGAGCTCCCACAGCCGGAGCCGTTCGCCCAAGCGGGCCTCTCGGAGTGCCGTGCCCAGCTCCCACATCCGAAGTGCCAGGCGGGCCGCGGCAAGCGCGCCGTCCTCCGGCGCCGGACCGCCGACCAGGCGCAGATGCCACGGTTCGGGCCCGGGGAGGAGTTCGATGGCGCCCTCGTCTCCGGCCGGTTCCGTCCCGGCGGTCCCCTGGCGCGCCACGACGGTTCCGGCGCGAAGGAGGAGCCCGCCCGCCGCGTGGGACTCCCTCACCAGGATGTCGAGCACGATACCGGGCAGACGAGGGCCCGGCAGTCCCTCGAGGGCGAGCTCCCCGAGGCGCCGGAGGGTGTCACCCGTCATGACCCCCCAGCGCCTCGAGCGCGGTGGCGCGGTCGGGGAAGATCCGAGCGTACTGGGCGACCCCCATGATGTCGAAGGTCCGGGCGATGGTGGGTGAGACGTTGCAGAACGCCATCGTCCCCTTGCGGTCGAGGATGTCCTCGAGCAGCTCGAGCAGGATCGAGACGCCGATGGAGTTGATGATCCTGGTTGCCGAGAGGTCGAAGAGAAGCACGGGCCGTTCCCGTCCGAAATGCGCCTTCGCGGCATCAGCGAGCAGCTGACCGGCCTCGTTGTTGATGTAGTCGGTGGCCTCGACGACGGTGATTCCGCCGGGCACGACCTCGGCCCTCGGAGTGGGTTTCTCGGCGGTCATCCACGGTCCTCCCGATACTTCCGCATCCGCACGACGGTGTGACCGGGCACGGACTCTACGTCCACCTCGTCCATCAGCTCGCGCATCAGGACCAGACCCCAGCCACGCTTCTTCAGGCGCCCCCCTCCCCGGCCGGTGCGTCGTGACCGTCTCGCGCCGAATCCGACGCCATGGTCCTCCACCTCGGCCAGGATCGCCGTTGGGCGCCCCTCGCCCTCCTCCAGGGCGAGCCGCACCATGATACCGCCTTCGTTCCGCCCGTGCTCGAACCCGTTCAGACAGGCCTCGGCCAGAGCGATTCCCACGGCGTCCAGGGTCTCCGTCCGGAAGCCAGCATTGCGGCCCACGACCTCGGCGGCCCGGACGGCCACGAGCTCCGCGCCCTCGAGTGGAGGCAGGAGAAGCCGGACCTCGGCGACGAACGGTTCGCGTTCGCTCACCATGGTTCTCCGGGCGGATGGTGCCCCGGGAGCCGGAGGGGACAGAGGTCTCGTCTCACAGCTGGACGAGCAGGCGCATCACGGTCCACGCGATCCGGAGATGGTGGACGGGCACCACGAGCTGGAAGTGGACGAGCTGGATCGCGATCGCTGCCGTGCACCCGAGGACGACAGTGGAAGCCGCCGCGATCCTGACCAGTGTTGCACCCCGCATTCTCGCCTCCTTCGGGTGGGAGATTCGCAAGCGCCGTGCCAGTTTCACCCGCGGTTCGCCAGGAGCTGTGTGTTGCAAAGTCCATCATCCGCCGGGGTGTGGACGGTCCTGCCATCGGAATCCTTCGGAGATTCAAGGCGAGATCAGGATGTGATGCAGGTTGCATCGTGCGTTGCAATATGCCTCAGTTTCCGGTACAGGGTCGTCCGGTCGATCCCGAGGATCCGGGCGGCCTCGCCCCGTTTCCCCCCGACCGACTCCAGCACGGCCAGGATGTGCCGGCGTTCCACCTCGCGGAGCGTCATCCCTCGGGTGGTCCTCTCGCTGGGACCGTCGCCGGAGGCGAGCTCGAGATCCTCGCGCGAGATCTCCTCTTCTTCGGCCAGGGCCACGGCGGCCTGGATCAGGTTCTCCAGCTCGCGGATGTTGCCGGGGAACCGTCTCTGGAGGAGCCAGGCCATCGCCTCCGGCCGGAGCCGGGCGTCGGGCCGGCCCATGCGGGCGCCGTGGAGCGCCAGAAAGTGGCGCGCCAGGAGCGGGATATCCTCGCGACGTTCCCTGAGCGGCGGCAGCTCGATGACGACGACGCGCAGCCGGTAGTACAGATCCCGCCGGAACGTGCCCGACTCGACCATCTCCTCCAGGGGGCGGTTGGTCGCGCTGAGGATCCGCAGGTCGAGGGGGATCCGTTCCCGTCCGCCCACCCGCTCCAGTTCGTGTTCCTGGACGACCCGTAGGAGCTTCGCCTGGAGGGCGAGGGGAAGGTCACCGATCTCGTCGAGGAACAGTGTGCCGCCGGACGCCAGCTCGAGTTTCCCGAGCCTCCGGTGAACGCCGGTGGCCACACCCTCCTCGATTCCGAACAGCTCCGCCTCGAGCAGGCTCTCGGGCATGGCGGCGCAGTCGAGCGGCACGAACGGTCCGCTGGCTCTGGGCGAGAGTCCGTGGATCAGCCGGGCCAGCCGTTCCTTGCCGACGCCGGACTCCCCGCGGATCATCACGCCGACGTCCGTCACTGCTGCACGGCGCGCCAGCTCGAGGACGCGCCGGATCGACGGTGCGGTCCCGATGAACCCTTCCTCACCGGCGGCCTCCCGAAGAGAACGGTTTTCCTCTTCCAGGCGCTGGCGTTCCCGCTCCATCTCGAGGAAGGTCCGGAGGTTCATCAGCCCGGCCGCTCCGAGGGTCGCGAGGGTCGTCAGGAACCGGGCGTCCGCCTCGTCGAACGGCCGTGCGCCGCCTCGCCCCTCCTTGTCCGCAAGGGCCACGACGCCGATGGTCCGTCCCTGCCACCGCATCGGGGCGAGCAGGAGCTCCCCGATCTCCGCCGTCCCCGCGGCCGGAACACCCCGGACCGTCTCCCCCTGTTCGAGCTGCTCCCGGACCGGCAGGGACACTATCTGGAGGATGCTTTCGCCCTCTCCGGACAGGCCGAAGGTTGTGATGACGCCACGGTCCGTTCCGGTCCAGCCCGTCGAGACGAATCCGGCCCTGGCGTCCAGGGTTCCCACGGCGCGGTGCAGCAGCTCGCGGGCCAGCTCCTCCTCGGAACGGATGCCGACGAGATCGAGCGAGAGGTCGAGCAGCGCCTCGAGCTGTACCTCGCGCCAGCCGCTCTCGAACTCCATCGTGCCCATCGTCATCCCACGGCCATGGTACCGTGGCCGGCAGCTGCTGGATCCCTCTTGCGTCGTCCCGGCGTAACGGCGCGCCGGTGTCCCCCGCTCAGTGGTCGAGACCGCCGAGAACGAACCCGCCGCGATGCCGTTCCATCACCATGGAGAATCCGATCTCCTCGGCCATGTGGCACGTCTTTGGGTGGGTCTCGGAGACTGCCAGGATCAGACGGGCCGAGGGATGGAGCTCTCGGATCATGGCGCCGGTCACCAGTCCTCCGGTGCCCGGGAGGGCCTCGTCGATGACCACGAGCCGTGCACGCTCCAGGTGCGGTAGGCCCAGGAGCTCGGTGGATGAACCGACGGCCGCAGCCTCGAGCCCGGTGACCTGCCGGATCCACCGGCGTATCTCCCGCCGGAGACCGACGTCTGCCGTGGCAACGATGACATCCTGGGTCGGCGCCGATTCCTCAGCGGTCTTCATGTCCTTCCCAACTCCCATCGTCATCGGGTATCCCCGTCGAAGAGCAGAGCAAGAAGGATGCCACGGCCTGGCGTTGTGCAGCGCTTCGGACTGCCCCACTCCAGTCCGGTACCGTACCGTCCCGGTACAGCTTTGCTCGCCGTTGTCCTCCACAAGACAGGCGGGTAGAATCGGGCGCCGGCGAACCACGGGTGGCGCTGGCAGAAGGAGGCTTCATGAAGCACGGACCGGAACCGTGGCGTGTCAAGGTCGTCGAGCCGATCCATCTTCCCGACCGGGACCTCCGCCGGCGGCGGCTCGAGGAGGCCGGGTTCAACGTCTTTGCCATTCCGGCCTCGGACGTCTACATCGACCTCCTGACGGACTCCGGGACGTCGGCCATGTCGGACAACCAGTGGGCCGGGTTGATGCTCGGCGACGAGTCGTACGCCGGGGCCCGGAACTTCTACAACTTCCAGCGGACGATCCAGGAGATCACCGGGCTCCCATTCATCATTCCGACCCATCAGGGACGGGTGGCGGAAAATCTGCTCTTCTCGACTCTCGTCCGGCCGGGGATGAAGGTCCCGTCCAACAACCATTTCGACACGACGCGGGCCAACATCGAGGTCCACGGCGGTGAGGCCGCCGATCTCGTGATCGCCGAGGGACGAGATCCCGCATCCGAACACCCGTTCAAGGGAAACATCGACCTCGAGCGGCTCGACCGGTTTCTTGCGGAAAACGGACGGGAGAACGTTCCCATCGCCATGCTGACCGTCACGAACAACTCCGGCGGCGGGCAGCCGGTCAGCCTGGAGAACATTCGCGGGGCCTCGGAGATCTGCCACCGCCACGGCGTCCCGTTCTTCCTCGACGCCTGCCGGTTCGCCGAGAACGCCTGGTTCATCAAGCAGCGCGAACCCGGGCAGGGGCACCGGTCGGTTCGGGAGATCGCCGCCGACATGTTCGCCTGCGCGGACGGCTGCACCATGAGCGCCAAGAAGGACGGGCTGGCCAACATCGGCGGCTTCGTCGCCATGCGGGACAAGGGGCTGTTCGAACAGCTCAAGAACATGCTCGTCGTCATCGAGGGTTTCCCGACCTACGGGGGGCTTGCCGGACGCGACCTCGAGGCCGTGGCCCGGGGCCTCGTGGAAGCCCTGGACGAGCGGTACCTCGAGTTTCGCGTCGGTCAGGTTCAGGCGCTCTGGGAGCGGCTCGACGGGGCAGGGATCCCACTGCTACGGCCCGCAGGTGGTCACGCCGTGTACCTCGATGCGCTCCGTTTCCTGCCCCACATCCCGCAGGAACGGTACCCGGCCCAGGCGTTGACGGTCGCTCTGTACCTCGAGGGGGGGATCCGCGGTGTGGAGATCGGTGGAGTCATGTTCGGTACCACGGACCCGGAGACCGGGCAGCCGCGCTGGCCGGACCTCGAGCTGGTCCGGCTCGCCATCCCGAGGAGGGTCTACACCAACACGCATCTCGAATACGTCGCCGAGGTGATCGAGCGGCTCCACCAGAACCGCGAGGGCGTCCGCGGCCTCCGGATGGTGTACGAGGCGCCGGTGCTCCGACATTTCACGGCGCGGTTCGAACCGGCCGATGACTGACGTCGGACGCCTTTGGACGGAGCCCGGTAGCCGATTGACCGGAGACAGAAGAGACTGTAGCCTGATCGGGTGGACGACGGGGGAATGACAGGGTGCTGACGGGGTACAACACCGACATCGAGTACGGCGGGACCGTCTACCACGTCCAGACCGAGGACAAGGGGCGGGAGAGCGGATTCGTGGAATCGCTGGTCTACTCGGCCGGCGAGATCCTCTACAGCCGCAGGACGCCGTACGCAGAGGTGCTCGAGGAGGGTGGCGATCTGGAGGCCGTGGCCGCCATGATGGAACGGCAGCACCGCACCCTGGTCGAGGCGATCCGCCGTGGGCTTCTCAACCGTCTGATCGGCGGGGAGGAGACGGCGGAGGAGGACGACGAGACCGTCGTTTCGCGCAAGGCCGAGGCTGGAGCAGCGGAACCTCCGCCGGCCGAGCGGAGTCTCGATCAGGTGATTCTGGACTACCTGGAGGCGCAGAAGAGCCAGGATCACCTCGTGCTCAAGGCGAGGGCCGAAAGGGAGTTCGTCTACGGCAGTGAGGTGCCCGTCGAAATCTGTGCCGCCCGGTCCCGAAGCGAGGAGCCGATCACCGGCGTCAGGGTCCAGATCGTCTTCAAGTCGACGGGAGAACCCCATCGCCTCATCCTTGCCGAGGGCACTACGGACGGAGAGGGCTGCTTCAGCACGACGGTGGCGTTGCCACCGTTCAACGGCGGAACGTCCGCCCTCGTGATCACCGCGGACTCCGACATCGGTCCCGCGGAGATCAAGCACCTCGTCCACCGCTGAGCCGTTCCAGGACAAGATCGCCGGGCGGAACCATTCCCCCGGGTCTCCTCCGATGGTTGGCGGCCGTTCATCGGGATCGGGCCTCGGACCGGTGGTCCGCGACCGCATGACTCGATGGAACGGGGTCCGGACCCGTGCTCAGCACCCTTTCATCGCGAAGGTCTCTCAGGCAGACGTGTCCTGCGGCTCGGCGGCTCGTTGCGGATGATATGGCGTGGGGCGAACCGGCGGCCGGCCCCCGCGCTTCGCGCGGGCTGCGCGCCTCGCCCGCGCGTCCCGGTGGGAGCGAGCTCCCCCCGGTTCGCCCGTGCGACGCGCTGGCGCCGCCTGCGGCGTCGCTGCCGGCCGCCTGGGCTTCGTTGGAGGGCTTCGAGTCATCGACTTTGAATGAACGGGGCCGCGATACTCGCCCTCCGGCACCACCGCGGCTTCGGGGGCGGCGTCGTCGCGACCAGGAGGTCAGCTCCTCCTTGCCCCCTCGCCGCGGCGGCACCGGAGGACGAGCCTGCGCGGCCCCTCTTCGCTTCGTTGGGGCGCGGTCGCGGCCGGGCGCCGCGTTCGCGGCGCACCCCGGGTCGCTGCGCTCCCCGGGGCCGTGGGGGCGTGTGCGCCCCGGCTCCTGCGGCTCGGGCTGCACCCCGGGACGGCTCGCCGGATACGCCGTACTCGGCGACTTACCCTTCCCCCAACCCGCCCGCCCCGTCGGGCCAAGCCGCCTGCGTTCGGCGTCCCGACGGCCGTCCCGGGGCTTGTCCTCGCCTCCGTCGCCGGACCGCCCCCGCCCCCACGCCGGCCCGTTCCTCGTGGGGCGCTCGATCGCTGGATGGCGGAGGGCTTCGTTGTGGGGACAGTCCCGATCGTGGAGGACCTGGTTCTCTGAGGCGCCAGCCGGGACGTCGCTTCGCTCGTCCCTGGGCTCCTGGGGAGTGGAGCGCGTTGCGGCTGTCCGTGTCCATGCCAGTGTGCGCGCGAATGTTGGCGGCCTGGATCTCGGGCCGCAGGCCGGTCCTCGTGATGACCCCAGGGGCGAAACGGGGTGGACGGAGGCCCCGGAGGATCGCCGACCCAACGGTGTGAGGTCACCGTCCGTGGCTCGAAGGTTCGTGAAAGGATGGATCTTGAATCGGATGCGGAAACTGCGTATGCTCGAGACAGCTGCCAGTGGGCACCACTGGGTCCCTGGTCTCGACGGGACACGTGGCGGTGAAGGGGGAAGTGATGGAGTTACCAATCGGCCAGAAGGCTCACGTCGAGGACATCCGGGGGATGATCGGTCTCGGCGAGGCGGACCTCGAGCTCTTCCGGAAGCACCGGGAGTTCTTCCAGCGGCACGGAGGAGCGTTGATCGATTTCATCGCCGGTGTTGTCTCGGGGCATCCGGAGAGCGCCAGAGTCTTCGAAGAGGGCCGGGGGGATCTCGAATCCCTCAAGCGGCGGCTCGGTGTCTGGCTCGGTGAGATTCTCGAGGCCCACGCCACGGAGCAGTTCTGGACGCGCCAGCTCGTGATCGGCCTGGAACACATCCAGCGGAGGATTCCGAACCGTCAAATGGTGGGGCTCGCCACGAGGATCCGCGAGGTGGTGCTGAAGCTTGCGATCGAGGATCTCGGCGTGGAGGAGGGGGTGGAGCTCTACCTGGCCTTCCAGCGGATGCTGGACTCGGTCGTCGCCCTGACCACCACCGTGGTGGACGAGGGGTACCGGAGAAGCCTCCTCGAGGCCACCGGGTTCACGTGGGAGCTCGCCGAGCGGCTCGAGGCGATGACGCTTCGAAGTCTCAAGGCGGAGTTGACCGGAGAGGACGAGTCCGGGAGGTGAACGGGCTGGAGAGAGATGCGATGGCTCGCACACGGCCGATGATGGGTTGCGGACCTGGCTTCCGCGCCGTGCGGTCCCTGTCCGTGGACGGGGTGGAGGGCTGAGAGAGCGATGACCCGGGCCGCAACGCCGTTCGCCGTTCTCCTGACCCAGGACACGCCTCTCGTGCTGGCCCTGAGCCGTATCCTCGACAAGGAAGGACCGGTGACGACGGCGGCGCACGAGACGGCCGAATCCACCCTGGCCGCGGTGCTCTCCGGGAATCCGGCGTTCCTCATCGTGGACGGCGATCATCCAGAGGCCACATCGGTCATTGCAGGGCTCGCCCGGATGCACGTGGAGGTGCCCGTCCTGGTGCTCGGAACCCTCATGGAGGAGCCGCCAGAGCTGGAGATCACCGTCCTGCCGAAGCCGATTTCCCCCGAACAGGTCCGGCGATTCGTGGAGTCCTCCAGATCACCAGGGTCCGAACGTCGCCGTGGGGCTCCGCCGTTCAACCTCGCTGACTACCTTCAGCTGGCGGCGCTTGGACAGCACACGATCCGGTTCCTCGTGATCACCGACGAGGGCGATTCTGGCTCCGTCGCCCTGGAACGGGGTGTGCTCCGGCAGGCGCGGTGCGGTGACGTGACCGGGATGGAGGCGCTCGGGAGGCTCCTCGGGTGCGGCCTGCGGTCGTTCCGTGTCCAGGGGGTGCGGTCGGCGATCGAGGACGGCGAGCTGAACCTGTCCGTGGCCCAGGCGCTCCTTGACCTTGCGGTGGCGGAGGACACGGCGTCGGCAGGCGCCGGGAGGAGGGGAGTCCGGGAGAAGCGTGACGAGGCCGGATATCTCGAGGCCATGACGGAGGGGATCGAGGCCTCGCTGGCGGGTGATTACGAGCGGGCCCGTGAGGCGTTCCGCCGGGCTCTGGAACACAGCCCTGGGGAGCGGACGGCGCTCCACAACCTTCGTCGAGTTGAGCAGATCCTCGAGGAGCGGCGCCAGGGGGAGGGGGCGTGACACGAATGCTTCGGATCGGACCGGCCCGGAGCATGTCGTGTCAGGGAACGGGACAGTTTGAGACGGTCCACCCAGAACGGTTCCCGGGAACATTGGGCACGGTGCTTGCAACGTTCCACCCGGGAGGAGAGCATGGAGCCAGGAGACGGGACAGCACGACAGATCGACGGGCCGCGGCAGGTGATGGTCAGGATGGGGCCCGGGATCGTTCTCGACGAGCTGATGCTGAACCTCTTCCCACTGGTGGAGGCCGGGGTGATCGAGCTGGTCATCGGACCGGATGAGTCGGCAGGGGCTCCCATCGTCTTCGAGGAATGCGGATCGCGGCCTGATGGGCGAGATGGGGCGATCCGGAGGGCAAAGGTCCGGGTTGTGGAAGGCACACGACGTCCTCCGGAGAGCGAGCAGTGCCTCGCACCGGCTGGCGAGCTCGTTCCCTGGGTCCACGCGTGGTTGAGGCACTCGGTCGGTCTCGACACGGCGTAGTGAGGCGGTACCCCGAGGAACCCTGACGAGGTCCAGTACAATGGATGCCGTACCGCTCACGCGGTCACGAGAGGTGGATCACCGGTGGGAGAACGATCGTAAGGAGGCGACGATGAACAGGATGGAGAAGCTGAACGGGCTCTTGCGCTCGTTCCACACGGCCACGCCGGACATCGAGGGGAGCGCGGTCATCACCAACGACGGGTTGATCATCACGGCCCATCTGCCGGCCACGATGGAGGAGGAGCGGGTCGCCGCCATGGCTGCGGCGATGCTCTCCCTGGGTGACCGGACGTCCAGTGAGCTCGCCCGGGGAACCCTCGATCAGGTGTACGTCCAGGGAGCGGATGGGTACGTGCTCCTGCGGCGGGCCACGGACGAGACGCTGGTCCTCGTCCTGACCACAAAGAAGGCAAAGCTCGGCCTGATCTTCCTCGACGTGGGACGGCTGGTCAGCAACGTCCGGGAGATCCTGTAGGAGGCGCCATGGCACACGAGACAGTACTTGCACGCATTCCGGCGGAGATTCCGGGTCACGAGGCATCGCTGGCGGCGACCTTCGACGGGGAGTTGCTCGGCGTGGAGACCGAGGGTTCCCTCGATCTCGGCGGCCGGCTCGAACAGTACGCCGCCCTGGTCCGCGCCCACCACGAGGCGTACGAGGCGCTCGGCGGGATCATCTCCATGGGTGGCAACGACGAGATCCTGATTACGACGACGAAGCACTACATCCTGATCCGTCCCCATCACGGGAAGAGGGTCTTCCTGGCAGTGGCCATCGCGTCGTCCGGGAACATCGGGTATCTGCGACTGAAGATGAAGCGGTACCTCGACGAGATCATCCGAGGATGAGGAGAGGACGATGAACCGGATACCCGAGCTTGCGCGCGGCCCGGTGGACCTTGGTTCGCCGGTCTGCCTCTTCGAAGGCGACCATGCGATCTACTGGGTCGGTTCGGAGGAACCGTCTCCGTTTCGCTGCAACGCCTATCTGATCGTCGATGGAGGGAACCGGATCCTGATCGATCCGGGTTCGACCCTGCACCACTTCCCCCAGGTTCGGGAGCGTGTGGAACGGATCGTTCCCGCCTCCTCGCTGACCCACGTCGTGGTCCACCACCAGGATCCCGATCTCTGCGATTCGCTCCCTTCCTGGCTGGAGCTGGCGCCGGATCTGACCATCGTCACCACTCCCCGTGTTCGGGTGCTGTTGCCGTACTACGGGTTCCCCGCCGAGGTCTCGTGGCTCGACGTCTCTCCGGAGGATTCCACGACCCTGGATCTCACGAACGGATCCCTCGTCTTCATCACCGCGCCGTTCCTCCACTTCCCGGAGGCGTTCGTCACGTACGACGAGGTCAGCGGTTTCCTGTTCTCCGGTGACATCGGTGCGGCGATCGAGAAGGAATGGTCGCTCGTGGTCACGGAATGGGAACGGCACTGGCAGACAATGATTCCGTTCCATATCTTCTACATGGCCTCGAACAAGGCGCTCAAGGGGTTTCTGAAGAAGCTCGATCCGTTCCCGATCGAGGCAATCTGCCCTCAGCACGGTTCGATCATCCCGAAAGAACACGTGGAACGTGCGATCGAGAGCCTTGCCGCCCTGCCCTGTGGCCTTGACCTGCTCTACCCGGCCAGCAATATCGAGAGCGTGCTGGCCGAGATCCTGTGAGGTCTTCATGAACGGACCGAGGATTGCCATCTGTAGTCAGAAGGGCGGTGTGGGCAAGACGACTCTGGCCCTCAATCTGGGGCTTGCCCTCTCCCAGCTCGGCCATGCAACCACCATCGTCGAGCTCGATCCCCAGGAATCCCTCGCGGCGTCTCTGCTGCGGCCCAACCGGTCCATGGCGGGTCTCCACGAGGTGGTGCGGGGCGGCACGACCCTCGAGGACGCCCTCGTACATACGAAGGTGTCGGGGCTCTCCCTCCTGCCGGTCGGCGACGTGGATCCGCTGGAGGCTCCGGACTTCCACACGCTTCTCTCGAACCCGGAGGTCCTGGGGCCCGTCCTCGACGGACTGGATGCGGAGATCGTCCTGCTCGACTGTCCCTCGGGAATCACCGGGGCGACACTGGGGGCCCTCGGGACATCGACCCATGCGCTGATCCCCGTCCAGGCCGAACCGCTCTCCCTGCGGTCGGTGCATCTGGTTCTGGAGGCCATGGCCCGTGTCAGGGAACACCAGAACCCCGGACTATCTTTGCTCGGGCTGGTCCTGATGATGTTCGACAGGGATGCCGAGGCCTCCCTGGAGGTGGTCCGTTCGGCCTGGCGGGACCTGGATCCCGACGTGCTGTTCGAGACCATCGTCCCGAGGAACCCCGTCTACCTCGAGGCCAGCCTCCACGGCGTTCCCGTGGGGTTCATGGCCGCCGGGATCCATCCCGAGGGGAGGCGGTTCCAGATGCTCGCCGGCGAGATCCTCGACCGGCTTGCCGTCAAGGAGGAGACCCATGCCGGGCCAGTCCAGACACTTCTTTGAGCTGTCCGCCGCGTCCAGCCTCTCGAGGGCGCTCCGCCGCAGGGAATCGGCGGTCCGGCCGCTTGCTCTGCAACCCGTCGAGACGGCGCCGGCCGAACCCGCTGTCTCTACCCTTCCTCCGTTCGTGGCCCCCGCTGTTCGCTACACGGAGGAGCTGTGGCAGGCGCTCCTCGTCTGGCTCCGGGAGGGCCTCGGGGCGATGGGGACGTTCGCCATGGACGAGCGCGGATTCCCCATTGCACGGGCGGGGGAGCCGGGGACCGTTCCGTCCGAAGTGTTGCTCGCCGCGTTCACCTCGATCTCGCAGCTTCTCGAGACCTACCTCGGTCCCAAGCGGCCGGTCCGCAGGGTCGTGGTGATGGCCGAGGGAGAGCCCGAGGTCGCGTTGATGACGTTCGAATGGGCGAATGAGGAGATTCTCATCGGATCGATCGGCGGACGGGTTCCCTCGATCGAGGAGGTCCGGGTCGTCGCCGAGACCGTTCAGGAGCAGCTACGGCAGATCACCGGAGCCGGTGCCGGGGAGAGCTGAGCCGTGTCGCACACCTCCTCCAGACAGGCGTTCCTGAGCATGCGTGAGTTCCTCGGCCTCGGGCCGGAGGACGAGGAAAGGCTGACAGGCTTTCTGCCCCGCATCGAAGACCGTCTGCCCAAGATCACGGACCGGTTCTACGCGCTTCTCGGCCGCGAGGAGCAGCTGGCCCACTTTCTCGAGGGCCGGCTCGAGACGCTCAAACGGACCCACCTGGAGTGGCTCCGTGCCCTGTTCTCGGGTGAATACGGCGAGCCGTTCTTCGAGCGGCAGCTCGTCGTGGGACAGGTCCATGTCCGGATCGCTCTGGATTCTCTCTGGGTTGATGCGGTGATGAACGTTCTCCGCAGGGATCTCCTTGCAGCGATTCTCGACGTCGCCGTGGAGGAGGCGGAGGCGCTCGCCGTCTACGGAAGCCTCGTCAAGGTGATGGATCTCGCGCTGATGGTGATCAACTTCGCCTACAACGAGCACCGACTGCAGCTGATCCATCAGGTCACGGGGATGCCCGAGGCTCTCATCGAGCGCCTGATCCGGGTGGGCGTCGGCAGCGCCGGGAGCTGAGGCCGAGCCGGGACGGTTCCCGCACACCGCGGGAACCGTCGATTCAACCGAGAACCACCTCGAGAAGCTCCTCCAGAGTTGCCGGAATGCGGTCGGCGATCCGTGCGCCGGAGGGGATTCTCAGGCCCTCCCCTCGACCTTCGTCGGGGGGGACGACGACGAGGCTCCGTTCACCCGATCCAGCCGACTTCTCGAGGGCGTCGATGAACTCGATCTCCTCACGGGACGGTGCTCCGGACGGCACGAGGACGATGAAGGACGCCAGGGACAGGAACGCCTTGGCCCGGAGTCCGGAGAGGCCGCCCAGCCGGTGCGCGTGGAGGAGCAAGGTCCGGTCCGTGCAGGAGATTCGGAGGCTTGCCGATCCGTTTCCCCGAAGCTCCTCGACGACGTGCTCCGTTGGCCGGCCGAGCAGCTCGCTCGGGAACGTGGCGGTGAACTCTCCGACAAACCCCTCCCACCGTTCCGGAGCGACGGCGAGGAGCAGGTGCACCACGCCGGGTGCCTTTCCCAGGACGACGGCGCGGGCCTCGAGCCGGACGCACAGCGCCTCGATCGATTCGGAGATGTCGGGGGCCGGGCTCTCCTCTTCGGCCGTGTTCAGGGCCTCCAGGAACCCGTCCCTGCACAGGATGGCGACGGCAAGACGGGCCTCGGCCGGGGCCAGGAGCGCCGCGGACTCGAGATCTGCAAGGGAGCTTCCTGGATGGTCGCGAAACCACGCGAGGACCGTTCCGATGGCGGAGCATTCCGACTCCTCCGGTTCCTCGTCCGGCCGAGCCGGGTGAAGGGGTGCACCAGGAGGGGGCAGGTGCTGGCGGTTTCGTTCGAGCTCGTCCTCGAGCCAGGCGAGCTGCATCAAAGCGCCCTGAAGCCCGATGGCCTCGTCCTCGGGCTGGTTGGAACCGACGTCGCTTCGCAGGAACCGGAACCGTCCGGAGCGCCGCTCCAGCAGGACCAGGAGAGCCGATTCGCCCTCGAGCTCGCCGCACCGGACCGCCCGGATCTGGCCCTCGTGGACGACCACCGCCCCCGGAGGGGCCCCGCCCACGTGGAGCACCCCGTCGATTCCCGATGCGAGCACCTGCTGGAGGATGTCGCCCGCGGAGAGCCCTCCCAGTTCACCGCTGAGGATGACGTCACGTTCCCGGCCGTGTCCGCTGACAAGACGGCCGATGCGAATGACCAGCTCTGCGGGATCGAACGGCTTGGCAAGGTAGTCGTCGGCGCCGGCCCGGAGCCCCTCGACGCGATCGGATCCAGCCGACTTCGCCGAGAGAATCA
Organism: Thermoanaerobaculia bacterium; assembly: GCA_027067575.1. GTDB lineage: Bacteria > Acidobacteriota > Thermoanaerobaculia > Thermoanaerobaculales > Sulfomarinibacteraceae > JAMOVQ01. Next base: position 11,268 of record JAMOVQ010000123.1, on the reverse strand, counting down.
GGACGGGGATGTGCGCCACCAGCGGATCTCGGCGCAGCTGGTCGAGCACCTCGAACCCCGACATGCCAGGCATCATCAGATCGAGCACGACGGCCTCGACGCCGGAGCTCCGGGCGCGCTCCACGGCGCGCTGCGGATCCTCGCAGAGGATCGGCTCGAATCCGTTTCCTGCGAGGGTCGCGGCCAGGAGCTGCCGGATCGCCGGATCGTCATCAACCACGAGTACCTTCGCCCTACCCATCGATCCTCCCTCCCGTTTCCACGCCGCCGTGGATTACCGGAGGCTCCGGTGGTGCATCGGCTCCGTCCACGGTGGCACGCCACGGTCCTCCGTGCCGGCCGGCCCGGTCGAACGCCTCGACCTCGAGGGTTCGCGGACCCGTTCCTTCCGGAACGGAGATCGGCTTGCCTTTCCATGTCCGCCATGCGCCGCCGTCCCAGCGGTACCGTACGGTCGCGGTCCCGGAGACGTCGTCGGTGGTTGCGAGAATGATCGTGCCACCGGGCATGGCCACGAGCGAGCCGCCGTCGCCCACGGCGGTTCCAGGTCCGGCGGCGATGGCCACCACCGGGGAAAGACGGTCCGGCGACTCCCCATCGATCTCCAACCGGCGCGGCGCCGAGGGGTAGCCGTCGAGGCCCGACGTGGCCACCGCGCGGACCCGCCAGAAGAGGGCACCGGCCGGAAGCGGGTCCATCCGGATCGCCGTGTCGCGGATCCCGGTCGCCCGGGCGACGAGCTCGGCGCACGCCGTGTCCCGGCAGACCTCCACGGTGTAGGAGGCGGCGCCGGGAACGGCGGTCCACGAGAGCCTCGGGTTGTTCCAGCCGACAACCGCTCCAGGTTCGGGCCCGATTGGCCGGGGGGCGGGAAGCAACGGCTCCGGGGGAGAGGGCGGGCCGTTCTCCGGAACGGCCGTCCCCATCCCCTCGGGGACCTCCACGGCCGTTCCCGCAGCCTCCACGGCGCCGGCGCCCTCGTACACCATGACGCTCGCCCCGTGGTTCCCTTCGCGACGGAGGCGGGCGGTTCCGCGCCCGGTCCGGCCGGGCCGGGGACGCGCCACGGCCGGGCCGACGACCACCTCGACGTCCAGAGACGTGGGACGTTCCGGCTCGAGCTGGAGGTCGGCTTGTCCCCGCACGACCTCCACAGTGTCGTGGTCGACGCCCTCGAGTGTCCGTTCCACGCGGCGCAGGAACACGAGCGACTCCTCCGTCAGCGTCACGCGGGTTCCGTCGTCGAACCGGAGCCGGGCGGAGGAGTCACGGTACGTCCTGCATCCGTCGTTCTCCCGGAGGAGATCGCCTTCCCGGGCGGGAATCCACGGGTTGGGGTGCGGCTTCTCCTCGACCCGCCGCGCGACTTTCTCCAGCTCCGCGCTCCGCGGGGGGAGCTGCCGGGAGACGATCACACGGAGCCGATCGCCTGCGTGGAGCGTATGGGGATCCTTGAGCCACGGGTTGAGGCGCCAGTTCTCGCGCCACAACTTCGGGGTGCCGAGGAACCGTTCCGTGATCCCCTCGAGGGTGTCACCGGGCCGGACGACGTACCATCCGAGGGTGTCTCCGGGCCGTGGTGCCGGGGTCGGCGTCTGCGCCGTTGCGGCCGCCGCGAGACCGAGCAGCACGATGACGGCAACGGTGAGGTTGCGGCGTCCGTTCATCGGCTTTCCCTTCTGATCACCTCGATGATCCACGAACGTTTCGTGCAGTTACCCAAGGCGTCGCACGCTCTCAGCTCGAGGTCGTACCGCCCGGCGTGCCGGAACCGGATGGGGCCCGCGATCGGGATCCATGCGCCACCACCGATCCGGTAAGCGATGGTGGCCGTTCCGGAGTCTCGGTCCACCGCCCCGGGGACGAGCGCCTCGCCGGTGGCGAGCGTCACGGCCGGTCCAACGGGCTGCCCCTCCACTGACCGGAGGATCGGTTCCGGCGGATCGTTGTCCACCGCCCATCGGAACGTCCGTTCCACCGTATTCCCGACGCGGTCCGTTCCGCGGACCGTCACGGTGTCACGGTCCGAGAGAACGAAGGTTGCTCCAGTGGTCCAGAGATCGGCGTCACGGCGGACCACGGAGGCCACCCCGGCGAGATCGTCGTCCACGGTGCAGGTCACCTGGAGAGGAGTGCGGAACCACCGATGGCCTTTGATCGTGGCCTCCGCTGCGCCTCGGGCCTTGCACAGGATCGACGGTGGCTCCGTGTCGACGATGAACCGGAGCTCCACGGGCTGGGTACGGTTTCCGACCCCATCCTCGGCGGTCGCGGAGAGTGTGTGTTCACCGGCGGGCCACGGTTCCTGGAGACGGTCGGGTGCCACGGTCTGTCCGTCCAGTTCGAGGAACGTCGAGGCGACACCGGAACCGGAGTCCTCCGCCGAGAGGTGAAACGGCGTGGCGGCAGCCACCACGAGCCCGGCGTCTCCGCGGACGGCCGGCTGCCCGGTTTCGAGCCGCACGGCCGGGGGTGTTCCGTCCACGACGAGCTCGAGGCGCCGTTCGGAGTGGTTCCCGACGCGATCCTCGGCACGGGCGGTGATCACGACCGGCCCCTCATCGTCGAGTGTGGTGCTGTCCGGGCCGGAGACGGGGACGCCGTCGACGAACAGTGCCGTCTCCGCGACTCCCGCCGTCGCGTCCGAGGCCGTGAGGTGAACCGCCGCCCCTCTCGGGACCCACCGATGGCCCCCGGCCTCGACGGGGTCGGGGGCCACCGTCAGTTCGAGCTCGGGTGGTGTCCCGTCGACCACGAGGAGCGTCCACCGAACGGCGGATCCGATCCCGAGAGGAGAACGCGAGCGGACGGCGAGCCAGTGGACCCCCTCCGGGGGTGTGACGAGCTGTCGGTCCGGTACCGGTGTCATGACGCCACCATCGAGCGCTGCCTCCACCGTGGTGCCGGGTGTCGGGACCTCGAGCGTGAGCGTCCCGCCAGGAGGCGCCACCACGGCGGTCGGCTCAGCCGGTCCGGCTGCTGCTGCCGACACCGTTGCCAGTGCCAGGAATCCGGCCAGTCGGCACGCACTGTGAACGTTCGATCCGGTCACGTGTCACTCCTTCCAATCCCGCACACTCTACCCGTTCCGGCGGATCCCATGACCAGCCGTTGAGCGTGACGAGTCGCTCCAGCCGCTCCGCCACGACGGCCGCGTTCCCTCCCCGACGGGCAGGATCCCTCTCGAGGAGCTGCATGACGAGGGTGGCGAGCTCGGCGGGAACACCCGGGCGGATCGTCTCCACCGGGACAGGATCCCCCTCGATGGTTCGAACGATCATCTCGCCCAGATTCTTCCCCCTGAACGGCAGCCGACCGGTCAGACAGCGGTAGAGGACCGCTCCCAGGGCGAACAGATCCCCGACCTGCCCGTATCCGCGCCCCTCGAGCGCTTCCGGCGGGATGTATCCCGGTGTGCCATAGACCACGGAGCGTTCGTCATCTCCGGTGCCCGCGAAACGGGCCACGCCGAAGTCCCCGAGCTTGATCGAACCGTCGAACCCGAGGAGGACGTTGCCGGGCTTGACGTCGTGATGGACGAGCCCCACCCCGTGGGCGGCCGCCAGTCCCTCGGCCATTGCGTGACCGAGCACGGCCACGTTTCCGGGGGCGAGGGTTCCCCTGACGGCCAGGAGCCGGTCGAGCCCGATGCCGTCGATCAGCTCCATGGCGATGAACCCCACCCCGTCCCGCTCCACGACGTCGTACACGGCCACCACGTTGGGGTGGACGAGCTGGGCCGCCGCGGCGGCCTCGTCGAGCAGGTTGGATCTCCGCTCGCTCCCGGACCGTTCGGGACGGACCGTCTTCAACGCCACCGGACGCCGTAGCTTGGGATCCCACCCGCGGAACACCGTCCCCATCGACCCCTCTCCCAGGACGCCGAGCACCTGGTACCGTCCGAGAAACACGCTCCCCAGATCTTCGCGATCGGCGAGGCGCCGTGCGAGCACCGAGAGCGATTCCTCGAGGAGCGCCAGCTCGTCCCCGGTGTGCGGGCGTTCGGTCAGTCCCTCGAGCTTCCGCTGTGTCGCGAGCAGCCGCCGGAGGGGGCGCACGACCGAACGGTATGCGCCCCCGGCGAGGGCGGCAGCCAGGATCAGACCGAGCGCCACGGCGAGTGCGGCCCGCCGGCGCATCCGGACTGCCACGGCTTCGGCGATCGCCCGGGGTTGCAACGAAACCACGGTCCACGCCGTCCCCGGAACGGGGGCCCATGCCCCGAGGATGGCGCCGCCACCAGCCGGGAACGCGCTGGCTCCCGAGGTCCGCCCGCCACGGGCCGCGGCCAGGAGACCGGCGGGAAGCTCGAGGAGTTGGTCTCCAGAGACGAGCTGGATCGAGCCATCCCGCCCGATCACGGCGAGCTCGGCCTCCTCGCCGATCTCCTCGGGGCGGAGGATCCTGGAGACCCAACCCGAATCGATGATCAGGCGGAGCCACCCGGCATCTCCGGCCAGCGGCGTGGAGAGGACGATCCATCGGCCCTGTTTCGCCGGAACCACCTCGGGAACCGGTGCCGGTGGCGTCCGGAGGACCGTGGAGACCACAGACCTCAGTCCCTTTCGCTGGACGCCGAGCACCGTCTCGCCCGCCGGATCGGTCAACACGACGGCAGCGATCTCGGGACGTCTCCGCAAGAGCCCCCGCAGCAGGCGCTCCGGCCCGCCCTTCCGGGCGAGCTCAGGGTTCTCCGCGATGTCGGCCATGATGGCCTCGATACCCTGAAGCCGCGCCGCAATCCGTTCTGCCGTGGCCCGTGCGGCCACGGAGTGGGTCCTGAGGACCTGGGTGGTCATCGCCTCCCGGTCGAGCCGGATCAGGGAGGGGGCCAGGACGGCCACGGGGACGAGCGCCACGATGGCGAACGCGGCGAGAACCCTCGTCAGGAGGGAGCGGGGGCGGATGTCGAGCCTCACGGTCCTGTCCAGGAGCAAGTATCGCACCAAAACGGGGAGGTATCCACCGGCACACTGGCGGTTCGTGCTGTTCCGGACGGAACGATTCCTGTTCCGGGCTGGGTCACGGTGCGGGAATGATCGGGTATCCTGACGGTCGTATGACGTCGACGAAGATTCTTCTCAAGGGCCGGATCAGGGGCGTGCGGGAGGCGGCGGTCACCCTCGGGAGCGTTGTGGTTCTGGCCCTGGCCATCGTGACGCTCCAGGTACGGTACCCGTGGCAGGGAGACGCGACCCAGCTCCTGCTGATTGGCGCGCTCTGCGGTGCCTTCGCGCTTCTGAGCGGATGGTTCTTCCTGCTGCACGGAAGGATCCTCAAGGAGACGGACGACCGGCTGGTGGGGATCGCCTTCGTGATCCTGGCGTCGTACTTCTCGCTCCGGATCTTCGCTGCCGCCGGGGGAATCCCCCCCATGAAGCTGATGCCGCTCCTCATCACCGTCTGGCTTGGCTGCCACGGTGTTGCCGGATTGATCTTTCTGTGGGTGGCGGCGAAGGAGCTCGGTGAGGGGCATCCAGCCGTCCGCTGGTCATTTCTCGGAGGGGGCCTCGCACTGGCGGTCGCTGCGAACGTCGTGCTCGAGCACTGGCAGACACTCGTCCTTCCGAACCGGATGATCCAGCCGAGCAGCGCGGCCCTCACCATGATGTTCCTCGGACCGGGGATGGGTCTTCTCCTCTCCTCTCTCCGGTCGAACCGGCGGCGGGACCTCTGGCTGGGCAGCGCACTGCTGCTGATCGCGGCGGCCCACGCCGATCTCAGCTGGCATGTCCGGGCCTACGATCCGCCGTTCATGTGGGGGCACGTGCTGCTGGCCGTCGGATTCACCTTCCCACTGGTCGGGGCGATGCGCGAGAGCCTGATCCTCCTGGGCGAACAGGTTGCCCTCAACCGGCGCGTCCGGCGGCTGGGCCGCCGGCTTCAGAGTCTCCTGGAGTCGTTGCCGGTCATCGTCCTGACGGCCGAGAGCGATGGGACGATCTCGTACGCCAACCGGGCGGCAGGGGATGTGTTCGGCATCCCCTCGGGGCCGATGGAGTCGGCGGGGAACCGTGCGTGGCTCGACCGCATTCCTCCGGGCGAACGGAGGTTGCTGCTCGAGCGGATCGCCGGCATCGCTTCCCGAGAGATCCCATCCTGGAGCGGAACGTTGACCGTGGATGCGGGCGGAGACGCGATCCACTGGCTCCAGGTCGAGGTTCACGCCTTCGACGATCCCGTGGAGGACCGCTGGCTCGTCGAGATCGTCGGAAGCGATGTGACCGACCTCCTCCTGGCCCGGAGGGCCGCGGAACAGCGGCAGGAACGGCTCGCCCTCCTGTCCGACGTCGCCCAGCTCGTCGCCGGGGAGCCTGCGGCGGAGCGGATTCTCGAGCGGTTCGTCAGGAGGGTCGGCGTGTGGATTCCGGTGCTTGGCGCGTGCCTCTACCGGACCGGCCGCGACGGTGCGACGCTGTCGGCCGTCCTCGAGACCGGAGAGGGTGGGATCGAATGGCCCCGTTCGATCGGCGACGCGGAGAATGCCGCGGTCCGGGCGCTGCAACAGTCGATCCCCGTTGCAGAGCTGGATGCCGTACCCGCGGGCGACGGCCGCTCCGGATACCGCCTTCACCTTCCGCTGGCCTCGGCAGGCCGCACACTCGGAGTTCTCTCCCTCTTGGTCGCTCAGCCAGTCCGTCCGGGACACGAGGAGCTGAACCTTCTGACCCAGCTCGGCGTCCTGCTGGGTGGGGCGTTCCAGCTCGCGGCGCTGATCACCGAGCTCGAGGAACAGCGCGGGATCGCGCTCCAGGCCTCCCGCATGAAGTCGCAGTTCCTGGCGAACACCTCCCACGAGCTCCGGACGCCCCTGACCTCGATCCTGGGGTTCCTCAGGCTCGTGCTCGATGGGGCCGTGACCGATCGGGAGAAGCAGGCCGAGTTCCTCGAGATCGCCCATCAGTCGGCCGAGCGGCTGCTCGAAATCATCAATGACGTGCTCGATCTCGCCAAGATCGAGGCCGGCCGGCTGGAGATCCGGCTCGAGACGACCTGTCTCGGGGATGTGCTTCAGGAGGTGGAGCGGCTCTTCCAGCACCAGATGCGGGACAAGGGCGTCGATCTGGTGATGAGTACGGCCCACCGGGATCTCATGGTGCGAACGGACCCGCAACGGTTGCTTCAGATCCTGACGAACCTCCTGTCGAACGCCCTCAAGTTCACCCCGGCGGGCGGACGGATCGAGGTGCGGGTGCTCCGGGACGGGGAACGGGCGATCGTGGAAGTCCAGGACACGGGGACCGGGATCCCGGTGGACGAGTTGGAGAAGGTGTTCGAGTCGTTCCACCAGGTCGACGGCGGCACCAGCCGGCATGCAGGCGGGACCGGGCTCGGACTGACCATCTCACGACGGCTGGCCCGGATGATGCACGGCGAGCTCGTCCTCGAGAGCGAGGGCCCAGGCCGTGGGACCACCGCCCGGCTGACCATTCCCCTCGCCGTGGGACAGGACGTCCCCCGGCCCTGAAGGCCGGCGAAACCTCGGAACCGGGGGCAAGAAGGATCACCGGAACCGTGTGCGAAACCCGGAGCGTGGCGGCTCGTACCTCGGGATACGAGACGGAGGTGACCGTGGGAATGATCCTTCGACTGGAGAACGTGACCAAACGGTTCGGTGAGCGGGTGGCGGTGGACGGAGTGTCGTTCACCGTGCCGGGAGCGTCGATCTTCGGCCTGCTGGGGCCCAACGGCGCGGGGAAGACAACGACGATCCGCATGATCATGCGGATCATCCTGCCCGACGGCGGGCGGGTCCTGCTGGACGGTGAACCGGTGGACGACGAGCGCCGCACGGCGATCGGGTATCTGCCGGAAGAACGCGGTCTGTACCGCAAGATGAAGGTGCTCGACCACCTCGTGTTCCTCGGGACGATCCGGGGCGTGGCGCCGGCGGAGGCCCGTCGCCGGGCGCTGGCGTGGCTGGAACGGTTCGGGCTCGCCGACCGCGCCCAGGCCAAGGTCGAGACGCTGTCCAAGGGGATGCAGCAGAAGGTCCAGCTGATCGGGACGCTGCTCCACAGGCCCAGGCTGCTGATCCTCGACGAGCCGTTCTCCGGGCTGGACCCGCTCGTGACCCGGGAGATGAAGGCCCTGCTCCGCTCCATGCGGGAGGAGGGCATTTCCATCGTCCTCTCCACCCACGTGTTGTCCCAGGTGGACGAGCTGTGCGACCACATCTGCCTGATCGACCGGGGCCGGACGATCCTCGGCGGAGCGCTCGACGCGATCCGCCGGCAGTTCGGCGGGAACGTCTGGCGTGTCCGGACGTCGGTGGACCGTGGCGAGATCGCGGCGCTCCCCGGCGTGCGGTCGGTGACGGCGCTCGGGGAGGACCTCCTGGTGGAGCTCGAGCCGGACGCGCCGGGCGGGGCGCTGGTCGCCGCCCTCGTGGAACGGGGGGAGGTCGAGGCGTTCACCCGGTTCGAGCCCGACCTCGAGAACATCTTCATCCGTGCCGTGGAGGAGGAGCGCACCCATGCTGCCTAGACTGAAGGCCGTCATCCGCCGGGAGTACCTGGAACGGGTCCGGACCCGCACCTTCTGGTTCTCCACGCTGCTCGTGCCGGTGTTCATGGCCGGCGTCATGATCGTCCCGGCATGGCTCGCCGAGAAGGGGGCGGGATCGTTCACCATCGCCGTGCTCGACCTGTCGGGTGACCTGGCCGGGCCGGTGAAGGAGCGCCTCGCCTCGATCCTCGAGGACGAGAAGAACCTCGAGATCGAGCTCGTTCCCATCGACCCGGGTCCCGACCCCGAGGCCACCCGCGCCCGGATCAAGCGGGAGATCCTCGAGAAGCGGTACGACGGGCTGCTCGTCCTCCCGAAGGGGCTCCCGGCCGAGGGGGAGCCGACCTACACGGCCCCCAACGTCGCGGCGTTCCGGCTCCTGTCGGTGCTCGAACGGGCCGTCAACGACGTTCTCGTCTCCCGGCGGCTGACGGCCCAGGGGCTCGATCCGGAGCTCGTGGAACGGCTGACGAAGCGGGTGGACCTGAAGACGTTCAAGCTCGGGAAGACGGGGGGTGAGACACGGGACGAAGGCCAGGCGTTCCTTCTCTCCTACGTGCTGATGTTCCTTATCTTCATGAGTCTCCTCGCGTATGGGGGGCACGTCATGCGGGGCGTACTCGAGGAGAAACAATCCCGGATCGTCGAGGTGATCCTGGGGTCGGTCCGCCCGTTCGAGCTGATGCTCGGCAAGGTCCTCGGCATCGGATCGGTGGGCCTGACCCAGTTCCTCATCTGGTCGGTGGTCGGGTTCGCCCTGGCGGCGCCCGGCGTGCTGGCCACGGTGGGACTCGCCGGGATGGACCTGCCCTCGATCCCCGTGTCGCTGATGGTCTTCTTCGTCGTCTTCTTCGTCCTGGGGTTCCTGCTCTACGGGACGCTGTTCGCGGCGATCGGGGCGGCGTTCGACACGGACCAGGACGCCCAGCAGTTCGGCGCGATGGTGAACATGCTCCTGGTGGTGCCGATCGTCCTGATGATCTTGATCGTGAACCAGCCGGACGGAACTATGTCCATCGCGATGTCGCTGATCCCGTTCTTCTCGCCGATCATCATGTTCCTCAGGATGACGCTGACCGCCGTTCCGCCGGTCCAGGTCGCCGCGAGCGTCGGACTGCTCGTGGCCGCCATCCTTGCCGTCAGCTGGATCGCCGCGAAGATCTACCGGGTCGGGATCCTGATGAGCGGCTCCAAGCCGACGCTCAAGGACATGATCCGCTGGATCCGGGAGGCGTGAGGCCGTCCTCTGCGGGGAGCTCCCCGCCCAGGGCGAGCTCCCCGTCCTCGACCCTCCGGAGGAGCTCCCGGGCACGGGCGGCGTCCCCGGCCGTGACGAGGAGCTCCGTCCGGCCCAGGCCGTCCAGCGTCAGGCCGTGGGTGACGCGCAGGCTCTCGCCCCGGATCGCCACGGGAACGCCGTTGGCCTCCAGGAACGCGCGGACCTGCAACGCCTCAAGGTCGCCCTGGGCGACGAAGACGACGACGGGCTCGGTACCGGTCATGGGGACCCCTCCGGGGGTGGGCCGTCGAGCTCGGCACGGCGAAGCCTGACGGTGACGCGGCCAACGCCCGGCGCCCTGCCGCGGATCGCCACGGGCAGGCCGGTACCCTCGGCCACAAGGATCTCCAGGTCGCCCCGCATCCCGAACACGCCGGTCCGCACCTTTCCGCGCTCGACACCCGGGGGTGGCGCGACACGGATCTGGACCGGACGGACCGGGAGACGGCGGGCCGTCCGGGCTCCGCCGGGCCAGCGGAGGAGGACGTCGGCACGCGCCGTCTCCGGCTCGGCTCTGTGGATCCGCACCGGGACGGCGAGCCGTCCGCTGACAACTGCAACCGGGCGGTCAGACCGTTCGAGTGCGGGGAGAGCGGCCAGGAGCGCGTAGGGATCGGTGACCACGGTTCCCGGTGGGGGGGGAGGGTCGAAGACGACCTGGTGTTCGGCGCGATCCGACCACTGCGGGGGCGGGAGGATGTGGTCTCCCGGTAGATCGGGTTCCGTGCGCCACTCGTAGTAGCCGTCGTCGGTTGCGCGGCGCACCTTCCAGTAGGCGCCCTTCCCGAACCGGCGTTTCTCGTTCTGGAGGACGGCGCCGGTCGCCGGGTCGATCCAGACGGTGATCCGCTCGCGGCGGCCGAAGGGGAGTGATGCTTCAACACGGATCACATCCACCATGCGGCCGGTGGGCAACACGCCCTCACCGAGCGGTGGCGTCCTCAGATCCGCCGCCACGGCGCCGAGCGGGCAGCGCTCCACGGTGATCGACGCCGTGGCCTTCAGGAAGAGCCTGTGAGCCTCGAGCTCGCACCGGTGCCACCCGACGGCGGGCGGGCCGGTGAGAAGAGCGCCGAGGAGGAGGGCGGCGGACAGCACCCCCGCATGGTACACGAGAGGGCCACGGGCAGAAGCGACCCCACCCGGCAAGCCGCCCCCACGCCGGCCCATTTCTCCTGGCGTCCTCGATCGCTCGGAAAAAGGGACACTCTTTTTCTCTGCCTCCCAGCCCGGCGAGCGTCTCGACCGCGTGCGTACGGCTCGGCCGGGGGGCGAACCGGCGGCCGGCCCCCGCGCTTCGCGCGGGCTGCGCGCCTCGCCCGCGCGTCCCGGTGGGAGCGAGCTCCCCCCGGGCCGCCCGTGCGACGCGCTGGCGCCGCCTGCGGCGTCGCTGCCGGCCGCCTGGGCTTCGTTGGAGGGCGTTCGGGTCATCGACTTTGGATGAACGGGGCCGCGAGTCTCGCACCCCGGGACCGCCCCCG